>CAXTCB010000153.1:0-5137 GCA_964242875.1 uncultured Acidobacteriaceae bacterium
CCGACGCCGCAGTAGACGCAGACGGTCTTGGTGCGCTTCACGCGCTCGTTGCGGGCTTCGGCTTCGATCTCGGAGAGGGTGAGGATGGGACCGTAGCCGCAGTTGGGCTCGACGCCTTTGACGACGTCGATCATGTCGTCGAGGACCTTGGGGGGGAGATTGGTGAGATAGCCGGCGTGGCCGATCATGGACTTTTCCATGAGCGCGTTGCAGGGGCAGACGGTGACGCAGTGGCCGCAGGAGACGCAGGAGGAGCCGGCGATCTCGTGGCCGCCATCCCAGAGCACGCGCGGATGCTCGCTGGTCCAATCGATGGAGAGGGTCTCGTTGACCTGCACGTTCTGGCAGGACTCGACGCAGCGGCCGCAGAGGATGCACTGGTCGGGGTCATACCGGTAAAAGGGGTTGGACTCATCCTTCTCGTAGGGCTTGACCTTGAACTCGCGGGCCTGGTGCTTGACGTCGAGGTCGGCGGTGGCGTTGTGCACGGTGCAGTTCTGGTTGTTGTTGTCGCAGACGGTGCAGTAGAGCATGTGGTTCTGGAGGATGCGATCGAAGGCTTCGCGCTGGGCGATGTCGACCTTTTCGCCCTCGGTCTGGACGGCCATGCTGGCGGTGACGGGGGTGGCGCAGGAGCGGACCAGTTCCCCGTTTACCTGGACGAGGCAGGTATCGCAGCTTTGGATGGGACCCATCTGCGGCATGTAGCAGACCTGAGGAAGCTTTTTGCCGTGGGTACGGTCGGCCATGCGGTTAAGCGCTTCTACCAGGAACTCGCCGACGTGTGCGTCTGTCTCCCTGCCATTGACGGTGATGGTGGTGTTGGGGGTGGTGTCAGGGGGGGTGTTCAGCAGAACCTTGGTAGCCATAAAACCTCAGATGGTCTGAGGCTAGCAGATGATGGTTGCGATGGAAGGCGATGGCGAGACGTGGCTTTCGGCAGCCACGCGAGGATTGCGGTGCATCGAAGTGAGAGGTCCTTTGCCGGTGTAGGCCGGTAGCCCGTTCGCTTTGATTTGACTTTAGAGGTGCCTGTTTATGCCATCGACTCCCAGCGCGAACCCTGATCCTCGCACGATGTATCCCAAGCCTCCGTTCAAGGAGCAGAAGCAGACGCATCCGGGGACGGTGCGCGCGCTCGATCCGCCGGCGGAGCATGGCGAGCATGACTACGTAAGCTACAACCGGCTGCAGGGGCGGGTGGCGATTGTGACGGGCGGGGACTCGGGAATCGGGCGCGCCGTGGCGATTGCGTTTGCGAAAGAGGGTGCTGACCTGGTTCTGAGTTTTCTGCCGGAGGAGGCGAAGGACGCGAAAGAGGTGGCGACGATTGCGGAGGAGGCTGGCCGCAAGTGTCTGTGCCTGCCTGGAGACATTGGCGAGCCGAGCTATGCGCGATCGCTGGTGAAGGCGGCGACTACGCGGCTGGGGCGACTGGATATTGTGGTGAACAATGCTGGCTTCCAGATGGTGCGGGAGCGGATTGAGGATGTGAGCCCGGAGGAGTTGGAACGGACGTTTCGGACGAATGTATTTGGCACGTTCTACCTGACGCAGGCCGCACTGGCCGTCTTGAAGCCGGGGGCGAGCATCATCAACAGCACGTCGATCCAGGGATTTGAGCCAAGCGAGGGACTGCTGGCGTATGCGGCGACCAAGGCTGCGCTTGCGAACCTGACGAAGAGCCTGGCGAAGCTGGCGAAGGAGAAGGGAGTTCGGGTGAACGGGGTGGCGCCGGGACCGGTGTGGACGCCGCTGATTCCGGCGACCATGCCGGCGGCCATGGTGAAGAGCTTTGGGGAGCAGACGGTGTTTGGCCGGCCGGCACAGCCGATCGAACTGGCACACCTGTATGTGTTTCTGGCGAGCGAAGAGGCGAGCTACGTTTCGGGTGAGATCTATGGAGCGACCGGCGGGCGGACCCCGGTTTAGCGACTCCCACACGGAGTGACGGCTGATATCGGATCAGGTGTGGCTGAGGATCTGGCCGGAGGCGCGGAGACCGCTGCGGAGAGCGCCATGCACGGTGCCCCAGTGGCCCGTGATGTCGGTGTGTTCGCCGGCAAAGTAGAGGGTGTGCTCAACGGGTTGCGCCATGCGGGCGGAGGCCTGCGCGCCGCCGACGCCGACGTAGCTGTAGGAGCCGTGGAAGAGCGGATCGGCGGACCAGTCATAGGTGAAGCAGGCTTCGAGTTGATCGAGCAGCGCGGACTCGGGGAGAGCGAAGATGCGGGCGAGCGCGCGGCAGCCGAGGCCGGCGAGATCGGCAGAGGACTTACCGAGAAGCTGCTGCGAGCGCGGGCCGCCGATCCAGCCGGTGAGCGAGCGCGTGGCGGTATCGGAGGGTGTGCGCTCGGGGTGCATGGTCCACCAGACGGAGGGTAGCTGGCCGAAGTCGAAGAGGAAGCTGAGGTCGTGCAGGGCTTGCGCGGCGAGCCCGGGCTGTGGGGGAAGGGTTTGCCAGAAGGGCTCGCGGAAGAGAAGGGTGAAGCGGCAGACGGGCCCCATGCGCATGAGGGCGGCGGCCTCGTGGATGGCGTGCGGCTCGGGAATGATGCGGACGGTGTTCGCCTGCAGAGCTCCGAGCGGAAGGGTGATGACGGCTCGAGGTGCGAGGAGTTCGCCGGCGGTGGTCTCGAAGGCGACGCGGCCGGCGGCCCAGTGGATGGCATCGACGCGCGTATTGAGAAGGAGGGTGGAGCCGGCGGCGCGAAGGCGGTCGGCGAGGAAGTGCGGCAGGCGATCGTAGCCCTCGCGGATGTGGCCGACGCGATCGCCGTCGATGGAGTCTTCGGCGGATTGCTGGATGCCGAGCGATTGCGCGCTGATCTGAGTCGCATCGGCAGCGTTGAAGCCTTCGACGTAGCCGAAGGCGGCTTCGCGAAGATCGTCGTCACCGGCGAACTCGGATTGGTTGAGGAAGTCGTGGAAGCTGAGGTCGGGGCCGCTGAAGTCGCGCAGCGCTTCGAGCGGATCGAACATGCCGTCACGGCCGCTGCTTTCGCCGGTGAGATGGCCATCCTCGAAGCTCAGCTGCGAGCCGGTGCGGTCGACGACGGTGAGGCCGGCCTCCTGGATGAGGGCGAGGAGCTCGGGTGGGCGGCCATGGACGAACTCCGCGCCGAGCTCGGTGATCTGGTCACCGTGGCGCTGTGTGAGGATTCGGCCGCCGATGCGGTCCGCGGCTTCGACGAGGCAGACGCGCTGGCCGCTCTCCGCAAGGACGCGGGCGCAGGCCAGGCCGGCGATGCCGGCGCCGAGGATGAGGACGTCGTAGGTCTGATTGAAGATGATGTCGTTCGGCTGTGTTTCAGTTGCCATAAGGGGATCCGATGCGCTGAGGAGAGTTTGTCTTGTGCCGTTAGGAGACGGCAGGCTCGGGGAGGTGGTAGAGAAGCAGACCCCTACGGACTGACAGCAAAATTCCTGAACGTCTCTGTCAGGGGTTGCCGAAGCGGTCGCGGATGAGGGCGAGGCCGTCGTCGGTGGAGTGAATGACGCCCTCAAGCTGGGCGTCTTCTGCAGCCTCAAGCATGGCTTTAAAGCCGGGGCCGGGTTTGTAACCAGAGTTGATCAGATTGCGGCCGGTGACGAGGAGCTGCGGACGATGCGCTTCGACGGGCTCGGCTTCGTAACGCTGCTTCATCGATTCCCAGATACCGAGCTTGCCGTGGCAAGAGCTGCAGTCCAGCCAGTGCAGCTGCAGGTGCTCGTCGAACCTGGGCAGGCGGAGGAAGCGCTTGAGGGTGGATTCCTTCATCTGCGGAGCGTCGCCGAAGCGCATGTGGTTCTTGATCAGAGCCAGGATCTGCTCGGTGTCGTCGTTTGAAAAGCGCAGGCGCTGGAGGATGACCTCGGCGATGCGGACGCCGACCTCGACGTGGCCACTGAAGCGGATGCGCGGGGCGGGGCCGGAGCGATCGAGCTGAGAGGTGGCGGGTTTGCCGATGTCGTGCAGCAGGGCTCCCCAGGCAAGGGTGGAGGGGCAGCCGGGCTCGAGTTTTTCGAGCAGCAGCATGGTGTGAACCCAGACGTCGCCCTCAGGGTGCCAGTCGGCGGGCTGCTCGACACCGTGCATGGTGACGGCTTCGGGGAGGATCTGCGCGAGCAGGCCGGTCTGGTCGAGCAGCTCAAAGGCGCGGCGAGCGTGGCCTTCGGTGAGCATACGGGAGAGCTCATCGCGAACGCGTTCGGCGCTGACCTGGTGAATGTCCGGTGCGAGGGCGGTGATGGCGGCGGCTGTGGCGGGTTCGATGGCAAAGCCGAGGCGAGCGGCGAAGCGGACGGCGCGCAGCATGCGGAGCTTGTCTTCGGTGAAGCGGCGCATGGGATCGCCAATGGCACGAAGGATGCCATGCTCGAGGTCGCTGCGGCCGTTGACGAAGTCGAGGACGGAGCCGGCGAGATCGCCCGTCTGCTCGAAGCGCAACGGATCGAAGAGCATGCCGTTGACGGTGACGTCGCGGCGAAGAACATCTTCGCGGGGATCAGTGGAGAAACGCACGGCGTCAGGCCGCCGGCCGTCGGTGTAGACGCCGTCGTTGCGGAAGGTGGCGATCTCGATGGCGTGGCGATCTTCGCCTTCGCGGGTGATGACGAGGATGACGCCAAAGTGAGCACCGACGGCTTCAGTGCGCGGGAAGAGGGATTGGACGATCTCGGGTGTGGCGCTGGTGGCGACGTCAAAGTCTTTCGGCTCGAGGTCGAGCAGGAGATCGCGGACGCAGCCACCGGCGAAGAAGGCTTGATGGCCGGCTGCGGAGAGTGTGCGGACGACGTCCAGCGCGGCGCGGTAGCCGGTGCTTTCAACGCGCGCTATGGAGGGGTGTGCTGCCATGCTTCTGCTCCTCGTACACTACTCAGATGCCTGAGGAAAGCGCAGGAAGCAGCACGGGACTCGAGCGCGTGAACAGCCGGGGCACGGGGCTGGTTCTGGGCATTGAGAGCTCGTGCGATGAGACGGCCGCGGCGGTGGTGCGGAACGGGACCGAGGTGCTGTCGAGCGTGGTGGCGAGCCAGGTGGACCTGCATGCGATCTATGGCGGCGTGGTGCCGGAGCTGGCGAGCCGGGAGCATCTGCGAAACATTGTGCCGGTGGTGCGGGCGGCGATCGCGAAGGCGGCAGAGCAGGAGCCGG
>CAXTCB010000154.1:0-5116 GCA_964242875.1 uncultured Acidobacteriaceae bacterium
CGCTCCTGGCCGATGATGGCGTAGCTTTCGCCGCCGAGACCGGTGCCCATGAAGATGTCCTGAATGTCACGAAGGCGGCAGATCTTGCCATTGAGCAGGTACTCGGAGTCGCCGGTGCGGAAGAGGCGACGCGTGACGGTGATCTCGCCGGCGCGGACGGGAGCGCGGTTGAACTTGCGGCGGCGGATCTTGAGGACGACGTTCTCGGAGGGCTGGGTGGTTGCGTTGGCGGAGTCTGATGAGGCGGACTCCTCGTCAGTCTCCTCGCCGTCGAGAAGGACGCCGGGTTGAGCTTCGAGAACGGCCTCTTCGGTCTCGGCGGCCAGCTGCTCGCGAAGCTGCGTCTCATCCCAGTCGCCGGGGTTGGCAACCTCAGCGGGATGGCGGTCCGACATCACGAGCTCGGGGCCGTCCTGATGGAGCGGCGCGCCGTCGTAGACCTCGGGGTCCACCAAGGTAAGGGAGACCTCAGCCATGCCAGTGGGCTTGCGGTCGCGGGTGCCGGCGAAGATGACGTCTTCCATCTTGAGGCCGCGAAGGCTCTTGGCTGATTGTTCGCCGAGGACCCAGGTGATGGCGTCGGAGATGTTGGACTTGCCACAGCCATTTGGACCGACCACAGCGGCGATGCCCTCGCCCGTCAGCTGTACCTCTGTGCGGTCGCAGAACGACTTGAAGCCGAGGATCTGGATCTTCTTGAGCTTGAGCATGCGCGACGGTCTCCGGGCGGCCGTATCGGCGAAGGCGGCCGGTACGCTGCTTGCTCAAGTTTAGAGGCCATTGTGGATGGGATCAACAACCATGGCGCAACCGGTTGTGGATAAGGAAGGCGGAACCCCACAAATGGGCTTGAAGGGGAGATCGCTGCCGCGCTCTCCACGCTGGCAGGTCGCGCCTGCCTTTGCGCGGGTGCGAGAGAGAGGTTTGCGGCGGCGGGTGCAGTGATTCTGGCGAGAGATCCTCGTCCGGATGGGAGGGTACTACCCGATGTACTGTGCAGCAGATGCGGGTAGATTGCCGGAGTGCAACGTGCTCTTTATAATCCGCATCATCCCAAGCATCCTGGCGGTTGATGGGCAGTTGATGGTGACGCGGCGGCTTTTCAGAAACGCCATCACGACTTCAGACGCTAACTACCATGTTGCACTATGATGACTCTGTCTCCGGGTGCATATGGAGCAGAAGATCGCGGATAGTTGATTTTCGAGGAGTGTTGAATGAAGAAGGCAGTCGTTGCGTCTCTTCTGGCGGTCGCCAGTGTGGCTCCTGGAGCGCATTTCGCGTTCTCCCAGCAGCAGGTAAACCTAGGTTCTGGTGCACAGCAGGCGGCCCCTGGGGCGGCCGGCGGACAGGTGCAGATGGCACAGGCGGAGTACAACGATTACACCGCCGCGATCAACCAGTCGACGCCGCAGACCAAGGCGCCGGCGCTGGAGGCGTACCTGCAGAAGTATCCGCAGAGCTCGGTCAAGAGCGATGTGCTGCAGCAGCTGATGGTGGCCTACAGCTCGTTTGATCCGACCAAGACACTGGACGCGGCGGATCGGCTGCTGCAGGTAGATCCGAACAATCTGCGGGCAATCACGCTCGAGGTGTACTTCCGCAAGGCGTCCGCGGATCAGTTGACGGACGCGACGGCCAAGCAGGCCGCGCTCGACAAGGCTGCGGATTATGCGCAGAAGGGTCTGGCGGCGACGAAGCCGAAGGACATGAGCGATGCAGACTTCAAGACGCTGCAGACCAACGCGAACCCGATCTTCTATAGTGCGGTTGGAACGGCGGCGCTGAACAAGAAGGACACGGCGACAGCCATCACAAACTTCAAGCAGGAGCTGGCCGCGGTTCCGGTTGACCAAACGACCAAGCCCGGTCCGATCCTGCAGGATACGTACTTCCTGGGGCTTGCCTATCTGCAGTCAACGCCGCCTGATTACATCAATTGCACGTTCTATGTTTCGCGCTTTACGGCGTACGCTCCCGAGCCCTACAAGAGCCAGATGGCGCCAACCGCGCAGTATTGCTACAAGAAGTACCACGGCAATGCGGACGGCTATGACAAGGTGACGACGGCCGCGACGGCGAACCTGAATCCGCCGTCTGATTTCACGATTACGCCTGCGCCAAAGGCGGCGGATATCGCGCATCAGACTGTGGCGTCGACACCGGATCTCGGAACACTGGCGCTGAGTGACAAGGAGTTCATCCTTCAGAACGGGACTTCGGACGACGCGGAGAAGGTGTGGGCTACGGTGAAGGGCAAGACCGTCGAGATACCGGATGCCACGGTAGTTACGGCAACCGAGTCCATGCTGACGGTTTCCGTGTCTGACGATGCGGTGCAGTCGAAGACGGCGGACTTTACCTTCAACATGAAGGAGCCTTTGAAGACGGTACCGACGGTTGGCTCGAAGATCACGCTGACTGGAACGTATGCCTCGTACAGCCAGGGCGGCGCGACACCAGCGGCGACCGGCACGGCTCCGACAGCTGCGGCAACCAGCACTGGAACGAGCACGGATGCGTCGACTTCCACAACGGCGACGAATCCCTCCGCACCCGCAGCGACGACGCCAACGGATGCGACGGCGGCACCGTCAACCACAACAACGACGCCAACAGCGCCGGCGCAGGCTACACCCGCGCCGCCGAGCCCGGCGCCAGCAGCTGCGGCAGGGCCTTTGATGATCACGATGAGTGACGGCGCGACGGCTGCCAAGACACCGGCGAAGCGCACAACGACGACACGGACACCTGCCCGCCGGCGATAGGCGCGTTGGATCCGAACGAGTATAGGAAGGGCGGGACACTCCGGTGTCCTGCCCTTTGTGCGTCTGCCGGGGGTCCTGCCACGATCGGATGAGGTGACGCTGCCGTCCCGCAGGATAGCCCCTTGGTGGCATATTCTTCCGACGCAGACAGGCGAAAGATGTGGCTATGACCTTTCTTTGTTTTCGCGCCTCTGCGCTTCCTGCCTTGATGTTAGGAGTCCTCTGCTTCAGCGCCGCCACGAGCCATGCCCAGGGTTCGGCCAGCCTGCGCGGGCAGGCCACCAATGCGGAAGGCCAACCGCTGCAGCACGCCGTCGTGCAGCTTATTTCATCCGGCACAGCACCGAGCGGACATGCCCGACGCTATACGTTGATCGGGGATGCGCTGGGAAAATTCAGCCAGGAGGGCTTAGCGCCGGGAGCCTATCTGGTGATGTTGTTTACCGACGGCAAGGGTACCAACGTGCTGCGCAACGTGCAGCTCAACGATGGTCAAACGCAAGCGCTCAATTTGGCGCTGACGCCTACCGTGCAGCTGGCCGGCGCCTTGTCGATGGACGAGAGGCGCAGGATCTCGGGGCAAACGCGGTAACGGCGCCGACGCCGGAGCAGAGTTTCTGGGCAGCGGCCTTTGCGTGGCTGGCCCAGCTGTAGCCGGGCGACGCGGTGGCTTATTCGCCGAGCATGATGCGCCGGATAGCGGTGGCGCGGCCGGTAAGACCGTCGCAGGCGATGAGGGCGGCGCAGAGCTTGGGATTGCCCTTGGCGGCCTCAAACTTTGCGGGCATGCCGGTGAGGAAGCGATTCAGCACAAGCTCGCGTTCCACACCGATGACAGAGTCGTAGGGGCCGGACATGCCGACATCGGTCTGAAAGGCTGTGCCTTCAAAGAGAAGGCGCTCGTCGGCAGTGGGAATGTGGGTATGGGTGCCGAGAACGGCGGTGACGCGGCCATCCAGATACCAGCCAAGGGCGACTTTCTCGCTGGAGGCTTCGGCGTGGACATCGACGAGGATCACACGGGCGCCTGACTCTTTTTCGACCTGGCGTAGAAGTTCATCGGCCTTGCGAAAGGGATCGTCGCACGAGCTCATGAAGACGCGGCCCTGCAGGTTGATGACGGCATAGAGGGTGCCATCGGGGAGAGTGCCCTGGTAGAGGCCGAAGCCTGGGGTGCTGGAGGTGTAGTTGGCCGGGCGCAGGATGCGGCGGCTGCGCGTGTGGGAGTCGGCGGGCACGGCCATGTACTCGAAGATCTCGCGCTTGTCCCAGATGTGATTGCCGGTGGTGATGACGTGAGCCCCGAGATCGAAGAGCTCTTCGGCAATGCTGGGCGTGATACCGAAGCCGCCGGCGGCGTTTTCTCCGTTGATGACGAGAAGATCGACGGCATGGCCTTCTACCAGATGCGGCAGGTGTTCGCGAACGATGTGACGGCCGGCGGAGCCAAAGACATCGCCGACAAAGAGGATATTCATCAAGGGCGAGGGTAGCATTTTGATGACCGGGTACGCTTTCAGGCAGTCGCAGACGACCTGCAGAGCGCATCTGTAACGGCATGTGGTAGCTTGCTTCACATGGCACAGAGTGGGCGGTTCGGTCTGAGCGTGCGGGTGTTGCGAGTGCTGGCGAGCGAGCCGGAGGCGATGCACACGTCAACGGCGATTGCAGAGGCGCTGGGTGAGAGCGCCGTGATGGTGCGGAGAACATTTCTGCTGCTGCAGAAGGCCGGCTTGATCATGCAGCGCAAGGGACCGAGCGGCGGAGCACGGCTGAAGGTTACGGCAAAGCAGATCGGGATGGGACAGATCTACGCAGCGGCCGAAGGGGACTGGCTTTCGTTTGGGGACGCGGGCTCGGCAGGGCTGGCGAGCCTGGAGAAACGGCTGCGTAAAGATGTTCTGGAAGCGATGAACGGGACGACGCTGGCGCAGGTGGCGAAGCGAGCGGCAAAGGGGTAGATTTCTACTAGATTGAGAAGAGGCTCCGGGATGGAGCCTCTTTCTGCGTCCGGGTTAGTCGGTGGGGCGGGTCTGTGGGCGGAGCAGCGGGAAGAGGATGACGTCGCGGATGGATTTTGCGCCGGTGAGGATCATGGTGAGGCGGTCGATGCCGATGCCCTCGCCGCCGGTGGGCGGAAGGCCGTAGCCGAGGGCGCGGACGTAGTCTTCGTCCATGGCATGAGCCTCGTCGTCGCCGCGGTCGCGTTCTTTGAGCTGATCCTCAAAGCGATTGCGCTGTTCGACGGGGTCGTTGAGCTCGGAGAAGGCGTTGCCGACCTCGAAGCCGCCGATGTAGAACTCGAAGCGCTCGACCCAGTCGGGTTCGTCGGGCTTTTGTTTGGAGAG
>CAXTCB010000155.1:0-5094 GCA_964242875.1 uncultured Acidobacteriaceae bacterium
TCTGGGCCTGGACGGTGACGTCGAGGGCGGTGGTGGGCTCGTCGGCGATGAGCAGGCGCGGGCGATTGCTGAGGGCGATGGCGATGAGGATGCGCTGGCGCTGGCCGCCGGAGAACTGGTGGGGGTAGTCGGAGAGGCGGCGCTCGGGGTCGGGTAGGGCGACCTCGTGGAGGGCGGCGACGGTGCGAGCTTTGACCTCGGAGCGGGAGAGACCGGGATGATGGGCGCGGATGGCCTCGGCGATCTGGGTGCCGATGGCCATGACCGGGTTGAGGGCGGTCATGGGCTCCTGGAAGATCATGGCGATGTCGCGGCCACGGATGCGGCGCATGGCGGCGTCGGTTTCGGCGAGGAGGTTGCGGTCGTTGAACTGGATGGCGCCGGAGACGGTCGCGGTGGGCGGGAGGAGGCGAAGAAGGGCGAGCGAGGTGGCGGACTTGCCGGAGCCGGACTCGCCGACGAGGCCGAGGGTTTCGCCGGGGGCGATGGAGAAGGAGATACGGTCGACGGCGGGGTGGGGGCCGAAGCGGATGGTGAGGTCGGTGACTGTGAGGAGCGGGGGGACGGTGAGGAGTGGGGGCATCTGTGGGTGATGGTAGCGCGGGTGGGCTGACGCGTTTCCATTCGGCTTCGCTCAGGGTCCGTCGTGAAAAGCGAAATGCGGGGATTCTTTCACTTTGTGCGGAAGGACAACTGAAAAGCATTAGCCGAACGTGAGTCGACGCATCCTCGGAAAGTTTCGAAAGGGCGAGTTGCGTCGTCTAATGGAGAGCTATGGTTTGGCGACGGGTTGCGGTGGCGGGTTTAGCGACGGTTTTCGGTGTGGGTGTGGGTGGGTTTGCGCAGACGCACAAGGTGGAGAAGCCGGAGGCGGTGGTGCGGGCGGTCGGGGTGTATGAGTGGACGGGGGATCTGCTGAAGCCGGCGGCGAGCCGGTTGATTCCTGTGTCGCTGTACATCAATGGCGAGATGCAGGATGCGGCGGTGTACGAGCCGCGGCCGATTCCGTTTGCCCTGCTTCCGGGGAACGCGTACGAGCTGCAGCAGGCGGGGGTGGTGAAGGGGCTGGTGGAGCTGAACTCGGCAGGGAAGCTCGCTACGACGGACAGCGCGTATGACGACGGCTGGTTTGGCTACGGGACGTTCAAGCCGGAGGCGGAGGTCAAGGCGGCGCAGCTGAAGGCGTCACGGCGGGTGAGCACGATTACGACGGGCAAGGATGATGACAAGTACGGGAAGGGCGGCGGCAAGGATGATGACGACGCCAACAAGGTAGATCCGGACCGGCCGACGTTGCGGCGGCGAAGCCCGGCGGGGAAGAACAATAAGAAGGCTGATCCGGCACCGACCGATACGACGACGGCCGGGACGCCGGCGGATGACCCGGATCGGCCTGTGTTGAAGAAGCGCGGGGGGAAGGATGTGGCAACGGACGGGGCGGATGCGAGTGCGAAGCAGGAGATTGCGACGGGGGCGTTGAATACTGATCCGGACCGGCCGCTGCTGCACAGAGGGAAGCCGGTGGGCGGGCAACGGGCGGCGGACGGCGAGGCGATGACGAAGCTTTCCGGCCTGCCAGCGGAGCTGCACCAGATGGTGGCGGTGAGCGACGCGAAGAACCGGGCGGAGCATGATTTTGTGCGGCCCTGGGACGATGAGGCCGAGCACAAGGCGGTACTGGTGTTGATGGAGGCGCTGGCGGCGGGGAAGCTGGCGGCTGCTCCGTCAACGGCTGGAACCTCCCCGGCAGGAGCGAGCGGGACGGGAGTCGCGGGGTCGGCTGCAAAGCCGGTGGCGAAGGCCGCGGTACCGGCCACACCGGCGGCTCGGCGACGGGCGGCGCTGGCGGCTGCGGCGGCAAAGCGCAAGGCGGCGGCCGCGGCGAAGGCGGCTGGGCCGGGGCTGATGGAAGAGGATCTGCGCGGGTATCTGCTGAGCTATGGCGGCGCGCCGACGTTTGTGTATACGGCGCATACAGCGGGGACAGGAGCGGCGCTCCGGTACGTGACCGTGGTGGCGCAGAAGGATGTGTTTGGGAACCTGCAGACGGCGTTCAGCAGTGTCACGGATGCGGCGCACCTGGACCAGACGCCATGGATGCGGCTGGTGGGCGTGGTGGATGCGGAGGCGTCAAACCGGGCGAGTCTGCTGTTCGAGATGCGAGAGCAGGGAAGCCGGCAGTTTGCCCTGTACCGGGTGCTCGGGTCGCGGTCGGAGGCAGTGTTTACGACGGGGACGACGCAGTAGCCGAGTGGCTAACCGGGGAAGCGGGCGGCGCTCTGAATGTGAGTCGGCTTAAAGGCTTCGGGGAACTTCAGCCCATAGCCGAACGCGCGATCGAAGAAGATGTGGGCTGCCCAGATCAGGGCGAGTTGCACGGCGAGGGGACGAACAGTTACGAGACCAAGCAGGGCGAGTGCGCCTGGGAGCACCAGGGTGTGTGCTGTGTTGTAGAGCGATGCGGCAAGGCGGAGGTTGCGGCCAGAGTATGGAAGCAGGGAGAGGTCCGGAGCCAGGATCAACGCGAAAAAGAAGAGCCAATGGTGAGGAAAGCGGGTCTCGTAGAGAAACAAGGTAAGCGCCAGAGCGAGAGTCACTTCAAGGCGAATCAAGACGTCCGGACGGAGGGACATGGTTGCGACCTCTGAGACGATGGTACCGGGAATGAGCCTCGTCTCAGAGGTCGGCTAGATGCTTACGCGGCTTCAGGCTTGCAGGCTGGGCTGGTCGATGTAGCCTTCCGGTCCGTGGCCGTAGAAGGTGGCGGGCTGGGGTTCGTTGAGGGGAGCGTGCCTGGCGAAGCGGAGGGGCAGGTCGGGGTTGGCGATGAAGAGCTTGCCGAAGGCGATGGCGTCGGCTTCGCCGTTGGCGAGGACCTCGTTGGCGGCTTCGAAGGTGAACTGCTCGTTGGCAATGTAGACGCCGCCGAACTCGCGCTTGAGCTCCGGGCCGAGCCAGCCGCCGGCGCGGTGTTCGCGCGACATGAGGAAGGCGAGCTTGCGGCGGCCGAGCTCGCGGGCGACGTAGCCGAAGGTTTCGGCGAGGTTGGCGTCCGAGATGCCGTGGGTATCAGCACGCGGGGCGAGGTGCATGCCGACGCGGCTGGCGCCCCAGACGGAGATGCAGGCGTCGGCGACGTCGAGCATGAGGCGGGCGCGATTTTCAATGGAGCCGCCGTACTCGTCGGTGCGGTGGTTGGTGCCGGACTGAAGGAACTGGTCGAGGAGATAGCCGTTGGCACCGTGAATCTCGACGCCGTCAAAGCCGGCGCGCTGGGCGTTCTCCGCGGCGCGGCGGAACTGCTCGACGATGATGGGGACTTCGCGGGTTTCGAGCGCGCGCGGGGTGACGAAGGATTTCTCCGGGCGGATGAGAGAGACGTGGCCGGAGGCGGCGATGGCGCTGGGGGCGACGGGGAGCTCGCCATGAAGGTAGACAGGATCGGAGATGCGGCCGACGTGCCAGATCTGCTGGAAGATGCGGCCTCCGTGGGCGTGGATGGCGGCGGTGATGGGCTTCCAGGCGTCAACCTGCTGCTGGGACCAGATGCCGGGGACTTGCGGGTAGCCGATGCCCATGGGGCTGACGGGGGTGGCTTCGGAGATGATGAGGCCGGCGGAGGCGCGCTGGGTGTAGTACTCGACCATGACGGGCGTGGGGATGTTGTCGATGGTGGCGCGGAGGCGGGTGAGCGGGGCCATGATGACGCGGCTGGGAAGATGGAGGTCGCCTACCTGGATGGGGTCGAGAAGAGAGGGCACGGGGGAATCCTTGGTGTGACGTTGCTTGCTGGAATTGGATGATGGGGGGAGGCAAACGGTTCGAGGCCGAAGGAGTCTGGCTCGTGGCGGAAACTGAAGGGGTGTGGCTATACTGCTGGGCATGCGAGAGCCTACTGTTCTGGTCGCCTGGATGATGGCGGTGTGGTGTGCAGCTTCGGGCTTGTCGGGGAGGCGCAGCAGGTGGGAGGCGCGGCGACGGGAGTGGCGACGGGGCGGATGATGATGTGTCGAGCTGGTGGTGAGTGTGCCGGCGGCCAAGACCGCGATGGCGGCGGCGCAGTGACACGCGCTAGCCAGAAGTCAGGTGGAAGCTGCTCCAGCGGGCGAGGGTGAGACCCGGGCCTTCGATCAGGAGACCGAGACGCAGGCCGCGATTCCATGCCGGGAGGCTCGATGCATCGACGGTGGCGCCTGCGTCGGTCCAGGGGAGGTCAGACGGCTGGTCGGGCGAGCTCGCGGGTGTGCGGAAGGAGAACTGCAGCTGCGCCTGGTCATGGGCGCGAACGCGCAGGCAGAGCGACTGCGCTGTCTCGGGGATGGGGAGCTGCCAGAGAACCTCGGCTTGATCCCCGGCGCGGCGCCAGAGCTGGAGGTGCCGGCCGCGAAGGCCGAGGCCGACGGTGTTGAAGGGATCGCCGATGACGGTGAGCCCGGCCCAGGCGGCGTCGCTGTCGCGAAGGGAGGTGGGATCGAGGGTGACGGTGGCGGCGTAGCCAGGCACCGGGGGCGCGGAGACGGCGACCATGGCTGATTCTTTGCCCGGCGGGACGACCAGCTGAAGGATGCCGTGACCGGTTGTGCGCTGCGGATGGGTGTTGACCGGCCATTGCCAGCTGGGACCGAGCTGCATGGTGTTGAAGCTGTCGTTGAAATCAATGAAGGGAACGGGACCACTCCGGCCGGGACCGGTGCCGCCATTGACGATGGGCCAGCCGTCGGCCGACCAGTGGATCTGGTCGAGGACGGCTTCCCGGCCGACGTAGATGGTTCCGCCGACGGGGTAGGCGTGGTAGAGGAGGTAGTCCTTGCCCCTGGGCCCGTGGACCGCGGTGCCGTGGCCGGGGCAGCGCCACTTGCTATTAGCGGCGATGAGGGGATTGCCGGGAAACTTCTCCCAGGGGCCGAGCAGGTGATCGGCGCGGGCGACCCCTTCAGCATAGCGGCAGTCTTTTCCGCAGCAGTCGTTGCCGGCATAGAACATGTAGAAATGGTGCGCGTGGCGGAGGATGTAAGGACCTTCGACGACGCCGGCCTCCCAGGGTGAGTCGTTGGTGATGAGCTGATGGCGATCGCCGACGAGGTGAAGCAGGTC
>CAXTCB010000156.1:0-5061 GCA_964242875.1 uncultured Acidobacteriaceae bacterium
CTCCTGCTTCTCTCCCTGCTGTCGTTCGCTCAGACCCCTCCTCGATCCACCTTCCGCGGCAGCACCAGCCTTGTCGTGGTCGACGTCGTCGTCGCAGACAAGACCGCCAATCCCATTTCCAATCTCGAAGCCGCCGACTTCAGCCTCTCAGAGCTCACACGCGGATCGCGTCAACCTTGATCTCGACTCCACCCGCTACGCCGCCATCATGAGTGCAGGCATCGGCTATCAGCAGCAGATTTCCCTTCCCGCGGAGGGCGACCCTTCCGTCCGTCTCGCCGTGCATGATGCCCTCACGGATCGACTCGGAACCCTCGATCTCTCCTCCGCCGCCCTCGACCGCAGTCTGGCTGCAGCCACCATCCCCTCGCACTGACCGCGCCCGGCAACGTCGCTTCTCTCTCCGGAACGCAAAATCGTTCCGATCGCGTTACCCTAGGCAGACATGCTCTTTGACTGGTCCGCCGAATGTTCCGCCGACGATCCGGTTCTTGTCGTTCCCTGGGAAGACCCCTCCGGTGCCGTCCGCTTTATCGATCTCCGCGAAGATCCCTACGCTATCGACTTCATCCCGGAGGCCGAAGCCCATCCGGCCCTGCAGCACTCCCTTCGCTCCCTCAACTCCGCTCGCTCGCCCCTCTTCACCGCCAAGTGCGATGTCTGGGAGGCCTCCGGCGACGAGCGCGACCATCTCCGTCTTCACCTCGCTCTCGAGCCCGAAGAGTCCGCCGCCGCCCTCATCTCCTACCTCGATCTCCTCTGTCGCGACCGCGCCCTCTTCACCTCGTTCCACCAGCAGGAGCATCTCCTCGGCCGTTTGGAGCGGCGCCTCGCTCCGCTTGATCTGCCAGGCACAGCCGCCGAGTGCATCATCCGCCCCGCCTTCCTCGATCTCACCACCCCGCAGGAAGGCTTCAGCATCTCGCTCTATCTCAAAGCCGCCGGCGCCACGCCGGCCGAAGCGCACGCCCTTTGGTCCGGCGCCCTGGATGCCGTCACCGCCATCCTTCGCACCCGCGATCTCTTCCCCCAAACGTGATCACAGACGTGATCACAGTCCTGATCGCAACCAGCAACCGCATTCGCTACAATCACGAGACATCCCTCGCGGGCGAGTAGCTCAATTGGATAGAGCATCAGCCTTCTAAGCTGACGGTTGCAGGTTCGATCCCTGCCTCGCTCACCACCCGCACGGGCTCACCCAGACTGAATCCAGCCCAACGGATCCTTCAGGCGCGGCCACCCTCGCCCTGCGCTAGAGACCGCCCTATCGCAGCGGTCGGTCGAAGGAGTCCGGGTCCCCACTCGAGCCGCGACCCGCCTCAACCTCGATCTCCACGTGGTACACCACGTGCTCTCCAATCGTCTCCATGGCGTGCGTCAGGCCCGTCACCGGCCCGCAGATATCCTCTAGATCTACCGTCTCCCCGATCCGCGGAATCGGCGGACACTCTGACGTGGGCCCCAGAAAATACGTCTCTCGCATCCCCGCGCTTCCACTCAGGCGCACATGCATCAGGTTTCGGCTGACAAGATCACTCAAGGCAAAGTCTCACAATAGGTCGAAAGGAAGGATTCAGTCGCGGTTCGAGACGCAGACTGCTTGTGTCAAAACTATCGTTTTATCAACGAAATCACAAGACTCTTTCATTTTGCAAGAATCCGCGGTCCCGCTATGCCTCCTCGGCCAGCCTTGACCGCAGACCGTCCTCCCCGCGGTTTTCCATCGTGTCTGCGGCCGATCGATCCCTGCCCGCAACGTGACGCAACGCGGCCACGGCAATCAGCAGCAGCGCCAGCCCGCATACCCCGTTCCATCCCCACCGTCTCCACGCCATGGTCGCCAGCGCGGACCCCAGCGCTGCTCCCGCAAAGTACACCGTCATGTAAACCGTATTCAGCCGGCTTCTCGCTCCCGGCACCAGCCCGAAGATCCTCGTCTGGTTCGCCACCTGGCACATCTGCGCCCCGGTATCCAGCACCACCACCCCGATGGCAATCGCCGCCACGTGCACCATCGTCCCGCCCCGCAACCGCTCCTGCGCCCACAGCCCTGCGTACGAGATCGCCAGCAGACCCACGCCCACCGCGATCACAAACCGCGGCCCCCGCCGGTCAGAGATCCGCCCCGCCAGCGGCGCCACCAGCGCCCCCGCCGCTCCCACCAGCCCGAACGTCCCCGCCACCCCCGCCCCCAGCCCATACCGGCTCGCCAGCAGAAACGCCAGCGTCGTCCAGAAGCAGGAAAACGACGCAAACACCAGCGCTCCCATCGCGCAGCTCTCCCGCAGCTCCGGCTGCGTCCGTACCAGCGTCCACAACGATCGCATCGCCGCCCCGTACGTCAGCGCCGCCTTCGGTTCGAGCCGCGGCATCTTCCGCCACAGCAGCGGCACAAACCCCGCATTCACCACCGCCGCCAGCGCAAACACCCATCGCCATCCATGAATGTGGCTTACCCACCCGGCAAACGTCCGCGCCAGCAGGATCCCCAGCAGCAGCCCCGTCATCACCACGCCGATCGCCCGCCCGCGCTCCTCCGGCCGCGCCAGGTCCGGCGCAATCGGCAGCGCAATATGCGTCACCGACGCCACCAGCCCGATCCCCACACTTCCCACGATCAGCCACGCCATCGTCGGCGACACCGCCACCAGCAGCAGCGCCACCGCCACCGCCGCGTACATCCGCATCATCAACGCGCGCCGCTCCACCACGTCGCCCAGCGGCACAAACAGGAGCATCCCGCACGCGTACCCCACCTGCGTCGCCACCGCCACCCATCCCGCTGTCGCCGCATTCGTCCCAAACGTCCGCGCCATCTCTGGCAGCAGCGGCTGGTTGTAGTAAATCGTCGATACCCCCACCGCACACGCCACACCCAGAAATCCCAACGGCGCCCGCATCGGCACACTCCCCGTACTGGACCGCTCATCCTGCATCGTCAACGCTGTCACCCTCCCTCAAGTCTAGGCCCCGACCACGCAACCGCCTTTTACACTCAGGCATGCACCGCGCTCTCCTGCTCGCCCTTCTCACCACATCCGCCCTCGCCCAGACTCCTCTCCGCCAGCAGCTCCAATCCATCGCCGCAGAGGCCCACGGTCAGGTCTCCCTCGCCTGCGAGCTCCCCGGCACACCGCTCGACTGCAACCGCAACCCCACCGCCCATCCGCCCATGCAGTCCGTCTTCAAGCTCCCCCTCGCCCTCGCCGTCCTCCACCAGGTCGAGCAAGGCAGGCTCACCCTCGATCAGCCCATCCGCTTTCTCCCCGCAGACCGCATCCCACCCGAAAACTGGAGCCCGCTCGAGCATCAACACCCCGACGCCAACGTCGACGTCCCCCTCCGCACCCTGCTCGAGCTCACCGTCACCCAGAGCGATAACACCGCCGCCGACATCCTTCTCCGCCTCCTCGGCGGCCCCGCCCTCGTCAACACCTACATGGCCTCGCTCGGCATCACTGGCTTCCACATGGAGCACACCGAGCACGACCTCCACCGCGACCAGACCCTCCAATATCGCGACTGGTTCGAGCCCCAGGCCGCCGTCCACCTCCTCCGCTGCCTTGCCGACCGCTCGCCACTCACCCCCGAGCACACCGCCCTGCTCCTCACCTGGATGCACCCCACCTCCCGCATCCAGCGCCTGCAGGCGGATCTCCCACCCGGCACCGTCGTCGCGCACAAGTCCGGCACCTCCGGCTCAGATCACGGACGCGCCGCCGCCACCAACGACATCGGCCTCATCACCCTGCCCGACGGCCGCCGCCTCGCCGTCGCCATCTTCCTCACGGATAGCCGGGCCGACGATCCCACTCGCGACCGCATCATCGCCCGGCTCGCCCACGCCCTCTACATCGCGGCCACCACCCCGCCGCCGCTACGTCAGTAGCTTGGGTGCCACAACGCCACCACCGTAAAGAAGGTCACGCCAAACCCGATCACCAGCACCGGCCACCACGTATCCAGAAACGTCCCCGTCTCGTGACCTGATCCATGGCCCATCCCGTGCTCTGTCTCGTGAATCGATCCATGACCCGCCGCTCCATCCGCCGTATGCCGCACGCCGTACCCAGGTTCCTGTGCAGAACTCATCCCGTTTCCTCCATCTGCCAACCCTGAAATGGTAACCCGAGATCGCGGCCTCACGCCCATCGCCGCCAGCCTCCAGGGCTGGCTCAATGGAAACTCACCCGCTTTCTTCCTCCCTTCCCGCCCCGCCCTAAACTTTTCCTTGCCCCTGCCGATCTCTCTCCCATGCACATGACGGCTCTCCCCTTCGCTCCCGCTCCCATCGCGCTCCCCCCCTCTCTCCTTGGCCTGTACGATCACCGCCACGGCCTGTCCGACCTCGAACGCGCCTCCGCGATCCTCGCAAATGCCGTCGAATACCTCGTCTCCGAGCAGTTCGCCGGCCGTCGTCACTCTCTCCCAGCCAATCGCGAGGCCATCGCCATCCTCGCCAGCGCCGGCCGCGATCTCCTCCACACCGAGCGCCGCCAGCCCGCCAAACAATCCATCGCCGCCTGGCTGCGCGGAGCCTCCCTCTACCGCGCTCGCCGCCACCACTTTCCCGACACCCCCGATCCGCTCGCTCGCTAGCCCAGCCGCCCTCCCCGCGTCTGTCTTGCTCTCTGCAGGAGGGCGTACCATAGCCCTCGTCAGGTCAGCAATCCACTCCGCCGAGGTCTCGCCCATGAAGCGTCGCGCCTTCCTCCAGCAAGCCGCCGCCACCACCGCCGCCCTCGCCGCCACCGATCCCCTCCTCGCCACCGCCGCTACTCCCACCGGGAAGATCCCCCGCCGGCCCCTCGGCAAGACCGGCGAGCAGCTCTCGATCATCGGCTTCGGCGGCATCGTCGTCATGAACGAAGATCCCGCCGCCGCCTCCAACGTCGTCGCCGAAGCCGTCGATCGCGGCGTCAACTACTTCGACATCGCCCCCAGCTACGGCAACGCGCAGGAGCGTCTTGGCCCCGCCCTCGCGCCCTTCCGCAAGAACTGCTTCCTCGCCTGCAAGACCGAAGGCCGCAAACGCGACGACTCCCGCGCCCAGCTCGA
>CAXTCB010000157.1:0-5047 GCA_964242875.1 uncultured Acidobacteriaceae bacterium
TCGCGTGGATCAAGCCGGATGCGAATGGGCAGCTGCGGGCGATCAACCCGGAGGCAGGGTTCTTTGGGGTAGCGCCGGGGACAAGCGCGAAGACAAACCCGAATGCGATGGCGACGCTCGAGCGAAACACGATCTTTACCAACGTGGCACTGACGCCGGAGGGTGGCGTGTGGTGGGAGGGCATGACGGAGGTGCCGCCGGCGGAGTGCCTGGACTGGCGCGGGAACGTGTGGACGCCCGAGATCGGCAAGGAGACGGGGGCAACGGCGGCGCATCCGAACGGGCGATTCACGGCGCCGGCGGCGCAATGTCCGACGATCGACCCGGCGTGGGAGGATCCGGCGGGGGTGCCGATTGCGGCGTTTCTGTTCGGCGGGCGGCGATCGACGACGATGCCGCTGGTGGCGGAGAGTTTTAACTGGTCGGGCGGGGTCTATGCCGGGGCGACCATGGGATCGGAGACGACGGCCGCGGCGGGTGGAGCGCTGGGCAAGGTGCGGCGTGATCCGATGGCGATGCTTCCCTTCTGCGGGTACCACATGGCGGACTACTTCCGGCACTGGATCCGGATGCAGCGCGCGCTGACGAAGACGCCGCGGATCTTTACGGTGAACTGGTTCCGCAAGGATGCGGAGGGGCGGTTCGTGTGGCCGGGCTACTCGGAGAATATGCGGGTGCTGGCGTGGGTAGTCGACCGGGTGCGAGGACGAGTCGCGGCAAGGGAGACGCCGATCGGCTGGACGCCTTACTTCGAGGATATGCGGTGGGAGGGGATGAACTTCCCTGCCGACCGATTTGCGGAGCTGGAACAGGTGGATCGGGAGCAATGGAAAGCGGAGGTGATGGGGCATGAGGAGCTGTTTCTAAAGCTGCATGACCATCTGCCGCCGGAGATGATTTATGAGCGGGAGCTACTGATCTGCCGGCTGTGACGACGCGACGAACAGCAACGGAAATTGCGGGGAGATTTACGGGATGTTTTGGATGACGGTTGACATGAGGCCGTGTGCGCGATACCCTAACTGAGTGGCAAGACTCCCTTCGGGTTGAGTCAGTCATAACGAAGTCCACCCACTTCGTTGCTTTATAAGGAACACCCACGCATCAGCCCCCACCGCGCTGCGTGGGTTTCCTCTTTAAGCGGGCGATTTCTCGAGAACGAAGGCCGTCGCTGATTGAGTCAAAGTGAGGGCTGCGGATGAGAGGTCTGGCGAAAAAGTGGCCCTCCACGCGTGTAGAGGGCCTAAGTGACGAAGGTGAAGCGATTCCCTAGCGGACGAAGCGGCGGCGGGCGGCAGCGGCAGCACCGAGACCGCCGGTCAACAGAAGAACGAGGCTGCTGGGCTCCGGAACCGGGGCAATGGGTGGGGTGACTGGTGGCACAACGGGAAGTACCGGTGTGAAGCCGCCGATGCCTGGAGCGGGGCCGAAGACGGGGTAATACGGACCGCTGGAGGAGACTTCAGTGTTGGCGGGCGGAGCGTCATAGGCCGGCGGCGCATTTTCCGCCAGGAGCGTGTCGTCACCAGGAAGGATATCGGTATCGACAGGGCCGCCCATCGACACCTCGGAGATGAACTCGTCGGGGGACATGCGGGCGTCCAGCACCTGTGGAGTGGGATCAACCGGGAGATCTCCGCAGAGGAGATCGAACTTCTTGAGCATCTGCGCGGGGGTGAGATGGGGGCGGATGCTCGAGACGCGGGTTGGGGTCGGATGCGGGGTAGCCGGGGTCGTAAGCTGGACGAGCTTGCGATGGGCGTAGGCGCGGGCACGGTGCTTGGCGGCGAGGAGTTTCTGGGTACTGGCTTTGTCTGCCAGGGCCTTTTTATAGTCGGCCAGCCATTTCTGGCAGTCGGTGGAGGCGCTAACGCCGCGCGCGGTCGTCACGATTAAGGCAAAGACAAACAAAAGGAACAGGGGCTTACGCATCGGGTCACCTATACGAGTGGCTTTCTGCAGAGAGTAGAAGCATTTCCGGGGCCAAAGTCTACGCAAAAGAGTGCGGGGTAAAGTGCAAGAAACACAGGCTACTTACTTCCGTCGGAGGCCGCAATTCATGGAAAGGTTGCAATATATTGCAGAGTGACGGCAAGGAAAGTGGCATTTTGATTCAGGCAACCTTTGCGACTACGAGGTAAATGATGGCAGTGCATAGGTTGTGTGGCGAGTGAACGGTGTTTGTGGGAACCATATTAGTAACTCCTGAGAGGAAAGTCACGCAATGGATGCGCGTGGTGGGAGGTGCTCTAGACTGGCAGCATGCCTCTGATTCCGACGGAGACGGGCACGACTGCCGGTGAGCCCGTCGCTGGCCCCGGACGCGAGTCGGGCTTTGCTCCGCTTGAGATACGACTGTTCCGCGACCGGTGGATTGCCTCGACGATCTCATCGGTGGGCACGTGGATGCAGGATACGGCGGGCACGTGGCTGATGACGGTGCTGACGTCGAGTCCGCTGCTGATTGCGCTGATGCAGACGGCGGCGAGTCTGCCGGTGCTGCTGCTGGGTCTGCTGGCGGGAGCGACGGCGGACATCTTTGATCGGCGACGGCTGCTGATCTTCTGGCAGATCTGGATGCTGGCGAGTGTGGCGGTGCTGGCGGTGCTCACGTTTCTGGGGCACATTTCGCCGTGGGCGCTGCTGTGGTTTACGTTTCTGCTGAACGTCGGGTCGGCGATGAACAACCCGGCGTGGCAGGCGATTGTGCCGGAACTGGTGCCGCGCGAGCTGATCCCGGATACGGTGTCGCTGAATGCGGCGAGCAACAACCTGGCGCGGGCGCTGGGACCGGCGCTGGGCGGGTTGATGGTGGCTGGGTTTGCCAGTGTGCATCGGGGCGCGGGGTCGGTGTTTTTACTGAATGCGCTGTCGTTTGCCGGCGTGATCTGGGTGCTGGTGCAATGGAAGCGGACACCCCTGTTTAAGAGCGCGCTGCCGGCGGAGCGGATTGCCGGGTCGATCCGATCGGGGCTGCGGTATGTGCGGTACTCGCCGACGCTGCAGTCATCACTGATCCGGGCGTTCACGTTTACCTTCTTTGTTTCGGGGATCTGGTCGCTGCTGGCGGTGGTGGCGAGGCGAGATCTGCGGGCAGGAGCGCTGGGGTACGGCATTCTGAATGGGTCGCTGGGGGTAGGCGCGGTGGTGGCGGCGACGCAGCTGCCGAAGATCCGGAGGCGATTTGCCGCGGACAGGATTATTGCGGTGTCGTCGGTGTACCAGGGAGTGACGCTCGTTGCGCTGGCGCTGGTGCATACGCCGTGGGTGGTGATTCCGATGCTGGTGGTGAGCGGGTTTGCGTGGACGAGCACGATGTCGCAGCTGAATGTGAGTGTGCAGCTGGCGGTTCCGGCGTGGGTGCAGGCGCGGGCGCTGGGGACGTACCTAATGACGTTCCAGGGAGGGATGGCTCTGGGCTCGATCACGTGGGGGTTTGTGGCGGAGCATGGGTCGACCAATGCGGCGTTGATCGCGGCCGGCGCTGGACTGATGATCACGCTGCCGGCGGTGCAGCGATTCCATATTCTGCAGGGCGCGATCCCGGACCATACGCCGTATGTTTTCCAGCGGCCGGCGCCGGAGCTGGCGGCGGCGCCAGGGGCGGACAGCGATCCGAGTGAAGGCCCGGTGCGGATCACGGTGGAATACCACGTGCCGCTGACGCGCTATACGGAGTTCACGCACGCGATCCATGAGCTGCGCGGGGTAAGGATGCGCGATGGAGCGATGCGGTGGGGGATCTTCCGGGAGGCGGAGAATCCGGAGCACCTGATTGAGTCGTTTGTGATGGAGTCCTGGCTGGAGTATCTGCGGTCGCGTGAGCGCGTGACGGCGGCGGATACGGTGATCCGGCAGCGGGTGTACGCGATGCATGACGGGGAGGGAACGCCGCGCGTGTCGCACCAGATCTATGTGCGCGAGATTACGCCGGGGCTGCAGTCGGGCGAGGGCGCGAGCGCAAGGCGCGCGGGATCAGGAACATAGTTGCCGTGGTGGATGCAGATTAGTGCGGGGTGTGTTGGCGTGCTGACGGGACAGCGTCGGGACGAATCGGGACATGCGGATCGCCGGAGATCTGTAAATCGGAGACATGAAAGGGTTAGAGCTTTCTTAGACTTCTGGCGCACAGTACGGAAGTTTGGGCCTTTGGATGCAGGAGGTGTTGCTGTACGTAGCGAGATATGGTTGCAGCTTTCTATCTCGCTGATTTCTGTCCGCTCTCGAGTGGGCGGGAGTCGGACGAAGACACTGCCGACGGGGAGGCTTCGTTTACACACGACGTAACAAAGAAGCAGAGGTTTGGAGGGCGGAGCGACAGCTCCTCCCTCCTATTTTTTGGTTGGGCGTCAGGATTCCTGCGGGTCCGGGCCGCGGGTGGGTGATGACGGCGGTGCGATCTTGACGGACTTGCCGGTGCGAGCGGACTCGTAGATGGCGTCCGTGATGCGCTGATCGTGCAGACCTTCTTCCCCGGGGGTATGGGGCTGAAGGTTTCGCTGGACACACTGCGCCATGTGATCCATCTCCAGGGCGAACTGGTCTTTCTCTTCGATGGTGGGCTCGGAGAGGACATTGTGGCCGTCTTCGGTTTTGTTGGTCTTGAGCTTGATTCCGGTATAGCCGAAGGCCGGGTCGAGCTCCGCCCAGCTCTTGTCGCCTTCGACGCGGAGGAACTGGGAGCGGTGGACGCCGTAGCCGGTGGTGCAGGAGGCGACGAGGCCGCTGGGAAAGCGAAGGGTGAAGCCGCAGGTCTCTTCGACTTCACGGAAGCGGGGATCGTCCTTTGGCTGAACCGTATAGGCGACGACCTCGGATGGTTCTTCGCCGGTGAGGAAGCGGGCGGCGTTGAAGCAGTAGATGCCGACGTCGGGAAGGCAGCCGCCGCCGGCGAGGGCGAGGTTCTGCCGCCATTGCGAGGGATCGCCCTGATTCTGACCGTTGGTGGCGAGGAAACTTTTGACGGTGCCGAGCTTGCCTTCCTTGATCATTTTGATGATCTGGCGGTTCATGGGCTCGTACTGCTGGCGATAGGCGATCATGAGCT
>CAXTCB010000158.1:0-5019 GCA_964242875.1 uncultured Acidobacteriaceae bacterium
CGCTGAACACCTTCGTCTCCCTGCGGGAGGTCACCGCCTACGCAGCCAGCAAGGCTGCCGTAGGTGCGCTGACGAAGAGCTTGGCCGTGGAGTGGAGCGCACAGGGTGTGACGGTCAACGCGATCGCACCTGGGGTATTTCGAACAGCCCTGAACGCGGATTTACTGGATAACAGCGACCGCGGCAGGGAACTACGCCTCCGGACCCCTATGAATCGTTTTGGCAGGACCGAAGAGTTGGTAGGGGCGGCCATCTATCTTGCCAGCGACGCGGCGAGCTTCGTCACCGGCGAGATCCTTGTCGTCGATGGTGGTTTTCTGGCAAGCGGCGTGAATCAGTAGGCCGCTTGCGTCTCAGTTGCTCGTCTACTCTGAACGGCCCTTTGCTGCTGACCGCGCGATCAGAACCGCTGAGTAGGCGGCGCCAAAGCCGTTGTCGATGTTCACCACAGAGATGTTGGGCGAACACGAATTAAGCATCCCCAAAAGTGCGCTAACCCCAGCGAAAGAGGCCCCATACCCCACCGAAGTGGGCACTGCGAGCACCGGAACGGACACTAAACCACCGACAACCGAGGGTAAAGCGCCCTCCATGCCGGCGCAAACGATGACCACATCGGCCTTTGCGAGCTCGTCCCGCACGCCGAGCAAACGTGGAAGTCCTGCAACACCAACATCATAGAGCTTAGTCACACGGCATCCGAACAACTCCGCCGTGACGGCTGCCTCCTCTGCAACCGGCAGATCGCTGGTTCCCGCACACAGCACGGCAACATGCCCGGCCGGCCCGGTTAGGGGTGTCTGGCGAAGAGATATGGTTCTTGAGACAGAGTTATAAATCGCTGAAGGAGTTAGGGTTAGCGTCGCGTCTGCCATCTCGTGCGAAGCGCGTGTCGCAAGCACGTCCTGACCGGTTGCGGCTAGTTTTGCAAAGATGCGGGCGGTCTGGTCGGGTTGTTTTCCTTCGGCGTAGATGACTTCAGGGAGGCCGACGCGGAGGCTGCGGTGGTGATCGATGCGGGCTTCGCCGATGTCTTCAAAGGGCAGATTAGCCAGTCTATCTGCAGCAATCGTTGCACTTAAGTCCCCTCGCTCGACGGCAGAGAGGAGATCCAGGAGAGCGTTTTTATGCATGGGCGGTGAAGGTGATGGAAGAGGCGGGAAGAAGGGAGTTCATGGATCCAGAGCGATAGCCCTGTGCGTCGAGGGCAACGAAGGTAAAGCCCATTGCTTTGAAGGCGTTAGAGATAGAATCCAAAAGTGAAAGATCAAGGATTCGCGGGAGGTCTTCTCGGGCTATTTCGATGCGGGCGAGGGTGTCGTGGTGCCGGACCCGCACCTGCATAAAGCCCATGGAATGAAGGAGATCCTCCGCCTGTTCTATCTGCGCCAAACGCTCCGCCGTGACCGGGAGGCCGTAAGCCAGGCGCGAGGAGAGGCAGGCACTGGCGGGTTTGTCGTGGATGGGAAGCCCTGCATTTTGTGCGAGTTGGCGGATCTCCGGCTTGGAGAGCTGCGCGGTGACGAGGGGCGCGAGAACGTGGTGATTCTGCGCCGCGGTCTGTCCGGGCCGGTGCTCTCCGCGGTCGTCTGTGTTCATTCCAAAGGCGATAGCGTCGAAGTGCAGCTGTTCGCGGAGGAGGTTCATGCGGGTGAAGAGCTCGTCTTTGCAATGGAAGCAGCGATTTGCGTCGTTTTGCTGGTATTTGGGGTCTGAAAGCTCGTTTGTGTGCAGGATTTGGAGAGGGATACGCAGGGTTTCGCAGAGGTTAAGGGCACTTTTAAGCTCATTTCGCGGGAGTGATGCGGAGTCCGCGATGACGGCGAGCATGCGATCGCCGAGGACGCGATGGGCGGCGAAGGCGAGGAAGGCGGAGTCGGTCCCGCCGGAGTACGCCACCATAAGCGAAGTGCAGCTTCGCAACGTTTGATCGAGCAGGGCGGACTTGGCGGCGAGATCCATTGAGAAGTTCATTGTACGAGCTTTCTCTGTCTCTGATGCGTGCGGGCGCGTGAGATGCCGCGCGCTGTGAGGCACCTGCCTGCGCGAGCTACTGCGGGGTGAGAAGGGGATGCTGGGCTTTGTCGTAGAACTCTTTCTGGAGTCTGGCGCTTTCTTCGTCGGCCTTGATGGCCTTGATGGCTTCAGCGATCTCACGGGACCAGTTTCGCTGATCGAACTCGCCCAGCTCTTTTGAGGCCACGGCACCTTCGCCGGCGTAGTGCTCGGGGAAGCGAGCGTACCACCAGATGCCGGTGTAGACGGAGGAGGGGAGATGAAGGTGCTGCTGATCGGCGCCGGACTCTGCTTTGGCGCGGTCCATGTGGACGAGATCGGGGCGGGCGATGAGCATGGCGGAGGTCTCGCCCTCGCCGGCGTGCATATCGACGGTGGACTTTGCGGGAGGGCGGCCGGCGCCGTTGCGGGGGATGGAGGCGATGATGTAGACGACGAAGTCGTGCGGGGTCGCGAGCTGCGATTGACCGAAGAGCGGAAGGAGGCTCTGGTTGCCGCCGTGGCCGTTGACGATGAGGATCTTGCGGCAGCCGTTGCGAGCCATCTCGTTCACGGTCTCCTGCAGGAGGGTGAGCTGGGTGGGGAGGCTGTAGGCGACGGTGCCGGGCTCCTGGCGGGCCTCAAAGATCTGACCGAAGTAGTACTCGGGAAAGACGACGGCGTACTCCTGCTGCACCGCGTTCGAGACGGCGAAGCGGACGTCGAGCAGATCGGTGCCGAGGGGCAGGTGGGGACCGTGTTTTTCGATGATGCCGAAGGGGAGGACGCAGACGCCCTGGGCCTGTGCGATGGCGTGGACGAAGTCGGGGCCGGTGAGTTCTTCCCACTTGGGCGATAGCTTCTGGGCCGGGGCGGCGAGCGCGGCGGTGACAACGAGGGCGAGAAGGGAGAGGAGGAAGCGGCACACGATTGTGGGGGACCTCGGAGTATGCCGCATAGTATGGCATTTTCTCGGAGTCTGTGGCGCGCCGGGTACTCCTCCCACGCGAGAGCAGAGCGGCAGGAAGCGAGACTAATACCCAGGAGAAGCCGCGAAAGAGGTTTCGGCTCCGAGCGCGTGACGTTGGCGCGCTGGCGAGAGCGGCGGTGCGGTCTGGTTATTGCGCTCGGGTGACGGCGATGACCATCAAGGAGGCGTCGTCGAAGAACTGCCCCATGGCAAAGGTTGAGACCTG
This sequence comes from uncultured Acidobacteriaceae bacterium, assembly GCA_964242875.1. GTDB lineage: Bacteria > Acidobacteriota > Terriglobia > Terriglobales > Acidobacteriaceae > Edaphobacter. Next base: position 3,192 of record CAXTCB010000158.1, read on the forward strand.
CCGCATGACTTCAGCGCGTACGCTGTGTGCGTTGCGGGCTGGCGCCTGCAGGGCGGCCAAGGCCAGCCGCTCTTCGCCGAACTCGTCTTCGCTCCCGGGTGGAACGGCTTCCGTAATGCCGTCGGTGGCGAGAAGGAGGTAGTCATTGGGCGCAAGTGCGATCACATGATCGGTGAAGGAGGAGTTCGGCAACATGCCAAGGACCGGTCCGGAGCCCTGCAGGCGCTCGAAGTTGCCGTTGCGCAGGAGGAGCGGCGGGTTGTGCCCGGCGATCTCGTAGGTCAGTTGCATGCGCTGGCGATCGAGGATGCCGTAGACCAGAGCGACGAATTTGCCAGTGGGCAGGTTGTCGCAGAATGCTTCATTCAAGCGTTCGCAGACGCGAGCCGGGCTGGCTTCACCGAGGGCAAAAGCGCGAAAGGCGGCATGCAGATTCGCGGTGACGAGAGCGGCGCTCATGCCTTTGCCGGAGACGTCTGCCAGGCAGAAGCCGATCTTGTCGGGCGCCAGTTCGAGGACATGGAAGTAGTCGCCGCTGACAGTGCGGGCGGGCTCCCAGGCACAGCTTATCTCCACGCCGGGGATGGAGGGGATCGTCTTTGGAAGAAGGCTGGCCTGGATTTCGAAGGCCGCACGGAGGTCTGCGGCATGCGTTTCCAGAGCTGCCTGACCGAGCTGGACCTGCTGGGCGAGCGCCTGCTTTTCTGCTTCCATCTGCATGCGGGTGCTGGCGAAGGCGTAGATGACAAGTCCCATGGCGAACGAGATCAAGGTGGCGTAAGGGAGGTCGCCCCGGTGCCATTCCAGGAGGGAGGAGAGCGGCAGCCGGAGCGCGAGTCTGTTGACAATGCCGCCGACGACGCTGGCCAGGATGGAGGAGGGGAAGAGCAGAACGAGGTACCGGACCCAGTTGGCTGGAAAAGGGGCCTGGTACAGCGGCAGCAGGGACGCCATCAGGACGGCGACAGCGTTGCCGGACGCGAGGGTGTAGATGAGGGTGCTCCACCAGCTAGGGTGCCCGGCGAGGAACCACTGCACGGAGGAGATGAGAAGCGCGGTGCCGGTGAGCAGGAACTGGTAGCGCAGGATGGTGAGGCCGACCGCCTCCGCGGAGTGGCGCAGGCGAAACGAGGTGTGTGAACGGGCGCCGGGAACGTTGGCGGGCACATCGCTCCTTACACCTGGCTCTGCGAACGGGCTCATGCTGTCACCTTTGCCTGATGATAGCGAACCCGGTCCAAGCCGCTTCTGCGTGCTGATTCAGCGGGCAGGGTGACAAGGGTGGCAAGCGGGCCGCGCTGGGATCTGTAACGGAAGACGATCCTGTTCGCGGGCGTCGGCAAACGGCGGCGAGGTGATGGTCAGACTTCGTTGCGGGCCATGCGGTCGGCGAGGTGCTCGGAGGCGCGCATGGAGAGGGCGAGGATGGTCATGGTGGGGTTCTGCCAGCCGGCGCTGGTGAAGGCGGCACCGTCGACGACGAGAAGATTCTTGTGGTCGTGGCTTTGATTCCATTCGTTGAGCACGCTTTGTTTCGGGTCGTTGCCCATGCGGCAGGTGCCGACCTCGTGGATGCTGTAGCCGGGAGGATTGGGGACGGCGTTTTCGGCGAGGACCTCGAAGCCGGCCTGATTGGCTAGCTGTTTGGCGGTGGCGACGGCGTCTTTGGCCATGTTGAACTCATTGTCGGTGTAGTGGGTTTCGACGTGCAGGACCGGGATGCCCCAGGCGTCGACCACGTCCTTGTTGATGCGGACGTGGTTCTCGGGGCGGCCGAGGACCTCGCCCATCATGGACATGTAGAAGGCGCTGCCGTCGTACTCGTCCA
>CAXTCB010000159.1:0-1173 GCA_964242875.1 uncultured Acidobacteriaceae bacterium
CGTCAACGCCCAGAACTGGACCAGCCCCGAGATCACCAGCTACCTCGCCCATCTCAACTAGCTCGCCGCCATCCCCACCCGCCGCAGCGGCTCCAGCCGCGTCTGCTCCAGCTCATCGCGATAAAACAGGTTGTAGGTGTCAAACGGAATCAGCCGCTCCGCATCCGGGTGCGCGATGTGAATGCACGTCTTTCGGATCGATCGCAGATCGAAGCTGTCCGCATCGATGAACTGCACAATCAACACGCGGAACAGATTCTGGTACGTCAGGTCCTTCGGCTGCAGCACCTGCGGCAGGCAGCACAGCAGCTCCCGCAGCGTGGCGGCCTGTGACTGCGGCGAGTGATTCGTCGAGAACAGCTTGAACAGGCCCTCCTTCACCGGGTTCGCTACCGCCTTCACCAGCACCTCCGGATGTCGCGCCAGGTGCGCCCGCACGCCCGCATCCTGCTCGTAGATGATCGTGTTCGCCGCGCCCCCGTCTTTCGCGCCATTGATCAGAACTTCAGGCGGAATCATGCTCGTCAGCGGCGTCACCCCGCCCGCCAGCTTCAACGCATAGCCCATCGCCAGCGAGTCCGGATGACACGGCACCGGAATCAGGTCCTCCGGCTTGAACACCGACGTCTGCTCCAGGATCCTTCGCCGCACCTCCGTCAGCGTCAGTCGGTGCTCCGCCGCATCGTACCCGCGCAGCCGTCCCGCCTGCTGCACCGGCTGGAACGTCACGCCGCGCACACACGGCTGCGTCAACGCAAACTCGACGATCGCTCCGAGCTCGCCGTCGTTCACCCCGCGCTCCACCGTCACCACCAGCGTCGTCGAGATCCCCACCGCGTTCAGCCGCTCGAGCGCCCGCTCCCGCACCCGCCGCAGGTCCGCCCCGCGCAGCTGCAGCAGTGCGTCCCGCCCGAGCGAGTCAAACTGCAGGTACAGCTCGAACTTCGGCAGATACGTCGCCAGCCGCTCCGCAAAGCCTTCCTCCGTCGCAATCCGGATGCCGTTCGTGTTCACCATCAGGTGCTTGATCGGCCGCCGCTTCGCCGCATCCAGGATGTCGAAGAACTGCGGATGCACCGTCGGCTCGCCGCCCGAGATCTGCACGATGTCCGGCTCCATCTCGTTGCGCACGATGGTGTCCAGCATCCGCTCCACCTGCTCGAGCGGCCGATG
>CAXTCB010000159.1:1273-4940 GCA_964242875.1 uncultured Acidobacteriaceae bacterium
CGGTGCGTTCCACTCGCCGCATAGCAAATAGGACAGTCAAGGTTACAAACATCCGTGATCTCGAGCAGGCTCAGGCACGAGTGCTGCTCATGGTCCGGACACAGCCCGCAGTCGTACGGACACCCGTACTTCACCGGCGTATTCCAGTGCTGCGGCATCTCCGGCGGCTTCAGAAACACCTCGCGGCACCGCCGGTAGTAGTCCACGTCATCCGCCATCAGCACCCGCTCAAATCCATGCTGCGGACACCGCTTCAGCAGGTACACCCGCCCATCTTCAAACACGATCTTCCCATCCACCCGCCGGAAACACCTTCCGCAGAGTGATACAGCCGTGTCATAGAACAGGTAAGGCCTTGTCGGTGCGCTCATCGTCGTCTCCGCAAAATTCCTGATAACTCCTGAAAAACAAACACGAAGAAGCTGATCAGGAGTACCAGAAAAGAAAGGGTGATGCACCCGGCTCCCGCTATGGACGCAACACCCCCATATGCATTTCCGTGCGTGACCCGATCCAGCCCGCATAGTCCCGCCCCAAGCAGCATGCCTATCGCACCGGTGGTCATCCCCTTGGCCGGTCTGCTCATCGTCGGAACGCCTGCACGATCACCACGATCAGCTGCACCAACGCCACCACCAGCAAAGCGGCCAGAGAGCCAAAGAACAGCAGCGCGCCCGCCTTCATAACGACCCCCGATAGACGAGGCGAATGCGTCAGCGCCAGGCTGCCACACAACCCCACCCCCAGCAGCATTCCGACCGCACACACCGTCAGCGCCCGCTCAAACCATCCCGTCCGGAAGCCAAACCGCGGGTCAAGCATAGGTTCGCTCCGTCACGCGCTCCGTCGTAGCTGGCCGGCCTCTCAACGCACCCACCAGCAAACACACCAGCCCCGCACAGCACGCCCACTGGATCGCATTCAGCCCGTGCACCAGTGGCTGCGGCTTCAGGAAATCAATCAGCAGCCGCCACAGCAGATACGCCGCCAGGAACACCCGAAACACCGCGCCATTTCTATGCGGCCTCTTGCTCATCCATCGCAGCGCGACCGCCAGCACACCCAGAAACACAATCTCGTACGCCTGCGTCGGATGCCGCGCCACCCCATCGCCAAAGTCCACGCCCCACGGCAGCCGTGTCGCTGTCCCATACGTGTCGTCCGCCAGCCCCGCCAGCAGGCATCCAACCCGGCCCAACGCGATCCCCACGCACAGTGGCACCGCAAACAGATCCCCGGTCCGCGTCCGGATCCCCTGCAGCCACTTCACGCATTCCACCGCCAGCCACCCGCCCAGCAGCCCGCCCACAATCGTCTTTCCGCCGCCCGGCATCACCATCTGCAGCAACGTAAGGTGCACCCTCGGCGCCTGTTCCACCAGTCCCAGCACCCTGCTCCCCACCAGCGCTCCCACCGCCGCCGCCGCGATCACACTCCATCGCTGCCCCTCCGCAACCACGTCGCCTGCGCGCTCCCGCGCACGCCGGTAGACCCGGTAGCCAAGCCAGTACCCGGCCGCCTCGAACACAGGATGAAGCGCCGGTTGCGCCGGGAGCGAAATCACCGGTCGAGTGTACCGCGCCTCCCCCGCGTCCCCCTCTGCGCCGCATATCCTCCCTGCTAAACTCTCCCCATGACTCAGCTTGACGTCCTTTATCGCTACGGCATCCCGCCCTCTGAGAACTCGGTGCTTGCCATGGCTCGCGTCCGCGAGGTCTACGGCATCCGTCACCTTGAGCTCAACGAGCGCGAGAAGACCGTCCGCATCGAGTACGACGCCAGCCGCCTCACCGAGGCTGTCATCCACCAGCTTCTGCGCCGTTCCGGCCTCGACATCGTCGAGCGCGTCGCCCTGACCACCACGCCGCCTCCGCCGCCACCTCCCGCAGAGCCGAAACCCGCCGCTTAGCAGGCACGCCGATCACTCGCCCCGGCCATAACTTCGGGAGCAGGCGCGCCGGCTTACCTGCGAAAACGTGTCGTTCTCTTGCGGGCGAACTCCCCACTCAAGCTACGCGGGTTGCTGCCACCAGGTGGACACGATCGGCTGCCCGTCGACGTCCGAGGGAATGCCAGGCGCGGGCGAGAACAGGCGAATCCCCTGCTCCCTCGCAAGCTGCGTCACACGCTCGATGGGCTGACGCCACGCGTGTAGGGCGAGGTTGAAAAGTCCCCAGTGGATCGGCATCAGCAGTCCCGTGCTGTTGCCGCCGGTGAGCTCACCGAACGCCTGCACGGCGCCATCCGGACCCAGGTGGATGCTCTTCCAAAGCTCATGGAAGGCGCCGATCTCAAGCAGTGTCAGGTCAAACGGACCATACTCCCGGCCAATCGTCTCGTAGCCCTCCCACAGCCCCGAGTCGACGCCGTGAAAGATCCTGTGCTGGCTGCCGCTCAGCACAAAGGCCGTCCACAGCGTCTCAAACCGGTTGCTGAAAGACCGGCCGGAAAAGTGTCGCGCAGGAACGCTCGTGACCGTCACCGACGCGTCGCCGCTGCCGCTCCGGACGGTCGTCTCCTCGGTCCAGTCAAGCTCCGTGATGCGCTCCCTGGCAACGCCCATACGGGCCAGAATGGAGCCGACCTCGAGCGCGGTGATCCAGCGCGTCTCCGGCCATTGCCGGGCCAGGGCGGCAACGGTTCTGGCGCCTAGATGGTCGTAGTGATCGTGCGAGATCAGAATGGCATCCACCTGCGGCAGCGCGGAGAGCCCGAGCGTTGGCGGAAAGAACCGCTTCGGTCCCGCGAAGCGCACCGGCGAGGCGCGCGGGTCCCACACCGGGTCGACCAGCAGCCGCACACCATCCAGCTCCAGCAACAGCGAGGAGTGGCCAAACCATGTGACCCGCAGACCAGTCGGCGGCGCCGTGGCGTAGACAGCCGGATCAGTCGCAAAGGGGCCGAGTGGCGTTCGAGGCTCCGTCTCCGCCCTGTTCGTCAGGTACAACGGCAGAAGCCGCAGCGCCATGCGCCAGTCGCCAACATCGGTAGGAACAGGATTCAGGAACTTGCGGCCTTGCCGTTGAGCGAGTTGAAGCGGAAGCATGGCCGTTCGATGCCTGCGAGGGCAGCATGTCTTCAACATTCCTGCCACGCCGGGCTGCACGCTCAGCGTACGTCCTCCGCTCGCGTGTGGCAGAAGCTCCCGGTGCAGGTCTGGGCATAGAACTCAGCCTGTCGTACACTTTGACTCAGCATCACCCCGCGCCCGTAGCTCAGCTGGATAGAGCATTTGGCTTCGAACCAAAGGGTCGGAGGTTCGAATCCTTCCGGGCGCACCATCTCCCTCCTCTTCGGATCGCACCGGGCGGTTGCCCTCACACCCCATCTTCGGTATCCTGTCCTAGTTGCAGCCATGCAATGTGCGCCCGTAGCTCAGTTGGATAGAGCAACTGGCTACGAACCAGTAGGTCGGAGGTTCGACTCCTTCCGGGCGCACCATACCTTCCCCTCATCGCATCCTGCTTCGGCCCTTCAAAGATTTCTAATCTTCGGTGGCGCACGTCTGCGCGCTCCATTGACGACCAGATTGGTCCGCATTAGACTTGGCCCTGTAGGGCGCCCTGCTCGAGACCTCCGCGAAACCTGCGTGCACCTCGACCAAAACGCCCTTTAAGGCAGGTGAACGTAGCATGTTTCAGGCACTCATCATCACCCTTCGTGAGGG
>CAXTCB010000160.1:0-4840 GCA_964242875.1 uncultured Acidobacteriaceae bacterium
CTCGACCACGGCTTGTTGCTCGTCGGATCCTTCTCCGCGTAGTTCTTCACCCGCAACGCGATCGGATCCATCGCCAGCGTCTCCGCCAGCTCATCCATCGCGATCTCAAGTGCAAACGTCCCCGTCGCCTCGCCCGGCGCCCTCTGGAACGTCGGCGTTCCAACCGTCAGCGGCACCAGCCGCTGCTTGGTGGAAATCACCTCACTCGCATACAGCATCCGCGTCTGCGTCGAGGACGGCTCCGCAAAATCCTCAAACGTCGACGTATGCGAATACACATCGTGCTGCACCGCCGTCAGCGTGCCATCCTTCTTCGCCGCCAGCACCACATGCTGCTGCGTACGTGGCCGCGCGCCTACCGGTCCAAACATCTGCGGCCGCTCCAGCACCAGCTTCACCGGCCGCCCTACCTGCTTGGCCGCCATCGCCGCCAGCACCACGTGCGACCACGTCGATCCCTTGCAGCCAAAGCCGCCGCCTGTAAACGGACAGATCACCCGCACATTGTCGTCCGGCAGCCCGAACGTCTTCGCCAGCGTCTGCTTCACACCAGAGACGTACTGCGTCGCATCATGCACCGTCAGCATCGCGCCATCCCACTGCGCAATCGTCGCGTGCGGCTCCATCGGGTTATGGTTCTGCACCGGCGTCGTGTAGATCTGGTCGACCTTCACCTCGCCCGCTGCCATCCCGTCGCGCAGCTTGCCTTCACTCAGATCCGCCGGATCCTTGCCATGCCCCGCCGCATGCGACGTCGCAAACCCCTTCTCGAAGTCCAGCACCGCCGGCTGCCCTTGATACGTGGTTCCGATCAGCGTTCCCGCATAAATCGCCTGGTTCAGCGTCTCCGCCACCACCACCGCGATCGGCTGGTTGTTGTACTTCACCGAGTCATCCTGCAGCAGCGAAAGCACCCGCCCCGCCGGCGGCTTCACACCATCCTTGCCGCCGTCCGGCAGCTTCTTCGCGTTTGCCGACGTCATCACCGCCAGCACCCCCGGCGCCCGCTCCGCCGCGCCTGTGTCCATCCCCTGGATCCGGCCGTTCGGAATCGTGCTCATCACCATCACGGCATACGACAGGTTCGGAATCGCAAACTCCGCCGCATACTTCGCCTCGCCCGTCACCTTTGCCCGGCCGTCTACCCGCGTAATCGGTTCGCCAATCGTCGTCGCTGCCATCTATGCCTCTACTCCCGTTCCCTTTGCCGCCTGCGTGAACGCCCGCACAATCGTCTGCTTCGCCATCTCGACCTTGAACGCGTTGTGCTCGTAGGTCTTTGCCCCGCGCACCGCTTCCTCGGCCGCCGCTCGGAAGCTCTCCTCCGTCGCCGGCTTGCCGCGCAACATCGCCTCGGCCTTCTCCGAGCGCCACGGCTTATGCGCCACGCCGCCCAGCGCCAGCCGCGCGCTCTTCACTGTCTGCCCGTCCATCTCGAGCGCCGCCGCCGCACTCACCAGCGCAAACGCATAGCTCGCCCGGTCGCGCACCTTCGTATACGTCGAGTGGCCGGCATAGTTGTCCTTCGGCAGATCGATCGACAGAATCAGCTCGTCCGGCTTCAGGGTCGTATCGAACTGCGGCGTCTTCCCTGGCAGCCGGTGAAAGTCGTCGAATTTGATCGTCCGCTCGCCCTTCCTCCCTCGCACCCGCACCGTGGCGCCCAATGCCGCCAGCGCCACGCACATGTCCGAGGGGTGCGTCGCAATGCACTCCGGGCTCGTCCCCAGGATCCCGTGCACCCGGTTATAGCCCTCAATCGCCCCGCACCCCGATCCCGGACTTCGCTTGTTGCACTGCGTGTACGCCGGATCGTAGAAGTAGTAGCATCGCGTCCGCTGCAGCAGGTTGCCGCCATTCGTCGCCGCGTTCCGCAGCTGCGCCGAAGCCCCCGCCAGGATCGCCTGGGACAGCATCGGGTATCGTGTCCGCACCAGCTCGTGGTCTGCCGTCTCCGCGTTCTTCGCCAGCGCGCCCAGCCGCACACCACCGTTCGGCAGCTCTTCAATCTTTGCCAAGTCCAGCTTGTTGATGTCGACCAGGTGTGTCGGCAGCTCTACATGCTGCTTCATCAGATCAACCAGATTCGTTCCGCCCGCCAGAAACTTCGCCTGCGCTGACGCCTCAATCGCCGTCACCGCACCTTGCGGATCCCGTGCTCGTTCAAACTCAAAGGGCTGCATTCGTAACTCCCATCTGCTCCGCGTCAGCCTTCGCCGCCGCCTGTCCCGCATGGCCGTACGCCTGCCGCACCGCCGCCACAATCCCCGGATACGCCCCGCAGCGGCACAGATTCCCGCTCATGCGCTCCTTGATCTCCTCATCCGTCAGCTCCACCGTGCCCGTCTTCCGCACATCCTTGGTGACATAGCTGGCCGATCCCGCCTTCACCTCGCCCAGCAGCGCCACCGCCGAGACCACCTGCCCCGGCGTGCAGTACCCGCACTGGTAGCCGTCGTGATCCAGAAACGCCTGCTGCACCGGGTCAAGCGTCTCGCCCTTCGCAATCCCCTCGATCGTCGTAATCGAGTCGCCGTCGTACGACACCGCCAGCGCCAGGCAGCTGTTGATCCGCTTGCCGTCCGCCAGCACCGTGCACGCCCCGCACTGCCCGTGGTCGCATCCCTTCTTCGTCCCGGTCAGCTTCAGGTCTTCGCGCAGCAGGTCGAGCAGGCTCGTCCGCGGATCGATCTGCATCTGCTTGGCCTCCCCGTTGATCCGCAGGCTGATCGGCATCTGCCGCACCGCCGGCACCGTCTCCGCTCGCCCCAGTGCCGGCACCAGCGTCGACGCTCCAAATACCGCCGTCGCCCCGGCCACAAACTCCCGCCGTGTCACCGGCCAATCGCACGGCGCACCACCCCGCCGCGGCTCCGCCTGAACGATTGTCTCGCGCTCGCGCTCTGCGACCGCGATCACCGCACCATCCATCTCAGATCTCAACTCGTCAGCCATGCTCGCCCTCAATCCTCTATCCTGTTGCCGACCTGTGGCACCTGTCGCTGGCCACAGCAGGCTTCATCTCTGTAGATGCCGAAGTCGTACCTATACGAATCCTGCAAAAACCGTATATCAAACCGTATAGGAACAGGACGTGCCCGGCATCGCTTGGGACCACGGTCAGCACACCCCTCATACTCTCGCTTTCGTGCCATGGAAACGCTGGCCCTCACCCTCCTCCCCAGCCCCGTCCCCGGCCTCGCGCACCTTTCCGGTTGCCGTCTCCCCACCTTCCCGTTACACTCTAAACAGCCATCCGTCCGGAGAGGGTCTTCCCGTGCGCTTGCCTTCCAGGCAATCCGCCATCCCCTCAGGCCTGCCATGACAAGCGGCCTCCGAACCCGGCAAACCATCCCTCTCCCTTGCACCCCAGGCAGAGACATTCTGATCGGAGTCACCATGGCACAGAAATGTGATCTTTGCGGCAAAGGCCCGCAGTTCGGCAACAACATCTCGCACGCCCACAACACCACACGTCGTCGCTGGAACCCGAACCTGCAGCAGGTCAAAGCCAAGACCGACGGCGGCAGCAAGCGCATCAAGGTCTGCACCTCCTGCATCAAGGCCGGCAAAATCGTCAAAGCCGCCTAAGACATCGTCCAGAAAACTCCGTCATACAAGAGAGAGCCTCAGCGGATCCACTCGGCTGAGGCCCTTTTGCTTTCTGGTTGTCATTCCGAGCGGAGCGGAAGAATCCCCGCATTTCGCTTTTCACAGTGGAGCGAAGCGACGTACATCTACCCCCACTAAGCGTTCTTCTCGTTGAACCCCAGCGAAGCCCCATTGATGCAGTACCGCTGCCCCGTCGGCCGCGGCCCATCCGGAAATACATGTCCCAGGTGCGCCCCGCAGGTCGCACACGTTACCTCGACCCGCCGCATCCCGTGGCTCGTATCCTCGTGCGCCACAATCGCCTCAGGCGACACCGGATTCCAGAAGCTCGGCCACCCCGACCCCGACTCAAACTTGTTGTCCGACTTGAACAGCGGTGCATCACACGCCGCGCAATGGTAGATCCCGTCTTTGTGGTTGTCGTTCAGCGGGCTGGTAAACGGTCGCTCCGTCCCCTTCTGCCGCATCACGTGGAACTGCTCCGGCGTCAGCAGCTCCCGCCACTCCGCCTCTGTCTTCTGTACCTTCACGCCTTGGGTCTCTGTCTCAGCCATCACTCATTCCCCCTACTTCATTGGATGCAGGGAGGGCCCGTCCGGCGCATCGTACCCGTGCCCAACCCGCACCCCGCCATGGCATCCGCCTGCTCAGAGTTGCCCTACACCAGGGCAATCACCTCGATCTCCACCAGCGCCCCCTTCGGCAGCCCCGCCACCTCCACCGTCGATCGCGCCGGCGGCACCACCACCTCGGTCGTCGCGCCCGCAGCCTCCCCCAGAAAGAACCGCTGGTACACCGCGTTCATCGCCGCAAAGTCCTTCAGATCCTTCAGAAACACCATCGTCTTCACCACCCGCCTTAGATCCGTCCCCGCCGCCACTAACACCGCCCGCAGGTTCTCAAGCACCTGCGTCGTCTGCTCGGTAATCCCGCCCTCCACCAGCTCCATCGTCTTCGCGTCGAGCGGGATCTGCCCCGACGTGTACACCATCTCCCCCACCCGCACCGCCTGCGCATACGGCCCAATCGCCGCCGGAGCCTCCGCCGTCACCACCGCCACCTTCGTCATTGCCATCCCCCGATTCTCCACGCCCACCCCCAACCTGTCACGCTGACCGAAGTGGAGGGACCCGCTTCTCCCACCCGACGAAGTCGTCATCCCGACCCACTCCGGACCTGTCATCCCGACCGAAGTGGAGGGACCCGCTTCTCCCCACCCAACGAAGCT
>CAXTCB010000161.1:0-4796 GCA_964242875.1 uncultured Acidobacteriaceae bacterium
CCCCACATCACTGCCGTCGGCACCTTGATCTCGTGCAGCCGAAACTCCATCAGATCCCGCCCGCTCGTCATCGCAGCCAGGGATCGCCGCAGCACCCAGGCGTTCTTGGCCGATCGCCGCAGAAAATCCGTTGCCACAAACCCCGGCAGCTTCACCGGCCGCGGCGTCAGCCGCACCATCAAAGCATCCAGCCCGGCCGCGTCCGTCGGCAGAAAGAGCGACGCACCATAGTCCAGCGGAAAGTAAACGCCCGCGCTGTCATACAGCACCAGCTTCTCCACCCTCTCCGGATGATCCGCCGCCAGCTTCAGCGCCACCCACCCGCCCATCGACCATCCCACCACGTCCGCCCGCGGCAGCCGCATCGCATCCAGAAAGCCCTGCATCGCGGCCTCTTCGTAGCCGATCGTATACGCCACATCCGGCTTCTCAGACCGCCCGTACCCCGGCAGATCCGGCGCATACACATGGAAGCCCGCAGCCGCCAGAGCCGGAATCAGCTTGCCGAAGTCCTCACCCCGCGCTCCCAGCCCATGCACCAGCAGCAACGGCGTCCCTCGCTCTCCACCCGCCGCAGCCGCTTCGAAATAGTGCAGCCGCAGTCCGTTCACTGTGACGTATTTGCTCTGCGCCCCGCCCCGCCACAGCGAAAACCGAATCAGCGCATCTGCATACGACAGCGGCCGCAGCGCCATGCTCATCACCACCAGCACCACCGCGCCAAGCATCACGCCCAGCCCCGTCAGCCATCGTCGCTTGCGGCTCATGCCCTCGCCTCCGCCCGCGCCAGCGCGTCCCGCACCACCCGCTGCATCGCCTCGTCCAGGTCCGCCATGCAATCCATCGCCTCCGCGTCCACCCACGCCACCTCGGTCGCGTCACTACCCGCGCGAGCCGCAGAGCCCACAGCCTCATCGGCCAGCTCGCACAGCCAGTCCAGCAGCACATAGTGGTACTCCACCGCGCCCTGCTCATCCCGAACAATGCGGTCAAGCATCGCCAGCAGCTCCAGCGGCCGCACCTGCAGACCGGTCTCTTCCATCACCTCGCGAACCACGCCCTCAAGCATGGTCTCGCCTGTCTCGAGCGCTCCACCCGGCAGGCTCCACGATCCACGCATCGGCTCCTGCCCACGCCGGATCAGCAGAACCTTGCCCTCGAACACCACCACACCCGCCACCCCGACAATGGGCCGCGACGGGTAGCGGCGATCCTCCGCGTCGCGCCTGTTTTCTTGGCTCACCTGGAGCTCAACGGCTTCCCGTACTCTTCTCCAAACACCATGTGGTTCGCGTCAAACCGACCGCCATCATACTTGTCCGGCCCTTGCCCGTGCCCCACACACAGCAGCGCCACCACCCAGTAGCTCAGCGGCAACCGCAGCACCTCGCGCACCTTCTCCTGCTCAAACCCTTCCATAGGCGCCGTGTCATACCCCAGCACCTCCGCCATCAGCAGCATGTGCGTAAACGCGATCGTCACATGTTTGTTCAGCCACGCATGCATCTGGTCTGTGGTGAAGCCTGCCAGGTACTTCGGCACACTGCTCCGTGCCTGCGCCGCGTAGCTCTCCGGCATCCCGCCCGCCAGCCCCCGCTGCAGCATCATCTCCAGGTCCCGCCGCCATCCATCCGCGTCGCCGCACGCCACGATCACCGTGGAGGCCTCTTCCACCTTCGCCTGGTTGTAGCTCGCCGCCCGCAGGCGCCGCTTCTGCTCCGGCGATTGCACCACCACAAAGCGCCAAGGCTGCAGGTTATAGCCGCTCGGCGCCAGCAGCCCCGCCGTCACAATCTTCTGCAGATCGCCCGCATCCATCGGCGCTCCATCAAAACTCGGCGTCGACCGGCGGTGGCGAACCGCCTCTTCCAGACTCTTCTCTTGCTCTGCCATCGTCTCTCGAAAACCTATCCCCGGAAAGCATCCCCAGGCCGCCGTCTCGTCACGGTGCGGCTCGCGCTGTCCGGTGCCGCGAAGCGATGCACACGCCAGTCAAGCTTCGCTTGCCCGCTCACAAGGTCGGCAAACCCAAGGGGGCCATTTACAGCGGAACGTACGATTTCCCGTATTTCCGCGCATTTGGCCTACGGAAAAGAATAGCATTTGCCGCTTGAGCAGCTCCGTCAACCAGCCAGCGCGCTGCACCATGCGGGCCGCGGCATAGTCCTGTCACAATTTCAGCGCGGCTTACTTGATGTCAGCCATCCGGTGCTCCGTCACCAGCGCCTGTCGGCCCGTCGCGTCGAGCGAGACCAGCACGCCCTCAAACGAACTGCGCAGCTCCGGATAGGCAGCCACCAGCGCTCGCGCCGACCCGTCCCCGCGTGCCCGCAGCTCCTCCGGATCCGTTGCCGCTTCGTCCACATGCATCACCACGTCTGTCTTGCTTCGGCCCGCCAGTGCTTCGACCCCCAGACCCGTGATGCGGTACTCCTTTGCATCCGGCCCCTTGATCACCAGCGGTGTCGTCGCACTCACGCCGCTTGAAAGCGCCGGCGGCGCCGCCGCCTTCTGCTCATCCTGCAGCCGCTCCAGGTGCGTCGATTGCACAAACCCTGCCGGCCGCAGCAGCGCCTGCGCCTCCGTGTAGTAAAGCCACGCCGTCCACGGCTGCTTTGCCCCATGCAGCCGCCGCGCCTCCCTCCAGTACCACACGCCGTCATGCCCCGCCGCCTGCGTCGGCCCCGGGAAAAACCCCGCCAGCAGCCATCTGCCCGCATCCCGCCGCAGCAGCAGGGACACTCGCCACGGCGACGCGCCCTGCGCATACACCACCGCGAATCCGTACGTTCCCGGCGTCAACCCGGCAATCGAAAGATCCACCTCCGCCTGCGTCTTATTCAGCGTGCAGAAAAACTGCGCGTCCGCCCCCGCCGCCAGCGTCGTCGCATCCAGCAGGTACACCTGGTCCACCACCAGCGTGTCACCCTTCAGGTGCGGACCCAGCTCCAGCACCGCGCCCCGTATCCCGCTGAAGTCCTTGCTCAGCTCCGGGATCGTCTCCGCTTGCAGTCCGGCCCCATCACCACGCTGCATCCTCCCCGCCATCTCCTGCGCCGCCTGCGCCAGCACCATCCGGTCACTCGCCTGCATCGCAGACTGCGTCGTACACGTCTCTGCTGCCACCATCCGCGATAGTCCCGCTACGCTGCATCCCGTCAGCACGGCCATCGCCACCGCATTGCGGCCCGTCGCCCGTCTCCGGCCGCGCCACCGTTCCCAACCCACTTTGCCGCTCATGGTCCCGACTCCCCCGAGTAGACTACTCCCAGTCTTTCAGCGTGACGCGAACGCCATATGGGTCGCAGGAACGCTACCTGGGTCGCAGGAACGCTGCCTGGATCACAGGAACGCCATCTAACCATCAGACGCGTCCAACAGAGGAAAGCATGCCGTCCACGCCTCCATCTCGCGATTCCTCTCCCCGCCCGGTGCGTTCGCGTCGTCTCCACACGCGTCTCGCAACCTCCGCCGTCCTTCTTCTGTTGCCCTTCGAGCTCCACGCGCAGCAACTCCCTTCCGCCACCTCGACCGCCTCCGCGCAGCCGGCGTCTCACCCCCAGCATCGCTCCCAGGTCACACTCGATCACGGCCTTCTCACCGTGACCGCGACCAACGCCAGCCTGAATGGCCTGATCCGAGAGATCGCCCGGCAAACCGGTATGAAGGTCACCGGTTCCGTCGCTGAGGATCGCGTCTTCGGCACCTACGGGCCCGGCGATCCGCAACGCATCCTCGCCACGCTGCTCGATGGCACCGGCAGCAACATCCTCATTCGCTCGAGTGCAGCCGACGCACCGCTCCAGCTCATCCTCACCCCCCGCACCGGCGCTGCGACCCCGCCCAACCCCAACGCGAATCTGGCCGGCAACGACGCGGATGAGGATCAGTCCCCCCCGCCCGGCGCCCCCGCCACCCTGGCCTTGCCGCGAGCCCGCTCAGCAGGCTTCGCTCCCGAAACTCCGAGTCCGCCGCCCGCGCCGGACACCAACGCCTCAGCCCCGCAGAACCAGATCTCGCCCGCATCGCAGACCGTCGTCTTCCCGCCGATCGACTCCACCTCTGCTCCGTCGACAGCAACGACCACCCCGCCCGACGCCAGCACACCGGCGCCAGACGCCTCGTCCGACACCGTCAAGACCCCGCAGCAAATCTTCGAGCAGCTTCAGCGACTTCGCCAGCAGAACACCACCACCGGCACGCCCACTCCCCAGTAACTATCCCCGAACCACCTGGACCGTTCCACCCACGGCCCGTTTCGCCTGCACCTGCCGCGCGTGCATCCGAAACACCTGAAACATTCCCATGCACACCCAGTACGCCACCAGAACCCCCACTGCCAGGCTCATCAGCACCGCACACACCAGCATGATCGACGTAGTCACCCGACATCCTCTTTCTTCAGAACAGCTCTGAAACAGCCGGCCACCCGCCTCGCATCGCTACACGAAACCTGAATCGCCATCTCCACTCTGGCAGACCCTCCTCGCGGAGGTAAACGCAATTCAGCGCTGCCATAGTGACTCCCCGGATACCAGCCGCCCCGCGATGCGCCTGCCGTTGCACCTCGCTCCCCGGGCACCCGCCCCCACTGCAATCGTCAACAGTCCGCAAGCGCCCGCCTTCACCTCGCCACATCCTCCTGTCAACCGCCTGAATACCGTATCCTAGAGTCTTGGCTACCGTGCCCCAGACCCCGACGCAAACCCCCTCCAAGGCTCCCCCTCGCGCCGCCATCACACACATCACCGTGCGCGGCGCCCGCCAGCACAACCTCAAAAACATCTCAGTCTCCA
>CAXTCB010000162.1:0-4783 GCA_964242875.1 uncultured Acidobacteriaceae bacterium
TGGGTTTGCAGATCCTTGAGGGCGCCGAGGGTCTCTTCGACAGGAACAGTGGGATCGATGCGATGCAGCTGGTAGAGATCGATGCGATCAAGTTTGAGGCGGCGCAGCGAGAGTTCGACGGATTGAACCAGATAGTCGGGACGGCCAAGCGGTTTAGATTTAGCAGGGCCGGTGCGGGTGAGACCGCCCTTGGTTGCAACGACCAGGCCAGCGGGGTAGGGGTGAAGCGCTGCCGCGATGAGATCTTCTGCTATGTGCGGACCGTAGGCGTCTGCGGTATCGAAGAAGTTGACGCCGAGGTCGACGGCCCGGCGAAGCAGCTGGATGGCGTCAGGGCGGCCCCGCGGCGGCTCGCCCCAGGCACCTTCTCCGACAAGGCGCATTGTGCCGTAACCAAGGCGGTTTACGGGGAGATCGCCGCCCAGAAGAAAGGTGTCGATGGAGGTCTCAACGGACATGACTCTGTGATGCAGCGGAGGTCTCCTCACCCATGCAGCAGCCAGTCATATTGCTCGTCGGAGAGGGGCACGACGGACAGGCGAAACTGCCGGAAGAGTAACGAATCGTGGAAGACAGTGGCTTCCCGAAGAGTCGCGAGAGGCTTCTCCTGCTTCAGTCGTTTACCGGCCTTGATGCGCACCTGAGGGTTTTTGGGATCGGTGGCGTCAACGGAGACGACGGTCGCGGTGCCGACGACGGCTTTGCCGACGTTGGAGTGGTAGATGACGAGTTTCTCACCCTTTTTCATGGAGCGGAGGCTGATGAGGGCCTGAGGGTTCTTGATGCCGTCCCAGGTCGTCTCACCGTCGCGAAGGAGGTCGTCGAAGGAGTATTTGCCGGGCTCGGTCTTGAGAAGAAAGGGCATGGTGGGGATCTCCGATCTGGCTAACCGCCTAAATCTACCAGGGTTACGAGTGGAAGAGGACGACCGAGAAAAACGGAGCCGAGGCGCTCGAACTTCTCGACAGAGTCAGTGGCGAAGAGGGTCAGGGGCTGGGGTTGCGTCGGGAGGGAAGGCTGGGCCGGGAGATGGACGAGGACGGCTTCGGCGGTAGCGCGGGCGGAATCGATGATCTGGAGGGGGTGGCCTAGATCCGCTAAAGCTCTTGTCAGCAATGTTTTGAGCAAGGGGTAGTGGGTGCAGCCAAGAAGCAGGGTCGAGGCGTTGGGGGCAGTGGCGAGGGCTTCCGAGAGGTAGATGCGGGCGACTTCGGCGGTAATGGGATGGTCGATCCAGCCCTCTTCGACGAGTGGAACGAGCAGTGGACAGGCTTTCTCATTGCAGGCAAGTCCAAGGGAGTGAATGGTTTGCGTGTAGGCTCCCGACTGCACGGTGGCGCTGGTGGCGAGGACGAGGACGTCGCCCGCCGGGTTGGCGGCGAGGGCGGCGCGGGCACCCGGCTCGATGACGCCGATGACGGGAATGGCGCCGGCCGCGGCTCGTATGTCGTTGATGGCAAGGGCTGTTGCGGTGTTGCAGGCGATGACGAGCAGGCCCGCTCCCTGATCGAGGAGGAATTGTGTGCTGGAGATGGCGTAACGGGCGATGGTGGCCCGGGACTTTGATCCGTAGGGCAGGCGGGCGGTGTCGCCGAGGTAGATAAAGCGTGCGTTTGGAATGAGTTCGAGGAGCTCGCGAAGGACGGTGAGACCACCGAAGCCGGAGTCGAAGACGCCGATGGTCAAGGGTCTGGAAGGCGGGTTAGAGGTCATGGGCGGGTGGATGTGGTGTCAAGGGCGGGATAGGTGCGGGTGAGATCGGCGTGGCCGGCGAGGGTCTCTCGCGGGCGGCCGTCGACGACGAAGCGTATCTGGCTGATTTGGGGAAGGTTGGCGTGCAGGGTGCCGATGATGGAGTTTAGGGTGAGGGCTTCGACTTCGACGCCGGAGGGGTGATTGTCCGCGAAGGCGCCGTGCAGATTGACCACGGCGAGCTGCCCGGTATAGCCGTAAAGGGGTGTGTTTTGGTTGAGCTTAAGCGGCTTTTTGCGGAGGTTCGAGGGGGTTTCGGCGGGCTCCTGTAGCGGAAGCGCGAGAAGGAAGACATCGTCGACGGCCGGACCGGTTGGAAGGGGGTGGGCGGAGCCGGGAAGGGTGTAGAGGATCAGGAGCTGCTCGAGCAGGGAGCGGGCCCGGGTGGAGGGCTCCGCGGGAAGCGCGAGGGGGCGGGAGTCGATCGTAATGGCACCGTCGGCGTCGGAGGCGAGATAAAGGTTGACGGTCTCGTTGCCTGCTGCGGTGGGGGCGGAGATGGGGGTCTCATCCTGCGGGGTGGCGAGCCGCTTTTCCGCCTCACGGCAGCCATGGAGCAGAAAGGCGAGGGCGAGCAGGATGCCGGCGGCGAGGGTCCAGAAGAGGTATCGCTGGTGACGGGGGATCATGGCTGGGCCGCCGCCCCGGCGTCTGGCTCGATGGAGGTTTGGGCAGGAGCCTGCGCAGGAGTGTCGGGTTCAGCGTGACTGCGCCAGAAGAGGAGGGCGGTGGCGACGGCCTGGGCGACGCGGGCCTGGTAGCCGGAGTCAGCGACGGATGTGTCCCTGACCGGGGCGAGCTCTACGAGGACGGCGGGACAGGTAAGGCTATCGAGCGGGCGGATGGTGGCGTGGCTGATGTGGACGGGGATGCCGGTACGTGTGATGGCGGTGGAGAGCTCGGAGGCGAGGCGGTCGCTTTGCTGGAGGAAGGTGGCCTGGGCGGAGTCCCATGGGATGAGGGCGGGGGTCTCGGGCGACTGCGGGAGCGGGAGGGCGGAGGTGACGAGGTGAACGCCGGCGCCGGTGCCAGTGGCATGGAGAACGATGCAGGCGAAGGGATGCACGTGATTGGCGAGGCCGGCACGCTGATCGGGAGTGGGCGGCGCGATGGCCGGGGCGGTGTCGGACTCGCGGGTGGAGAGAACGGTGAGGCCGAAGGAGGCGAGCTGAGAGCGGAGACGGCCAGCGAGGGCGAGGGTGAGATCTTTCTCAAGCAGCGGCTCGCCGGCGGCGGTGATGAGGTGGGCGCCGGTGTCGTCGCCGCCGTGGGCGGGATCGAGGAAGACGAGGGTGTGATTGAGGGTGTTGCGGGGGGGCGGAGCGAAGGGCGCTGGAGCGGAGGGTGCCTGGGCGGCGGCGGGAAGGATGAGGCCGAGCAGGGCGAGATGGCGGACGGACTGGATCACTTCAGGTGTTGATTGTACGGTGCTGGGGGCGGGGGGAGTCCGCGTCGCGGCGCTCCGTCGTGAAAGGCGGAATGCGGGGATCCTTCCGCTGCGCTCAGGATGACGGGCAAGAAGTCAGGTCCGGTTCGTTCGTCGCTGCGTCGTCCACTGCAGCATTCGCGGGGATCCTTTGGACAAGCTCAGGGCAAGTTCTTCCGCTGCGCTCAGGATCCCAACCAAGAACAAGAGGCGGAGCGGATGGGGTGGTGACGATGGTGCGGCGTTGCGGATGGCGGCGAGGCACGATAGCCAACGCGAAGGCTGGCTCCTGAAGTCTAAGTGGCTGAGGAGAATGTGTATGAGACTCAATCGATATGCTGCTGTGCTGACCTTGGCGGGTGCGTTGACGGGATCGGGATTTGCCCAGAGTGCGACTGCAGATACCACGGACGCGAAGGCGCAGCTGAAGCAGAATGAGGACGCGCAGAAGCAGAGTGCAAAGGCGCACAAGGCGCAGGAGAAGGCCGACAAGCAGCAGCGCAAGGCGCTGAGCACGAAGGCGCAGAAGAAGGCCGACAAGGATCAAGACAAGGCGACGGCGGAGAAGGATCGGACGGCGAATCCGTAGTCGGGCGCGATCCCACTCGACGGACCAACGATGTGTTGGGCAAGATGAAGCAGCCACCCAGGGACAGGGTGGCTGCTTTTTTTTACGAAGGTGGATCTCGGGGAGGCGGAGACTGGCGCTATGAGATCGCAGATCGTGGCGACGAAGAGAGGCGGCGCGCATCGAACGGGGGATAGCGCTGACACGGCAGATGGGTCATGGTCTAAACAGGACAGGGGAACGTCTATCGGCTAGCAGGAAAGGCAAGCGAATGCTGAGGTGGGTTGGTTCAGGGGCTGTGCTGGTGCTGATGGGTAGCTCGGCGATGGCGCAGGTGAAGGGGATGGGGGACGCTGCCGGGGCGACGGACAGCCTGGTGGTGAATGCCTTGCCGGACGCGCCCGAGCCCGGACAGACGGCGGCCTCAACCCAGGGGGCAGCCGAGCCGCAGCAGACGAAGCGGATTCTGGGCATTCTGCCGAACTTTCGCTCGGTAAGTGCGGGCGTGGTGCTGCCGCCGCAGACGCCGAAGGAGAAGTTCCAGACGGGCTTGTCGGACAGCTTTGATTACTCGTCAGTGGTGTTTGCGGGGATCCAGGCGGGGATCTCGCAGGCGACGAAGGCCTATCCCGCGTTTCACCAGGGAGCGGCCGGATATGGGCGGTACTTCTGGCACCAGTTTGCGGACCAGGCGAACGAGAATTTACTGGTCGAGTCGCTGCTGCCCATTGCGCTGCACCAGGACAGCCGGTACTACACGCTGGGGCATGGCGGGTTTGTGAAGCGGAGTGTGTACGCGGCGGGCCGGGTGTTGATCACGCGGACGGACTCGGGTGGGGAGACGTTTAATGCGTCGGAGATTCTGGGGGCGGGTGGGGCTTCGGCGATCTCGGCGGCGTACTACCCGGGGCAGTACCGGACGTGGACGAAGGTGGGGCAGCGGTGGCTGACGAATGTGATTCTGGATGGGGCGCAGTTGTATGTGAAGGAGTTCTGGCCGGATATTAATCGGAAGTTCTCTAAGGGTGGGAGCTGAG
>CAXTCB010000163.1:0-1163 GCA_964242875.1 uncultured Acidobacteriaceae bacterium
CCGCCCCCAGCGCGATCTGCACCGCCATCGAGTGCTCCGGCGAAAAGAAGTGCTTCGACCCATCCAAATGCGAGCGGAACTCCACCCCATCCGGCGTCACCCGGCGCAGCTTGCTCAGCGAGAACACCTGGAAGCCGCCCGAGTCCGTCAGCATCGGCCGCGTCCAGTTCATAAACCGGTGCACGCCGCCCATCCGCGCTATCAGCGCATGGCCCGGCCGCAGGTACAGGTGGTAGGTGTTCGCCAGGATGATCTGTGCGCCCATCCCACTCGCGCCCATGGTCTCGAGCACCCCCTGCTCCACGGTCTTCACTGTGGCGGCCGTGCCCACCGGCATAAACACCGGCGTCTCCACCACGCCGTGCGGCAGGGTAAGCCGACCTCGCCGGCCGCCGCCGTCCCGCACCGCCTCCACCGCAAACTCCAGGCTCATGCCTCGATGGTAATGGGCGCGCGTCTCGGCCGCCGCGGGGCACGCTCCTCCGCCCGGTCCTCCCCTGCGCGGCAATGGGGCCTTCCCCGCTGAAGCCTGCCCAGTCTGCTGAATCAGGAGATACAGTAGACGCAGCGTGGGTTACAAGCTGGTTGAACAAGGGGTGCACGCATGGGTGAGGCCGGTGCTCGAGCTCTCGTCGTAAGGGCTCGGCCGCGTCGCATGCTCATCCATCGTGCCGCGGCCAACGGCTGTAACGCAACGCCTACGGGAGCCAACCGATGAAGCAGGTCCTCGCTGTTGCGATCGCTGTTCTGCTCTGCCTGCCGCCCCTCGCCCTGTCCCAGCAGACGGCACCGATGCCTGACATCGTGCGTGCTGCCAACGCCTTCCTGGCCACGCTGGGCCCGGAGCAGCGGCAGAAGGTGCTCTATGCCTTCGACGACAGGGCGCAGCAAGCGCGCTGGTCCAACTTTCCCACCGGAGTTGTGCCTCGGGGCGGTCTCAGCCTTAAACAGATGAACGCTCCGCAACGCGAGGCGGCGATGACGCTACTCGCCACCGTCCTCAGCCCCATGGGGCTCGAGAAGGTGAATGAGATTCGCGAGGCCGACGATGACTTCAAGCTGCACGGATCGAAGCGAGGCCCTGGCGGCCACAGCAACGGTCCGCCGCCCGGCCCACCACCCGGAGGCGGAGAGGGACCTCGACCTGGCGGGCCGGGCGGTCC
>CAXTCB010000163.1:1263-4777 GCA_964242875.1 uncultured Acidobacteriaceae bacterium
CCTGGCGGGCCGGGCGGTCCCGGCGGGCCGGGTGGACGGCCACCGTTCTCAAGCGAAGACATGTTCGGGAGCAGCTTGTACTTCCTCTCGTTTCTCGGCACGCCCTCCACCACGCAGCCATGGAGGCTGCAGTTCGGCGGCCATCATCTCGCCCTCAACATCACCCTTGCCGGCAAAAGAGGCGTCCTCACACCGACGCTTACCGGCGCGCAGCCGGCCAGCTTCCTGCTGAACGGTAGAACCATCCGGCCGGTGGGGCGCGAGAGCGACAAAGCCCTCGCGCTTCTGCACTCCCTCGACGAAACGCAGCGCAAGCAGGCGGTCCTGACCTACAGGGTCGCGGACCTGGTGCTCGGGCCAGGACAGGACGGCAAGACGATTGTTCCTGACGGCCTCAAGGCTACATCCATGAACCCGCAGCAGCAGGCCATGCTGCTTGATCTCATCCACGAGTGGGCCGGCATCCTCAAGGAGCCATTCGCCGCGGCGCGCATGGCCGAGATGAAGGCGGACCTGAACGAGACCTGGTTCGCCTGGAGCGGCTCCACCACCGCACAGCCCGGCAGCAACATCACCGCGTACTACCGCATCCAGGGCCCGCACCTGGTCATTGAGTACGCCCCGCAGAGCGACGAACCTGACAACCACGTTCACACCATGTACCGCGATCCGACCAACGACTACGGAAGCGCGCTGCTGACGCCATGAGGCGAAACATGGTCGTCCTCGCTGCTCTGAGCCTCTTTCTCTCGACCTCGCAGGCATGGGCGCATCGCATCGACGAGTACCTGCAGGCAACCCTCGTGTCCCTACAGGCAAAGGAGGCTCTGGCGTCCATGCGCTTGATCCCTGGTGTGCTGGTCGCCCCGTCAGTCATCGCTGCAATCGACAGAAATCGCGACGGCAGCTTCTCCGAGCGGGAGAAGGAAGCGTACGCGCAGCGCGTCCTCGGCGACCTCTCCCTCACCCTCGACGGAACGAGAGCTTCGCCACAGCTTCTCTCCTGGAGCTTTCCCGAACCGGCCGCAATGAAAGAGGGTCTGGGCGAGATCCAGATCAGCTATCGCGTGGATCTGCCGCCGGGCGGCCAGGAGCGAGCTCTGGTCCTGGTCAATCACCACCTGAGTGCCGCGTCGGTGTACCTCGTAAACGCGGTAGTACCCCAGGACCGTACGCTGCACATCCTTGCCCAGAGGCGGAACGAACTCCAGTCCGTCTATGAGCTGGACTATCAGCAGCAGACTGGCCAGCAAAAGACAGGGAAGCAGCAGACCGGCGATGGTGTTGCGACCTCGGCCTCCCCAGCCGCGAAGCTCGGCACATGGTGGAGCGGCCTGCAGCTTGCCAGCCTGTTTCATCTCGGGATGCGCCACATCGCCGAAGGGACCGATCACCTTCTTTTCCTGCTGGTGTTGCTGCTGCCCGCCCCGCTGCTCGCCGCGGGTACCCGTTGGGATCGACCTGCTGGTGTGCGGCAAAGCCTGCTCCACATCCTCGGCATTGTCACCGCCTTCACGCTCGGCCACTCCCTCACGCTCAGCCTGGCGGCCATGGAGGTCGTGCAGGTGCCGGAGCGGCCCATTGAAGTGCTGATCGCCGTCTCCATTCTGGTTTCGGCCGTACACGCCCTGCGCCCGCTCTTTCCCGGCAGAGAAGCCTGGATCGCTGGCTTCTTCGGTCTGATTCATGGCCTCGCGTTTGCCGCAACGCTCAGCCGCCTCGGTCTCGCGCGCTGGGATCGCGTCGCCGGTATTCTCGCCTTCAACCTGGGCATTGAGACGATGCAGATGCTGATCGTGGCCGTGGTGCTGCCGTCGCTCCTTCTCCTGAGCCGGACACGAGCCTACCCGGTCGTTCGCAGCGGCGGCGCCATCGTTGCCGGATCTGCGGCTCTCGGCTGGATCGTCGAGCGGCTCTTCAACGTGTCCACTCCCGTTAGCAGCATCGTCGACATCTTCGCCCGTCACGCGGTGTGGGCCGCGGTCGCCCTCTTCCTGCTAAGTCTTGCCTGCAGGTACCTTCCGGCAACCTGGCTGGGGCGGGGAGACTCGCAACGACGCTCTCGCGTTCTGCAAATGCGGTCGCACCAATAATCCGGCCCGGGCGCCTTTCACCCGCTCGGCTGCATGGCCGCCGAGCGATCATCCTTATCTCCGGGAAGACCCTGCTCGTCTTCAGGGCATCACAGGGTTATGTCTCTGTACGGAGGAGTCCCGCAGCCGCACCCAGCATCGAAGGCGCGCTGTCGAGTGCCTCCCTCTGAAAGCACCTTCCTCTTCCCTACGAGTTCCCGCCACCCCAACGTGGATCGGGTTCCGCTGCGGCCGAACCCGCAGAAAGGCTCTTCCTCATGAAAGCACTGGTCTATCACGGTCCCAAAAAGGTGTCGGTCGATACCGTTCCCGACGCCCGCATCGAAAAGCACACGGACATTCTCGTCAAGCTCACCAGCACCAACATCTGCGGCTCCGATCTCCACATGTACGAGGGCCGCACGGACGTCGAGAAGGGCAAAATCCTCGGACACGAAAACCTCGGCGAGGTCATCGAGATCGGCAAAGCGGTCGATCGCGTCAAGGTGGGCGACAAAGTCGTTCTGCCCTTCAACATCGGCTGCGGCTTCTGCGCGAACTGCGAGCGCGGTCTCACCGGCTTCTGCCTCACCTTGTCCGACAAGAGCGTGATGCCCGGCATGGCAGGCGCGGCCTACGGCTTTGCCGGCATGGGACCCTACGCCGGCGGTCAGGCACAACTGCTGCGCGTTCCGTACGGCGACTTCAACGCCCTCATCCTGCCGCCCGATGCGACCGAAAAAGAACGCGAGTACACCATGCTGTCGGACATCTTTCCCACCGGCTGGCACTCCACGCGCCTGGCTGAGCTTGAGCCCGGCCAGAGCATCGTCATCTATGGCGCCGGCCCCGTCGGCCTCATGGCCGCCCTCTCCGCCAGGATCCAGGGCGCCAGCCAGATCTTCGTCGTCGACGGTCTCAAGGATCGGCTCGCGCTCGCGAAAGAGATCGGCGCCACCCCCATCGACGCCATGGGCGACGTCTCCAGCCAGATCCGCGAAGCCACCAACGGCCTCGGCGCAGACTGCGGCTCCGAGTGCATCGGCTACCAGTGCCATAATGCCGCCGGCAAGGAAGTGCCAAACCTGGTCATGAACTCGCTCGTCGACTGCGTCAAAGCCACCGGTAAGATCGGCGTCGTCGGCGTCTTCATCCCGCAGGATCCCGGCGCCTCCGACTCCCTTGCCAAAAAAGGCCAGATCGCCTTCGACTTCGGCAAGTTCTGGTTCAAGGGACAAAAGCTGGGCACCGGTCAGTGCAACGTAAAGGCCTACAACCGCCGTCTCGCTGATCTGATCCATCATGGCAAAGCGAAGCCGTCGTTCATCATCTCGCATGAGCTTCCGCTCGAAGAGGCGCCAAACGCCTACAAGCACTTCGACAATCGCGACAAGGGCTGGACCAAGGTCATCCTGCACCCCAACGCCGCCTGACCCGCAGCA
>CAXTCB010000164.1:0-4744 GCA_964242875.1 uncultured Acidobacteriaceae bacterium
GGGGTGGAGGTGGCGGAATATGCGCCGCTGTCGATCAAAAGTGCGGTGGTGGGGTATGGGCTGGCGCAGAAGGAGCAGGTTCAATTCATGGTGAAACGGCTCTTAGAGCTTGAGAATGAACCAGATAGCCCGGACGCGGCGGACGCGCTGGCGATTGCGATCTGCCATCTGCATACGGCGCAGACGCTTGATCGGCAAAGGCCAGGTGTGGAGTCTAAAGGGCCAAATCGGTGAAGGTTAAGCGCTGTTTCGCCGAGGTTAAGGGCTGTTTTCTTGCGATTTTGTGCATGATGGCGGGAGCGTGCGTGGTGAGAGCCCAGGCTCCCCTGGCGACAGCGGATGAGATCTCGTTTGAGCGCGACTGGCCGGCACAGACGACGCCCTACTACCGGGTGACAGTGCGGGGGGATGGCAGCGGGACGGTGACGACCTCACGGGACGGAGCGGGGGGCGCTGCCGGAGGAAGCTCCGGGGCGACGACCGCGGCGGCGGGGGACGCAGGGGGAGTGACCACGATCCATGTGTCGAGCGAGACGCGCGACAAGCTGTTTGCGGTGGAGCCGGTTCTGGCCGGGACGAAGGGATGTGAGACCGGATCGAAGAAGCTGGCGCAGACGGGGAAGAAGACGCTGACGCTGCGGCGCGAGGGCAAGACGCTGACCTGCACGTTCAACTACTCGGATGACAAGCGGGTGCAGGAGGCGGTGAACGATTTTGGCGCGATCGAAGTGACGGTGGAAGAGGCGCCGCGACTGGCGCATCTGCGGCGGTTCGACCGGCTGGGGCTGGATGCGGAGATCGGGAGCTTTCTGGATGCGGTGAAGAATGGGCGGGCCATTGAACTGGGCAACATTGCGCCGGTGCTGCGGACGCTGGCGGGGGATGGGGATCTGATGGAGCGGGTGCGGAACCGCGCGACGGACCTGCTGGCGATGGCGGATGCGGGGAAGTAGGAGCGTTCGGACGGGCAGCTGTCTGCTCAGAAAGAGCAGACGCCTGCGAGGGCCACGGGTCCTTTCGGTGAGGCAAGTGTTTTCGGGAGAGAAGCCGATCCCTAACGGGATGACATACAAAAGGGTGTTCGCGTCGCTTCGCTCCGTCGTGAAAGGCGAAATGCGGGGATCCTTCCGTTTCGCTCAGGATGACAACCAGAAAGGGTGCAGGGCTGGGGTGACGGTTGGTGGATGAGAGGTTGGTAGGCTAGCGAGAGGATGTCTCGCAAGCACAAGCCCAAGCTGGGGCAGAACTTTCTTTCGGATTTGACGGCGCGGCAGCGGATCGTCGACGCGCTGGGCGACGTGTCTGGGGCGACGGTGGTCGAGATCGGACCGGGGCATGGTGCGATTACGGAGCTGCTGGCGAGCCGGGTGCGGCGGCTGATTGCGATTGAGCTCGACCGGTCGCTGGTGCCCGAGCTGCGGTTCCGCTTCCGCAATCACAGCAATGTCGAGATCGTTGCGGCGGATGTGCTGCGGGTGGAGCTGGCGGCGCTGGTGGAGGGCGATCGGGGGGACGGAGTGCCTGCGGAAGACGACGGGAGCCAGCTGGAAGGGCCGGCTGAGAGTGCAGGTCGAGGGCATGTCGCGGGCAATCAGCTCGAAGAGGCTATGCCGGTGCACCTCGTTGGCAACCTGCCGTACTACATCACCTCGGACATTCTCTTGCATCTGTTTCGGACGACGCGGGCTGCTCCGGGCGTGTTTTCGAGCGCGGTGCTGATGATGCAGCGGGAGGTGGCGGAGCGAGTCGCGTCGCCGCCTGGCAGGCGGGAGTTTGGCCTGCTCTCCGCGACGGCACAGATGCATGCGCAGGCGGAGATGCTGTTTACGCTGGGGCCGGAGAGCTTTTCTCCGCCGCCCGAGGTGGAGTCCACGGTGCTGCGGCTGCGGTTTCACTCGCGCTTTGCGGAGCTGGGTGTGCAGCCTGCGGCATTCGACCGGTTTCTGCACCAGGCGTTCGCGCAGAAGCGGAAGACGCTGGCGAAGAACCTGCGGCAGGCGGGTTTTACGACGGAGGAGCTGGCGCGAGCGTGGCCCGAGAGTCTGGACGCGATGGTGCGGGCGGAGGCGAGCTCGCTGGAAGATCTGGCGGCGCTGCACCGTGGGATCGAAGGAGCGAAAGATCGAGGGCGGGTGGGGGGCGTATAAGGGGGTGCAGGAAGGTCTCTGCTCGCACCTTCCGTGATGAGGCGCTCTATGAGATACCAGGCCGCTGTGCTGCTTTTGTTTGTTGCCGCTCTTGCGCTCCCCGCGCAGATCGGTGTTTCGCCTGTGCCCCCTTCCTGGCACACCCAGCAGCCGGGAGCGAGCCCGACCCCGACCGTGCACAACAGCCAACCCGTGGAAGACCCGGCGGACGCGATGCGGCGGGTGCAGTTCGCGAAGCTGAACCTGAAGCGGCAGGACCAGGCGAAGGCGGATGCGGCGAAGCTGCTGGCCCTGGCGACGACGTTGAAGGAGCAGATCGACACGGCGTCATCGAACATGGCGCCGGCAAGGGTGGGGGGAACGGCGGACGAGATTGTGAAGCTGGCGAAGAGCGTGAAGAGCAATAGTCAGCCGTTATAGGGTGGTGGCTGCGGTTGCGATGCAGCGTGTCAGGGGACGCGATGTGGGTGGCTTGTCTCGGGTGATTGTGCCGCAGCATGACGGACCGAGGCGCTGGTCCGGAAGGCATACCCCAAGGGCAGAAGACCGTTCGGTTGGCCTTTGTGTGCCAAGGCTGGCGCCCTGGCCTACCTAGAAGCAAAGACGCGGGCTGCCCTGGGTTGCGCGAGGTGTGGCGTGCGCGAGGCGCCCCAGCGGGCAGGCGGAACGCGGATCGTTGCGCGACGGCTGTTAACCGATTGCCTTGCCGTGCGTTGTAGAGAGTGAACGTACTTACTCTTTGCAACGTAGTTCTGAATCGAGGCACATCATGGACGGCATTCTGGTTCCCATCACTCTTTTTGCAGCGCTCGCGTTTGTTTCCTGGGCGGTGCTGGTCTCCATTCGGCGGGTGATGCTGGCCCGCGTGCACGCCGGGGTGCAGACACGCTTGCTGGATCGGCTGCCGTCGGCTGACAGCCTGATTGCGTACACGCAGACGGAGAGCGGGCGCGAGTTTGTGGCGTCGCTGCTGGAGGAGCGGGCGGAGCGGAGCTCGCCGTACAAGTCCATTTTGCATGGGGTGCAGGCGGCCATTTTGTTCAGCGTGTTCGGCGTAGCGATCCTGGTGGTGATCAAGATGGGAAGGATGTCAGAGGACGCTCTTGTTCTTGGTGTCATGGCGCTGGCGCTGGGGATTGGCTTTGCGCTGGCGGCGGGAGCAACGTGGATGCTTTCGAGCCGCTTCGGTCTGCTGACGGCGAAGACCGTTCGCTAGCGCGGCGGTGACTGCGAGAGAGGAGGCTCCATGGCTGCGTCACTGTCCGATGTTGTTGGTGGGGTGCTCTCGTGGGGTGAGAGGGCTGCCGGGGATCTGGATGAGGCGCAGTTTCAGGCGATGTATGCGGCTGTGTCGCGACCTCTGTTCGCGTATTTGCAAGGGGTGACAGGGCGTCGCGAGGTGGCGGAGGACCTGCTGCAGGAGACGTTCTGCCGCTTTCTGGGGCGGCGGCCACGGACGATGCCGGAGGATGAGACGCGCCGGTATTTGTTTCGGATTGCGACGAATCTTCTGCGGGATCGCTGGCGGCGGCAGGAGGATGTGCCGGCTCCGGAGGCGAGCGATGAGGGATATGCGACGGATGTTGCGGTGCAGCTGGACGTGCGGCGGGCGATGCGGCTGCTGAAGCCGCGGGAGCGGGAGCTGCTGTGGCTGGCGTATGTGGAAGGTATGAGCCATGCCGAGATTGGCAAGGTGACGAGGTTGAGTGCGATGAGTGTTCGGCTGCTGCTGTTTCGCGCGAGGGGACGGGCGGCGGGCTTGCTCGAGCCGGGAAAGGATGAGGTATGACGCGTATGGGGTGTGAGCGTGAGTCCGAGCTACTGATGGCTCTGCGTGCGGGGAATGTTTCGGAAGAGCTGCGCACGCACGTCAAGGGCTGCACGTACTGCCAGACGACGGAGCGCGCGGCGAGTCCGTTGCTGCTGTTTGCCGGGACAGTGACGGCGCAGGTGGAGCCGCCTTCGGCTGCGGGCGTGTGGCGGCGGGCGCAGCAGCGGCGGCAGGAGGCAGCGCTGCGTGGGGCGGCGCGTGGGATGTTGGCGATGCGTGCGCTGGGGGTGATGTATGTGATGGGCGTGGTGGGGTGGGCGCTACGGGTGATGTGGCAGACGCAGCCGGAACAGGGGCGGCGGGTGATGGTTGCGCTGACCAGCGGGACGGTTCCGCTGGGTGTGGGCGCGGCGCTGGTGCTGCTGGTAGTGGGGGTGTCGTCGCTGATGTTCTTTGGGCAGCGGCAGCAGGGAACGCTGGTGCGGTGAGGGGGTCAGTCGCTTGCGGGAGGGTTGATGGCGGGTGAGCGTCGGCGGAGCAGAAGGTGGACGGGGATGCCGAGGAGGATGATGGCGGAGCCGATGAGGGAGTTGCGGGGCTGGGCCTGGAAGGAGAAGACGAGCAGGAGGGTGGCGGCGGCGATGAAGAGGATGGGGACGACGGGGTAGCCGGGGGTGCGGAAGGGAGCGTTGATGGTTTCCTGGTGTAGGTCGCTTCGCTCGGAAGGACCATCAAGAATGGAAGGGGCAGGTGCCGGGCGAGAGGTGATGGTGGCGCGGCGGCGGAAGACGAAGACGGTGCTGGCGGTGAGGGCGTAGAAGAGCCA
>CAXTCB010000165.1:0-4692 GCA_964242875.1 uncultured Acidobacteriaceae bacterium
ACCACTTGTTTTCGCGGGTTGAGCTGGAGTGTGTAGAGGTAGACGTTGAAGGGGGAGGTTGAAGTGGGGCTTGAGGTTGACGGGGGTGCCGAGGCCGCAGTTTGACGCGGCGGCGCTGACGGCGACGGCGAGCGCGGGGATGGTGTGGGTGGTGGGGCCGGAGACGCCGGTGACGGTGAAGGGCGTGCCGCTGGTGGTGGGGGCGAGGACGGCGGCGTGGAGGATGAGGGTGCTGGAGGTCTCGGTGGAGGGAGGCGAGAGGGGGGCGGTGACGCCGGGTGGCAAACCGGAGACGGCGAGGTGGACGGCATCGGAGAAGCCGTTGCTGGGGGTGACGGTGAGGGTGTCGGCGAGGTCCTGGGACTGGTCGAGGTAGACCGTGGAGGATTTGGTGGTGAGGGAGAAGTCGGGCAGGGTAAGGGTGACGTAGGCGATGCGGGAGACGGCGCCGGAGATGCCGGTGACGGCGACGAGGTAGGTGCCGCCGGGGGTGTCGCCGGTGGTGGTGACGGAGAGGGTGGTCTTGGCGGTGCTGCGGGGCGTGGCGCGCCTTCGGGAGAGATAACGGTGCCGGGGTTAGTGGAGGGTGTAGGTGATGCCGGCGGTGTAGGTGAAGCTGTTTTTGCGGTAGCCGGGGGAGGGGTTGTTGAGGAAGGCGTCGGTGGCGGTGTTGGTGAAGGAGAAGCGCTTGAAGACGGGAAGGGTGAGGGCGACGGCTCCGTTGGCGGAGTAGGCGTTGGGGTCGTTCCAGGCGGGGATGACGTTGGCGTTCTCGGTGAACTGGATTTTTGCGGGGAGGGTACGGCGATAGGTCTCGGCGAAGGTGGAGCCGATGAGGTTCTGGTTGGTGGCGGCGTCGAAGAACTGCTGCTTGAGGTAGTGGAGGTCGGCCTTGAGGTCGAGCTGCTGTTTGGCGTTCGAGAACGGGGTGAAGCCGAAGCCGCCGCCGTAGAGCTGCTGGAGGTCGAGGCCCTGGGCGAAGTTGTGGTCGAAGCTGGTGGCGGCGAGGAGATAGGTGCGTTTGGAGAGGTACTGGTCGCGTTCGGCGTCGGCGTGGAAGATGCTGGTTTTCACGACGGCGTCGGGCGAGGGCGGGTCGGTCTGGGGGATGACGGGCGTAGTGGAGGTGCCGTAGGTCTCCTGCAGGTTGACTATGGTGCGGTTGCGCGGGTGGAAGTAGGTGAGGGGCGGGATCTGGCGGGTGAGGGCGACGTCGGCGGTGAGGGTGCCGCCGTGCTGGGTGGCCTGGACGACGGTGGCGCCGAGGGTGGCGGTGCCGATCCAGCCGGAGAAGAAGCCGGGCGTGTGCGCGAGATCCTTGTTGAAGGTCTGGGCGTCGACGACGTAAGCGACGGAGGTAAGGGGGATGGCGGGCGGGGGATCAGCGTGGTCGAGCAGAAGGAGGTGCGAGTTGGTGATCTGGATGCGCTCGGGCTCGACGCGGCGGGACTCGGCGATGGGTACGCCGCGGCGGAGGACGGCGAACTTGCCGGTGGTGTGGAGGTCTTTGATTTTGGTGAGCGGGATGGTGATCTCGCCGGCCATGTCGCTCCGGAAGACGACGGAGTCGCCGACCTGACGGAGGAGGGTGCCGCTGAGCTGGTCGCCGTTGGTGAAGAGGACGACGTCTTCCGGGGGTGGGGGCGGGGTTTGCGCGAGGGTGAAGGTGGTGGTGACGAGCAAGAGCAGGACGGCGGCGAGACGCGGAAGAGAAAGACGGTGCAAAGTGACCCCCAGGCTGGGTTAAGCATAGCTGGGGGAGCGTCTGCGAGGCTCGCTTTCAGAGGGGACTTGCCTCGGGGTGAGCGGCGGCGGTACCAGTCGAGCAACGCGACGGGATTGGCGAGCGCATGGGGCGAGTTGGTATAAGGGAGGCCTTGCGGAGGTGCGTATGGAACGGACGGGACAGGAACGGACGGGACAGGAACGGATGGGACAGCTGGATCGGCGGCGGTTTGTGATGGCGGGGGGAGCGGTGGCGCTGACGATG
Source organism: uncultured Acidobacteriaceae bacterium (assembly GCA_964242875.1). Lineage (GTDB taxonomy): Bacteria > Acidobacteriota > Terriglobia > Terriglobales > Acidobacteriaceae > Edaphobacter. Next base: position 1,991 of record CAXTCB010000165.1, read on the forward strand.
GCGGCGTGGCGGCGGTCGGTAGCGGCAGGGTTGGCGGCGGGAGAGATGGGCATGGCGGAGCTGCCGCTGCTGTTCGGGGTGGACTACTACCCGGACCAGACGCCGGAGCGGCTGTGGGCGGAGGACGCGACGATGATGGCGGCGGCCGGGGTGACGAACGTTCGCATCGCGGAGTTTGCCTGGTCGCTGATGGAGCCGAAGGAGGGAACGTTTGCGTTTGGCTGGCTGGAGCGGGCGGTGGGGGTGCTGCATGCAAAGGGCATCGGGGTGATTCTGGGGACGCCGTCGGCGGCGCCGCCACCGTGGCTTTCGGCGAAGTATCCGGAGATCCTGCTGGTGAACGACCAGGGAGTGACGCTGTCGCCGGGAACGCGGCGGTTTACCTGCCCGACCAATGCGACGTACCGACGGCTTTCGGAGACGATCGCAACGGCGATGGCGCGAAAGTTTGCGGGGACGCCGGGGGTGATCGGCTGGCAGATTGATAACGAGCTGACGCTGGGGAACTTTGCGCGGTGCTACTGCCGGTTTTGCCGGGCCGGCTTTCAGGCGTGGCTGAAGGATCGCTACCAGACGCTCGATGCGCTGAACCATGCGTGGGGCACGGTGTTCTGGAGCAACGTGTACACGGACTTTGCGCAGGTGCCGGTGCCGCTGCCTTCCGGGGCACCGCCGAGTCCCGGCTTGACGCTGGATTATGACCGCTACCAGAGCGCGGCGAATGTGAGCTTTCTGACCGGGCAGCTGACGGTGCTGCGGCGGGAGTGCCCGAAGCACTTCATCACGACGAACAACGTGGGCGGACTGATCGACACGATCGATATGCATGATCTGTACCGCGGGCTGGACTTTGCGTCGGCGGATAACTACCCGGGCTTCTTTGCGCTGTTTCTGAGTGGAGGCGGCGATGCGGCCACGGTGGTTCCGCCGTCGGCGATCGCCTCGCTGATTGCGTTTGCGCATGACTTTACGCGGGGCGCGAAGGATGGACGGCCGTTCCTGGTGATGGAGCAGCAGACCGGCAAGGCGGGGCAGGCGACCTTTACGCAGCAGCCGCTGCCGGGGCAGCTGCGGCTGTGGAGCTACCAGGCGGTGGCGCACGGGGCGATGGGCATTAACTACTTTCGCTGGGACACGGCGACGACCGGGCAAGAGGAGTACTGGCACGGGATGCTGCGGCACGACCGGCAGAAGAGCGCCGGCTTTGACGAGATTGCGACGACGATGAAGGAGCTGAAGAGCCTGGGCAAGGAGGCACTCGATGCGGCGTATGCGGCGGAGGTCGCGCTGTGTTTCGATCCGGCTTCAGACTGGTCGCTGACGATCCAGCCGGGCCAGCCGAAGCTGAAGTACAGCGGCGAGATTCTGAGCTGGTACGGATCGGCGGCGAGCGGCGGAGCGGGGTTGGACATCGTGACCGCGCGTGACGATCTAAGCCGCTACAAGGTGTTGCTGGCGCCGGCGATGTCGATTGTGGCGAAGGAGCAGGCGGACCGGATACGGAGCTTTGTGCGGGGTGGAGGCACGCTGGTGTGCGGGGTGCGGCTGGGCATCAAGAACGAGGCGAACGGGATGGTGGAGGAGCCGCTGCCCGGCCTGCTGCGGGATGTGATGGGGGTGGAGTTGCGCGAGTACCAGCCGATCTACGCGGAGAAGCAGGGGGTGCGGTTTGCGGGGTCGCTGGCCGGCGCGGAGGCGGAGTGCCACGTGTGGGCGGATGTGCTTGAGCCGAAGGGCGCCGCGGTGCTGGCGCAGTACACCACGGCACCCTACGCGGGCGCGGCGGCGATCACGGAGAACCACTTCGGCAAGGGGCGGGCGATCTACGTGGGCGCGCACCTGGAGGGAGCTGCGCTGGCACGGGTGCTGGGCGCGCTGCTGGAAGAGAGTGGCGTCAAGGCGGCGGCGACGCCAGCGGCCGGTGTGGAGGTGACCGTGCGGCAGGCCGGCGGGACGCGATGGATGTATCTGCTGAACCACACGGCCGCGGCGGCGACAGTGACAGTGACCGGGGGTGGAGGGAAGGATGCGTTGACGGGAGTGAGCTGCTCGGAGGCGGTACGGCTCGAACCATTCGGGGCTCGGGTGGTGCGGTTCGGCTGAGAGAGGCTGGGCGGCGTGGATGACGGGAAGGCAGCCGCCGCGTACCGGAGGTTTGATCCGGCTTAGTCGGTGGAGGGGTGGTCGGCGTGGTCGATCACGAGGGCGGAGACGGGACCATGGGTGGCGGTGAGTTTGAGGCCGAGTTGCTGCTGGATGGCCTGGAAGAGCGGTAAGGCGGGTGTGGTGTCGGCGGGAGTGGGGACGTCGCCGCCGAACTGCGAGTCGTCGGGCGCCCACTCGAGGGTGAAGTCGTAGTGGCCGGCGAGGCCGGTGCGATCGACGACAGGGCGGTCGAGGACGGCGCGCTGGAGGATGGACGCGAGATCGAGGATGGTGGCGTTGTGGCCGGGGAGAACGATGCGCTGCGGATGAACGACGCCGGGGCCCATGATGGTGGGGTCGCCGGGCGGGGCGGTGGTGGGAGTGAGTTTAGGGCCGGTTTTGACGATGTCCATGGCGTAGATGGCGAAGTCCTTTTGCTCGCGATGGATGGTGAGCTTGAAGCGCTCGGCGAGCAGGTTGCGGAGCATGGTCATCTGTTCGGCGCGGCTGGGCTGGACGTCGCCGGGGGTGATGGCCTGGATGTCGAAGTGGTCGGA
>CAXTCB010000166.1:0-4573 GCA_964242875.1 uncultured Acidobacteriaceae bacterium
GCATTTTGAAGCTGGTGGAGGATAAGCGCGGGCGGCAGAAGAACTTTGAGTACGTCTCAGAGACGCGCGTGATGATCACGTACGAGCTGCCGCTGAACGAGATCGTGCTGGACTTCTACGATCGGCTAAAGAGTGTCTCGCGCGGTTACGCATCGCTGGACTACGTGGTGGCGGGGACGTGGGTGTCGCCGATGGTGAAGATGGATATTCTGATTGGCGGTGATCCGGTGGACGCGCTGTCGATCATTGTGCACCGGGATGCGGCGTTTGACCGGGGCAAGGCGCTGGTGCACAAGATGCGCGAGCTGATTCCGCGGCAGATGTTCGAGGTGGCGATTCAGGCGGCGATCGGATCGAAGATTGTGGCGCGGGAGACGGTGTCGGCGATCCGGAAGAACGTGATTGCGAAGTGCTATGGCGGGGATATCAGCCGGAAGCGGAAGCTGCTGGACAAGCAAAAGGAAGGCAAGAAGCGTATGAAGCGGATCGGCAAGGTGGATATCCCGCAGGAGGCGTTCCTGGCGGTGTTGAAGGTGGGCGAGGAGTAGGCGAGCCCGGGCGATGCAGGGAGGGAAACGGGCCGTGCTGTGCCTGGATGATGAGCGATTCTGGTCGAGAGATTACAGGATAGTAATGTGACTCTGTGGAAACCGAACTCTACCCATGACTTAGACGCGCGGGTGCCTGGCCGGGAGCCGCGCGTGGGCTCGGAAGATGCTGTAAGTACAAGATGGCAAAAGGTTTATGACTAGGGCGCGACGGTGCGCGCAGGACCGATCGTACGCTCAGTGGAGCGCGATGAAAAGGGCGCATCCTGTGAGCGATACACAGGTTTTTCCACAGGAAATGATGTTTACACAAGGAATGGGAGTAGCCGATGGACTACTCCCATTCCTTGTGTGAAGGCCTGCGTTCTAACGACGGGGTGTTGTGGTCGCCGGGCGCGGGGTGGTCGTGCGATTGCCGGCGGGTCCGGAGGCAGAGGGGGCGGACGGTGGCGGTGCCGCGACTCCGGAGGTTTTGTTGTAAGCGTCAACAGCGGCCTGGGTGATGTCGGTCGACTGCAAGGCCCACATGACGTTGCTGGCCTGGTTGCTGACGTCGAGCAGGAGGGTAAAGCCATTCTGCTGGCAGAAGTTCTTCATGGTGACGGAAAACTTCTGCGCGACCTTGCCGTAGGCTTCCTGGAGATCGGCCTGGTAGGCGTTGGTGGCGTCTTCGGCGTCACGGTTCAGCTGCTTTTCCTTGGTATCGATGGTGCGGAGCCGGGCTGCACGCTCTTCTTCGGAGGTGGTTGCGGGCGCGGCCTGAGCCTGTTTTTTCAGGGTATCGACTTCATTGGAGAGGCCGTCGATCTGCGATTTCTTGGGCTCGTACTTCTTTTGCACGGTCTGGACGGCAACCTGACCTTCGTTGGTCGAGAAGACGGCCTGTTCGAAGGCGATGAGGGCGACCTTGGCGGGAAGTGCCTGAGGAGCGGCGACGGTTTGGGCGGTGGCGGCGGATGCGGGAGCTGCGGCGGCAGTCTGTGCGAAGGCCGGTGCAGCGATCAGGCCGGCGCTGAGCGCCAGGGTCATGATTACGGTGCGATTCATGCTTGTGTGTTGCTCCTTGCGAAGATCGGTTCGATTCGAGATCCGTCGGGGACGGTCCTGCGACACATGGCTACCTTTTGGCGGTAACCGGATGCCTATCCTGCTGGAGCCTAACGGCGCGTGCATCGCATCGCTGTCATCGGCTTTGTCCGGTCTGTTGCCTGGCTTGCGGCACAGCAGACTGGACAGCAGATCAAGCGTGATTATAGGTACGGCCTAATACTCGGTCAAACCGACGCTGGGGATTGCGGGTGGGGAAGGCGGGTGGCATTTGGCTGGGGATCTGCGGAGACGCCGAGGTGAGGTTGGGGCGGAGGGGATTCTATTTTCTGGATTGCGATGAGGCGCACCTCCCGATTGTAAGAACCTTTCCCTGCAGGCATGGGAGCTAAAGTGAGTGGAATGAGAGAAAGCGACTATGGTCCATGGCTTGCAAGGAAGGGAGTAGCGCAGGATTCAGCATTTCGGATCTGCGAGCTCTCTCAGTGTGAAGCTGCTCCTGCAATGACGGGTGTGGCCGCTGGACAAGGGTTTGCTCTCTACGGAGGGCTTTTTTGGAGGCCAGTGACTGGCCAGTGATCGAGGACGAGCTTTCGCGTTCGTCTGCAGATGAGGTAAAGGGTAGGTTCAGGGGTGGAAGTAAAAGGGATGCTTGCCAAGCGATCCCTTTCGCGGTACGCTTAGGTTGCTTCAGAAGGCCCTGTCGGGTGCCCTCCGCAGTTTGCGTGCAGGGTGAGTGTTTTCTGGGCGCATCCATCCGCCGCAATGTCGAGCGCGAGCCTCTGGATCAGTTGTTGACTGAGATGGCGGCGGCGTTCAAGCGAATAGAGGCAGCGTGGACCGCGATCTGCGGAGAAGCTGTTCCAGAGATCTGGACAGCGATGAAGTGACAAGATGTCCCATCGAGTGACTGCTTGACCCTGACGTGTCTACCAGAAATCTTTTCAGAACGGCTCCAGATTCACCCGTCGCGAGAGACTTGTTTTCGCATGTGTGAGACAGCGTGTTGTCCCGGCAAGCGCAGCCATGAGGTCTGCGCGCCAAGCAAGAGCACGATCGTGCAATAGGAAGTGGAAGCATGAGTTCAGAGCAGAATCTGCCTGAGGTGCCGTCGCACCAGGGTCCGCCCCCATCCCAGCAACAGGACGCAATGACCGAGTCTGGTATCCCGCACGGGATGGGCCAGTCAAAGAGCAGCCGCAGGCGGCGGCGTAAACGGAAGACAACCGGCGGCGACTTTGCTTCGGAGAGTGGAGGCGGCGTGTCGGCAGGTACCCTTCCGTCCCTTCAGGGACAAGCAGGCCAACACGCACCAGGGGGCGCACCGACTTCGGCGCCCCAGCAAGGATCCATGCACAACGGACAGCAATCAGGACAGAACGGGCAGCAGGCGGGACAGAACGGACAACCGGCAGGGCAGCCGGGCGGAGCGAAACGGTGGAAGAAGAAGTTTCGTGATCGCGATCGCGACCGGCCGCGGCATGCCGATGGCGGCGGCGGCGGCGTCCAGCAGAATGCGGGATTTTCTTCACCCGCGAGCGGCCCGCGCGATACCAATACTCATCAGTTTGGCAATCGGTCGGACTCGTTCAAGCGGAAGGGTGGCAGTGGCAGTGGTGGCGGTGGTGGCAAGCAGGGCCGGGATCGTGGTCCGCGCAGCTTTGTCGGGCCGATGGATCACAGCTACCGGGCGGTTAACGGCAACTTTGCGGAGACGCCGCCCTCGACCATCGAGACCCATGGAAGTGCGTTTCATGGGCGATCGAAGAGCTATCACAGCACGGGCGACAGCCAGCCGATCGATTACTCACAGGGGAGGACGATCCCTGTCGCGGAGAATGCTCCGACGCGTATCTACTTCTTTATAGACGACTTGTTCATCACGGCGAAGATCAATGAGACCGCGCGGAAGCTCGGGGTCAAGGTCGGATTCATGAAGAACGAGAAGGAAGTGATTGCGGAGATGCTGGCGCTAGAGGAGCTGAGCCGGCCGGGGCTGATCGTGTTTGACTTGAACAATGCGAACGCGAAGCCGCTGACGCTGATTCCGAAGCTGAAGGCGAAGTTTAAACGGTCGACTTCGATTGTCGGCTTTCTCTCTCATTTACAAGGAGATCTGAAGGCCAAGGCGACCGAGGCAGGGTGCGATACGGTGATGCCGAGGGCGGCGTTCTCGCAGAATCTGCCGAATCTTTTGCGGCGGTATGGGCTTGAGGAAGAGACAGACGACGCGAATTTCAACCAGTAGAGGTGGTTCGTGAGGCGATACGGCCCGGAGCAACGCTCCGGGCCGTATCGCGTTAAAGGCCTCAGATTGAGGCAGTTAGCTTTAGCCTGGGGGCCAATGCAACGGGCGGCCGCCAAGGAGGTGGAGGTGGAGATGGTGGACGGTCTGGCCGCCATCGGCGCCGGTATTGATGACCAGGCGATAGCCGTTCGTAAGCTCCTTCTTTGCAGCGACTTCTGCAGCCGTGGCGATCAGCCGACCAAGCATACGGGTGTGCTCTTCGAGGGCCTCTTTGGTAGAGGTCAGGTGCTGTTTTGGGATGATTAGGAGGTGTTGCGGGGCCTGTGGGTTGATGTCTGGAAAGACGAGGACGAGGTCGTCCTCAAAGATGCGGTCGACGGGGATGACGCCGGCGGCGATTTTGCAGAAGAGGCAGTCGGGCGGTGACTGCGGGGTGGCTGGGTCGGGCATGGAGGAAGTTTACGCCGGTTCCCGGAGCTTCCCCAGGCAAGCGCGGCCGAACCTTTGCGAGGATTGGCACCGGCTCGCGCCGGCCCCGGCGGGGACGAAGATTTCTGGACAAGCGGTTGTGGAGGTGGTGTAATTGGCGCGATTCGCCGGGCTCACCCTCCCCTGTCACCTACTTCCGTGCTGGAGATGCCCTATGCGCAAAGCTCTTCTCGTTCTCACCCTTGTTTGTCTTCCCTTAATCGCGTTCGCCGCGGAGAACCCGTGGGCCGGCACGTGGAAG
>CAXTCB010000167.1:0-4546 GCA_964242875.1 uncultured Acidobacteriaceae bacterium
GGATGACGACCGGAGCCGCGATCAGGATCAGGATCGCGAGCACGATAAAGGTGTAAGGTCTCGTGAGCGCGATCTTGACGATCCACATGCGGGTGGTCCTCGGGCGTGCAGAGTGTGGCGTGAGCCACCTTAAGTATGAGACACCCTGGGCGGGGTAAGGTTTCACGGTTATTTCCGGGTGCCGCTAGCGGTTTTACCGATGGATCGGGTAGGCTCTCTCGATGGAACTCCGTCACCTGCGGTATTTCTGTGCGATTGCGGACTCGGGCAGCTTCAGTGAAGCGAGCCGGCAGCTGCACGTATCGCAATCGACGATCAGTGAGCAGATGGCAGATCTCGAAGATGAGGTTGGCGGCGCGCTGCTGGATCGCAAGGGGCGAGGGCTGCGCCTGACACCACAGGGCAGCATCTTTCTGGCGGAGGCGCGCAAGACGCTGCTGGCTGCGGAGCGGGCGGTGGATATGACGCAGCGATCGCTCGAGGGCAAGCTGGGAACGCTCTCGATCGGCTTTTTTCTGTGGGGAGCAGGCGGCTTTTTTCCGCGCATCATTCGCGAGTACCGGCGGCTGCACCCGCAGGTGCGTGTGTCGCTGTATGAGATGGACGCGCTGTCGCAGCCAGAGGCTCTGGTCGCGGGCAAGATCGACATGGGCTTTACGCGGCCGCTGCTGCCGCCCTATGACCGCGTGCTGCGCTCGGAGCTGCTGTACGAGGACCCGATCGTGGTGGTGCTGCCGAGCGATCATCCGCTGGCAAAGCGACCGATCTCGATCAAGGATCTGGCGACAGAGCCATTCGTTCTGTGTGAGCGGCGGGTGACGCCGTCGCTGTTCGACAACATTCTGGGGCTGTGCTCGAGTGCGGGTTTTTCACCAGAGATCGTGAACAGCTCGGCGACGTGGGCCGGCGTGCTGACGCTGGTGGAGTCTGGCGAGGGGATTGCGCTGGTGCCGGCGGGGGTGCGGCATCTGCGAACGCGGGGTGTCGTCTTCCGGCATCTGGAGCCGGAGACGGTGCGGGTGGGCGTGTCGCTGGTGTGGAACCCGGAGACGCTGGGGATCCTGCAGCAGGATTTTCTGGCGCTGGTGCGGGCGAACAAGGATCGCATTCGCCGGTCCGACGGGGACTAGGTTTATGGAAGGAGCGTAGTGTGGAGGCATCGCGAGGCTGACCGCCTTGCACGAAGGAGATGCATGCCGCATACGACGGTTCACCGCATTGCTGCTGATGGCGTTGAAGTCTTTTATCGGGAGGCCGGGCCGGCAGACGCGCCGGTAGTGCTCCTGCTGCATGGGTTTCCGACTTCGTCGCTGCAGTATCGCGAGCTGATGCCGCTGCTGGCTGACCGGTACCGTGTGATCGCGCCGGATCTGCCGGGCTTCGGCTTCACGGAGGTGCCTGCGGATCGGAACTACACGTACACCTTCGACGCGCTGGCACGGACGATTGAAGCGTTTACCGAGGCGCTCGCGCTGAAGCAGTATGCGCTGTATGTCTTTGACTACGGCGCGCCGACCGGCTTTCGCCTGGCGATGGCGCATCCGGAGCGGGTGACCGCGATCGTAACCCAGAACGGCAACGCGTATGAGGAGGGACTTGGCGACGCGTGGGCGCCGATTCAGCAGTACTGGCGCGAGCCGACGGCTGCGAACCGCGAGACGCTGCGACAGGCGCTCGATCCGGCCGGTCTGCGATCGCAGTATCTGGATGGCGTGCCCCAGCCGGAGCGGGTTGACCCTGTGGGCTACACGCTGGATGCGGCGCTGATGGCGCGCCCGGGCAACATGGAGATCCAGCTCGACCTGTTTCTTGATTACGCGAACAACATCAAGCTCTACCCGGCGTTTCAGGAGTACTTCCGCCGGGCGCAGCCGCCGCTGCTTGCGATCTGGGGAAGGCATGATCCGTTCTTCATCCCGCCGGGGGCGGAGGCGTTTCGCCGCGACAATCCGAAGGCCGTCGTGGAGCTTCTCGACACCGGGCACTTCGCGCTGGAGACCCATGTGGAGGAGGTTGCCGCGGCGATGGTGCAGTTCCTCTCTTCCGGTGTTGGCGAAGAGCGACTGCTGGATTTGTAACTCACACTGATCGCGACGATTCGACTTGGGAGAATCAGAGCAGCTCCAGCAGAACTCCTTCTCCGGCCTCGAGCGTAAACGGACCGATGCAGACGGCGCCATCGCCATCGAGGAGGGTAGTAAGCACCACACGCGAGCTCGGAACCTGCACGGTCTGCAGATCGTTCGTGAGATTGGCAAGGATTAGGAAGCTCGGCAGGCGTTCGGCTGCTGCGCCTTCCGGACTGTGACGTTCGTAGCGAAGCACGCCTGCTTCGGCGCGCACTTCGGCTACCGTGCCGGCGTGCAGCGCGGGGTGTCTCCGGCGAAGCGCGATGAGCTTGCGATAGAGGGCCAGGATGGATCGCGGCTGCGCTGCCTGCGTGGCGACGCTGAGCTGCTCCGGGGTTCCGGGCGTAATGGGCAGCCACGGGGCTCCGGCGGTGAAGCCGGCGTTGGCGCTGGTGTCCCACAGCATGGGCGTGCGCTCGGGATCGCGGCCCTGGCCGATGCCGGGCTGGTTCCGCTCGGCGGGATCCCGCACCTGGTCGGGCGCGATGAGGCCGTCGGGCATGCCGAGCTCGTCGCCGTAGAAGAGCGTGGGCGTGCCGCGCAGAGTAAGCAGCACCATGGCGGCGACGCGCGCCTGCCCTTCGCCGAGGCGCGAGGCGAGCCGCTTCTGGTCGTGGTTGCCGAGCACCCAGTTGGGCCAGGCACCGGGGGGCAGCAGCGCCTCATACTGCCGTATGAGATCGGCGATGACATCGGCGCGCCAGGGCGACAGGATCAGGTGGAAGTTGAAGGGCATATCCGCGCCGCGCAGGCTATTTGTTGCTGGATCGGTTACATTCCTGTCGGTGGCCGGCGATGGAAGGCCGTAGTAGGTGATGAGCTTCTCCAGCGGAAGATAGATCTCGCCGATCAGAAGGCGGTCCGGATAGGCGTCGAGAACCTCGCGCATCTCGCGGACGATGACATGGGTCTCCGGGCGGTCGGCGGTGTAGAGCGGCAGCACGCTGCCGAAGCTTGAGCCGCCCGGGTGCCAGTCGGGATTGGGCGGATTGGGGCGGAACTGGTCGTCCTTGATCAGCATCCAGATGACGTCCATGCGGAAGCCATCGACGCCGCGATCGAGCCAGAAGCGCATGGCATCGTAGATGGCTGTTTTGACGCCGGCATGGCGCCAGTTGAGATCGGGCTGCTCCGTCAGGAACGAGTGATAGAAGTACTGTCCCGTGGCCGGGTCGAAGGTCCAGGCCGGGCCGCCGAAGTTGCTCATCCAGTTGTTGGGCGGGCCGCCGTCCGGTGCGGGATCACGCCAGAGATACCAGTCGCGCTTCGCATTCGTGCGGCTGGAGCGGCTTTCCAGAAACCACGGGTGCTGGTCGGAGCTGTGGTTCGGGACAAAGTCGAGGATGAACTTGAGGCCGCGGGCCTGCGCGGCGGTGATCAACTGCTCGATGTCGGCGAGCGTGCCGAAGAGCGGGTCGACGCCGGTGTAGTTGGCGACATCGTAGCCGAAGTCGGCCATGGGCGAGGGATAGATGGGCGAAAGCCAGATCGCGTCGACACCGAGCTCGACCAGGTAGTCCAGCCGCGAAAGGATGCCGTTGAGATCGCCGACGCCATCTCCGTTTGCGTCCTGGAAGGAGCGTGGATAGATCTGATAGATGATGCCGTCCTGCCACCAGAGGCGTGCGCCGATCGAGCTCATACGCCCTCAGATGCAGACGGCGCGCCCCGGTTGGGAGCGCGCCGTCTGTGCAGGGAAGAAGTCTACTTTTGCGGGGTGGTGGTGCTGGAAGGCGAGCTGAGCGACGGGGCGGTGCGCGGCTGCAGCGAAGGCGAGCCGCTGGCTGGTGCGGCGCCTGCGGGCTGGCTGTTCTTCGCGAAGTCCTGCACCAACTGGCGCAGCTGCGGCTGCACGGCGGCCATGTGCGTCTGCACGATCTGGCTGGACTGCTGGCCGATCTGCGGTCCCTTGTTCAGCAAGGCCTGACCGGAGGGCGACTTGTAGAAGGCAAGGATGCCATCGATCTCGGGCTCGGTGTAGGCGGTGTTGTAGGCCGCGACGAACTCCGGCTGCAGCGTCTTCCAATCGACTGCGGGCGAGATGAGGGTGACGACCTGCTGGTGCAGATCAGCGACCTTCTTTTGCTGGTCCGGTGTCTCGGTCGCGCCAAACTCGCGATGGCCGAGCGCTTCGGTCTGCTGATTGGCGCCATCGACGATCTGCTTGCCAACCTGGTCGACCTTCAGCACCGTCAGCAGCTCCACAATCTTGGTGCGCTTGGACCCGTCGTCAGCATGCGCAGGGATCGTGAGCGGAAGCAGAAGGACGAGCGGGAGAAAAGATCTCTTCATAAGCGTGCGGCTCCTTGATGCCGCGCGGCAATCGCCCTGCGGCTCGAGGCCACAGCCGGGGATCGCGACGGCATCCGGATATGGTATCAGCGCAAGGCAGGGATCAGCATCCCAGCTGCCCGGCC
>CAXTCB010000168.1:0-4536 GCA_964242875.1 uncultured Acidobacteriaceae bacterium
CCATCCCTTCCGTCATTACGTCCACAATCTTCTGTTTGGTCTCGCTCTCGTCGGGCGCAATCGTTTCGAGATCGTCCCGGTACATCAGGTAGTTTGGCATGGCAGCAATCATTCCTTTCACTTGGTGTAGGTGGTTCTTGTGGGAACTGCAGATCGACGACAAGCAGGTCAGGACGCAGCATCCATCGTCTTCCTTACCGCATCGCTTGTGTACGTTCCACATCGCGCGCCAGACTGCACAGCCGCCGAACTCACTTCACCCCCACGGAAGTCCGCTTGATCAGCGCAATCCGATCTTCGCCTCCAACATCTACACTCAGCTCGTGACCCTGCCCCCGCTCGACGTCCGCCCCGGCCGTGATCCACGCTATCCCGCCGGCCCCGCGTTCCTCCCGCGCATCCTCTCGGGTGAAGCCTTCCGCTCCACCTCCGCCGACCTCATGCTCAGCTCCGCCCGGCGTTATGGCGACCTCGTCTACTACCGCGCCTTCGGCCGCCACATCTATCAGCTCAACCACCCCGACCTCATCCGCGACTTCCTCACCACCGACAGCCCGCACCACCATCGCAACCTCGTCATGCAGCGCGCCCGCACCGTCCTCGGCAACGGCCTGCTCACCAGCGAGGAGCCCCTCCACATGCGCCAGCGCCGCCTCGCCCAGCCCGCCTTCCACCGCGACCGCATCGCCGGCTACGGCATCGTCATCTCGGAGGCCGCCGCCCGCATGACCTCCGGGTGGCAATCCGGCACCACCCGCGACCTCCACGCCGACATGCTCGAGCTCGCCCTGCGCATCGTCGGCAAATGTCTCTTCGACCTCGACCAATTCGACGATATTGGGGCCATTGCCTCCGCCGTAGACAGCTTTATGGGCTTCCTTCCACTCGCCTTTTTGCCCTTTTCTCAAGCAATTCAGCGCCTCCCCATCCCCTCCATGCGCCGCCTGCAACGCGGCAAACTCCACCTCGATACCCTGATTAACCGCATGATTGCTGAGCGTCGCGCCGAGCCCGCCGACGCCCCCGATCGCGGCGATCTGCTCTCCATGCTGCTCACCGCCAGGGATCCCGAAGATGCCACCGCCGCCTCTAACCGTATGTCAGATCAGCAGATACACGACGAGTGCGTCACCATCCTGCTCGCCGGACACGAGACCACCGCCAACGCTCTCTCCTTCGCCCTCCATCTCCTCGCCACCCACCCTGAAGCCCAGGGGCAACTCCACGAAGAAGCCCTCACCGTCCTCGGCCCCACCCGCAATCCGACAGCCGCCGACTACCCGAACCTCCCCTTCGCCACACAAGTCTTCGCCGAGGCCATGCGCCTCTATCCGCCTGTCTGGGTCACTGCCCGCATGTGCATCTCGAGCTATCAGATTGCCGGCTTCACTATCCCCGCTGGCGCCGCTCTGCTCGCCCCGCAGTTCGCCGTCCATCGCGACCCACGCTTGTGGGCCGAGCCCGACCACTTCGACCCGTCTCGCTTCACCCCGGAGCGCAAGGTCCAGATGCCCCGCTACGCCTACTTCCCCTTCGCCGGCGGCGGCCGCCAGTGCATCGCCGAAGGCCTCGCCTGGATGGAAGGCGCCCTCACCCTCGCCACCATCGGCCGCGACTGGCGCCTCACCCTGCCACACAACGCCACCGCCAAACTCGACATCAACCCCGCTATCAGCCTGCGCCCTCGTCACGGCCTGCCGATCCGCCTCGACCGCCGCTCCGCTGCGTAACCCTCCGTTTCATCGCTTGGAGAACGGATAGCCACATGCCCGATCGCAAACCCAAAGCGCAAACCGGCTTTGCAGCGCATCCCGACAAGACCTGCGCCACCTGCGGTCGCACCATCTCGTGGCGGAAGAAGTGGGAGCGGGATTGGGACCAGGTCAAGTTCTGCTCCGATAGCTGCCGCGCTCACAAGCCCTCACCTGTCGATCAGCAACTCGAGCAGACCATCCTCGATCTTCTCGCGCAGCGTGGTCGCGACAAGACGATCTGCCCCTCCGAGGCCGCACGCGCCGTCGCGAAAGCCGCAAGTCCGCAGGCCGCCGACGATCCCGCGCAGTGGCAGCCCCTCATGGAGCCCGCCCGCGCCGCCGCCCGCCGTCTCGTCGCCTCCGGCCGCCTCCTGATCACGCAGAGCGGTCGCGTCGTTGATCCTTCTACTGCAAAAGGTCCAATCCGTTTACGACTTCGCTAAATCTCGCAAATAGAACCAGACCTGAGACGGCCAATCGCGTCCCGCCTGCCTCATAGCTCCTATGACAACTGCCAAGAAGGCCCCTGCAAAGAAAGCTCCCGCAAAGAAGTCCGCAGCTAAGGGAGCCACCAAGTCCGCTACAACCAAGACGGCCGCCTCACGCAAACACATCACTGGCGCCGATACAAAGAAGACCCCAGCGAAAAAGTCTGCGAAGAAGGATGCTGGCGGCGAGAAGGACTCGAGCGCCAACGCCTGCTGGCCCGGCTTTGAACCGACTCCGGGTAAGAAGCAGGGAGAAAAAGGCAGCTGCAAGCCCAAAAAGAGTCAGAGCGCCGGAGAGAAAAAGGGCGACCAGAAAGCCGCAGCCGCCTCGAAGCTGAGTGGTCAGCGAAAGTAGACGCCTGCGGGAGCGCCGAGGATCTACACTCCCATCCATGAACGTCGAGCGTGCCCGCGCTTTCCTGCTCTCGTTACCGCATGTCGTCGAGACCATGCAGTGGGGCGATAATCTGGTCTTCTGGGTTGCCGACAAAGTGGTCGGCGGTAAGATGTTCGCCCTGATCGCTCTGGATGCAGACCTCAGGGCGAAGCAGCCCGTGATTTCCTTCTGCGCCGGTCCGGCACAGTTCCCACACCTGCTCGAGATGGAAGGCTGCATCCCCGCTCCTTACTTTGCCCGTATTTACTGGATCGCTGCAACCGGCTGGGCGGTGTTCACCTCTGGCGAGTGGCAGGAACACCTTCGAAAGGCCCACAATCTCACCCTCGAGAAACTCCCTAGGAAAACACGCGCCGTGCTTACCCTTCCCGCTGCCGAGGCGAAGCGTCACATTGCCGCTGCGCGCCAGGCCGCACTTGCGAGGGTAAAACCGGCAAAAGTCGCACGGGAGTAATTCGTGCCCGGTCCGCTCTCCAGGCGCATCTTCCTGTCGGGCTCACACACATGATCCAAAGCCCTGACGATCTGGACCTACCTTCAGCGTCAGGCACACTCCGTCTCTCTGCGGCGGCAACGCAGGATCAACGTGAGGCAATCTTTACAACATCCAGACCCACCTTATCTCTCCGCAGACTTTGCATCGGATACACCGCCTGAGATACCTCCCTAGCTCACCTCGTGCGCCGATCCCAGCAGCGTGCGGAAGTACCCCCGATACGCCCAGATCAAAAACAACTCAAGCACGGTCACGATCAGGGCTGGAGCTACGCCTGCGCCCCCCAGCAGCAGGAAATGGAACAGCAGAATGTTCACGATCACCGGAGCGAGCAGCGCCAATCCCAACGGCACATATCGTCCTACCAGCAGCAGAATGCCACCCACCAGCTGCACCAGACCGGTGAACGTCATCCACTTACTGCGGTCCATGATCTCGCTGAGCTGCCCCGCATCTCCCGTCGGCATCGGCGCATGCAGGAAGTGAAGAATCAGGTTCGCCCCGAAGAACACAAACACCAACCCCAGCAGGATCCGCGCTATCAGAATCACTCGTTTCATCTCGCACCTCTCAGCTCCGACGTTCATCACAGAATACGCACTTCACGCCCGCCGTACCTGCAAAAGCCGCGCACGAGCGACGGTATCATGTCCCCCGCCTTGCATCACCTCTCCATCTCACCTAGCCTCAGCGTTATGCCGTCGTCGCCAGCTCCTGCAATCCCATCCCTCTCGCTCGCCGGCCGCACCGCTCTGATCACGGGCGGCTCCCGTGGCATCGGAGCCGCCGCCGTGCGTCTCTTCCGCCAGGCCGGCGCCCGCGTCGCTTTTTCCTACAACACTGCCGCCGCCACCGCGCAGGCCCTCTCCGAGGATCTCGGCGGCCCGGGTCTCTGCCTCGCGCTGCAACAGCCGCTCACCAGCCCGGCAGACGGCCGGGCTCTCGTTGCGGCCGCGGTCGACGCGTTCGGCGCCCTCGACATCCTCGTCATCAACCACGGTGTCTGGCCCGCGCACGACCAGCCAATCGCCACCATGCGCGACGAACAGTGGACCTCGACCCTCGCCATTAACCTGCAGAGCGTCTTCGGTCTCGTTCAGGCCGCCACAGCGCATATGCTCGAACGCGATCCGTCAGCCGACACCCCACGCGGTCACATCGTCCTCGTCGCCTCCACCGCCGCCCAGCGTGGAGAGGCCTTCCACGCCGATTACGCGGCCTCCAAGGGCGCGCTCGTCTCTCTCACCAAGTCGCTCTCTTCTGAGCTCGCTCCCCAGGGAATTATGGTCAACTGCGTCGCGCCCGGCTGGGTCGCCACTGAGATGTCCGCCGCTGCCCTTGCCGATCCGGTCGCGTCCAAGAAAGCGATGTCCCTCATCCCGCTCGGCCGCCCCGCTCACG
>CAXTCB010000169.1:0-4499 GCA_964242875.1 uncultured Acidobacteriaceae bacterium
AAGAACTGGAAGAGGATGCTGCGGTGGGTGGCGCCGAGGGCTTTGCGGAGGCCGATTTCTTTGGTGCGCTCGGTGACGGTGACGAGCATGATGTTGATGATGCCGACGGCGCCGAGCGCAAGGGTGACGACACCGACGCCGCCGAGAAAGACATCCATGGCGGTGAAGATGGCGCCGACGGTGCGATTGGCCTTGATGGTGTCCCACTCCTGGAAGGCGTCGAGATCGGTCGGCTTGAAGCCGTGACGATCGGCGACGATCTGATGAACTTCAGCCTTGGCGGTCTCGTTGGTGTCTTCGGAGGTGGGCTGATAGTCGATGCCGCTGAGAGAGTCGAGGGGCTGGTTGGCGCCGACGAGGGCGAAGTTGTCGATGGCGGTGGAGATGGGAATGTAGAGCTTCTGGTTCTCGTTGTTGTTGTTGCCGCGGCCGCTCTTCTGGGCGACGCCGATGACTTGGAAGCGGAGGCCGTTGATGGTGATGAAGGCGCCCATGGAGGGGTGGCCCATGAAGAGGAGATCGTTGGCCTTGGAGCCGAGGAGGACGACATGGCGATGCTGCGCGATATCGTCGGCGTCGAGATAGCGGCCCTGCGCGAGGGGGATGGTGCGGATCTTCTGGACGTTGGCTTCGACGCCCCAGACACCGCCGGCGAAGCTGCTGTATTCACTGGTCTGCTTAAGGTCGCCACGGATGATGAGGCCGGTGACGTCGCGAACGTGCGGGGCGCGACGGATGGCAGCGCAGTCCGCGAGGGTGATGTGGTACGGGCGGCCGCCGTTGTGCTGGCCGGGGAGCGCGGGGATGGTGCCGGCATCGAGGAAGATGATGTCTGTGCCGAGGGTGGCGAGGGAGCGGCGCTGACCGGAGCGGAAGCCCTCACCGAGGCCGATGAGCAGAAGCAGCGAGGCGACGCCCCAGGCGATGCCGAACATGGTCAGAAACGAGCGCAGCTTGTTGGCTGTGATCGACTCGAAGACCTGCTTGAGGATCTCTAATGCGCTGCGCATGGAGGTTGGACTCGGGTGCTCAAGCGGGGTTACGCAAGGGGCGCGATTTCGGTTCCGTCAGCGGCCGGCCAGGAGCGACGGATGAGGATCAAGGGCGGTCCGGAAGGGGAGGCCGATGGCGGCGAGGAACTGCTGCAGGCGGGTTAAGGTCGCTGCATCAGCGCCTGCGGGGTGCAGTAGCGACAGTTCCCGGATGGGGGAGAAGGCGGTGTGACGAGAGAGGCCGGCAAGACCGAAGCAATGGTCGGCGCGGTAGGTGCAGGAGGCGAGATCAGAGATGCTGAGCGTGTCGGTGGGGGTCAGGAGGATGGTCCGAGGAGGCGCCATGCGATCGATCATGGAGAGGATCTCGAGCTTGGACTCAAGCTCGTCGGGGACGAAGTCAATGGCGAGATCGGCGTTGCGGACGGCGTCTTCCACCGTGGAGGCGAGATGAAGGTTGCTCCTGTGGTGGTCGAGAGAAGAGTTCTCAAGCTCGGTGGTGACGGCCCGGAGATTTGAGGGGAGAACGTCCTCCAAGGTGACGTGAAAGCCATGGGCGAGGAGATGACGGGAGAAGCTGCGGCCGGCGAGCCCTGCGCCGATGATGGCGATGTGCTCCAGCGGGACGACAGCTTCCTCCGGTGCGGTCATTTGCCGGTGGAGACGGCGGCGACGACGGACTCGAAGCTCGGATCAGAGACCTTGATGTGCTCGGCCACGCGGGCACGTTCTTCGGGTGTGAGCATGGGGAGCACGGACAGGATACGGCGGAGCGTAACGGCGATATCGTCGACATAGTTCATGGTGCGGATGGCTTCGCCAGACAATGGCATTCGAACTCCTCGAGGTAAAGATTCTGTAGTCAGTCTATCGCGTATGCCGGACACGAGCGATCAGGGTACAAGTGCCGTATCGACGACGATGCCGTCGCGGTCAGTCATCTCCATGAGGGCTGCGAGCTTGGTGGCGAAGTCGGGATGGAGGGCGTTCGAACTGTAGCGCCAGGTCCAGTTGCCGAGACCGGCGGCGGGAGTGTTCATGCGGGCCTCGCTGCCGAGGTGAAGAACATCCTGCAAGGGGAAGATACAGAGATTCGCGACGGAGCGCGCCGCGGTCTTGATCATGGCCCAGACGATGTCTCCATCGTTATGAACGTCCTGCAGATAGGTCTGGACGTTGGCGCGTTCGATGGCGGTGGCGTCGTGCTGCCACCAGCCGAGGGTGGTGTTGTTGTCGTGGGTTCCGGTGTAGGCGACGGTGTTTGGCACGAACATGTGCGGAAGGTACATGTGGCCGCCGCGATCGGCGAAGCCGAACTGGAGGATTCGCATGCCGGGCATGCCGAAGTGCTCGCGCAGAGCGTTGACCTCGGGGGTGATGAGGCCGAGATCTTCGGCGATAAAGGGAAGATCGCCGAAGCCCGCCTTGAGTCGATCGAAGAGCTCGTAGCCGGGCGCTTTGACCCATTGGCCGTTCATGGCCGTTTCTTCATCGGCGGCGATGGACCAGTAGGCTTCGAAGCCGCGGAAGTGATCGAGGCGAACGCTGTCGTAGAGGGTGAGGGCGCGACGGATGCGGGCGACCCACCAATCGAAGCCGCGCTCCTGCAGGAGGCCCCACTTGTAGAGCGGGTTACCCCAGCGCTGGCCGGTGGCGGAGAAGTAATCCGGAGGGACGCCGGAGACGCGCAGTGGCTGCTTCTGCTCATCGAGCTCGAAGATCTCGGGATGCGTCCAGACATCGGCGCTGTCGTAGTTGACGAAGATGGCGACGTCGCCGAGGGTGCGGATGTCGCGCTTGGTGCAATAGGAGCGGAGGGCGCACCATTGCTGATCGAAGAAGAACTGCACGGCCTGCTCGACCGCGAGCTCACGACCGCTCTCGGTCAGCATGCCGGTGAGCGAGTCGTGTTTGCGGTGGGCGAACTCGGCGGGCCACTCGTTCCAGCTGGCGTAGCCGAAGCGGCGGCGGAGGACGGTAAACATGGCGTAGTCCGGCAGCCAGGAGATGTTTTCGTTACAGAACTTCTGGAAGGGGAGACGCTGCTCCGGGGTGGCGCGATCGAGGAAGTTGGCGGCCGCTTCTTCGACGAGGGGAAGCTTGAGGCGGGTAGCTTCTCCGAAGTCAGCGGGGCCCTCGTGACCGGGGAGGCCCTGAATCCTGTCCCATTCGATCCAGCCATCCTGGGCGAGGCGCTCCAGGCTGATAAGGAGCGGGTTGCCGGCGAAGGCGGAGAGGGCGGAGTAGGGCGAGCTGCCATAACCGGTGGGGCTGAGCGGAAGGACCTGCCAGAGACGCTGCTTGGCGGCGTGGAGGAAGTCAACAAAGGCGTAGGCCGCCGGGCCAAAATCACCGACACCGCCGTAGGACGGCAAAGAAGTGACATGCAGCAGAATGCCGGAGAGACGTTCCGGACGAGAGATTTCAATGCTCATAGGACATCACGGACCTCTTCCGCGCTTAGTGACTAGGATGCCCGATGGAGAGTGACGTCGCAGGACAAAGCAGGACGCCCGACCCCGCATTGCAAACTCTGAGGGGGGCGGGCGTCCCTGCGTTCTGGCGACGGATGAGGACTGATTATTGCCCGAAGGGAGAGGCACCCGCGGGCGCGGCGCGCTTGGTCAGGCGAACGGCACCGCTCTTCTGATACTTCTCCGTGACCTCGCCGAGATAGACGCGAAAGATCTCTTCGCGCTGCGCGTTGAGCAGCTGATCGCGGGTCTGATTGAAGTTCTTGGCGATCTCCTGCGGGTCTGGCTCCTGGCGATCCGTGACGACGAGAACGGCGCCGGTACGGCCCGTGTTGACGGGGCCTGAGATCTGGCCTCTGGGCAGCGTAAAGACAACAGAGGCAGCACCGGAGAGGGCGCCGAGGTCGGGAACCTGACCATCGTGGCCGACCAGGTCGCTGGTCTTGAGCTGGAGATTCTCTTCCGCAGCTGCCTTCTTGAGATCGTTGAGAGACTTGGCACGCGCGTCAAGCTTGGCAAGTTCGGCGCTCATGAGTTGCGGCACCTGCTGCTCGCGATAGTCGTCCGCGATGTGCTGCTTGTACGAGTCGAAGTCCGGCGCGTGGGCGGCCTTGATGTCTTCGACCTGGAAGACCGCGAAGCCATCGCCGGTGGCGACTGACTCAGGGGCGGCACCCTTGGCGGTGGCAAAGGCCTTGGTAAGAAGACCGGTTCCATCGGCAACACCGGCGATGGTGCCATCCTTGGCGATGTACTCGGTGGTTTGCGCGTGCAGGCCCTTGGCGGCGGCGGCTTTGTCGATGCCATTCTTGGCGGCGTCGGCGACGATCTGGCTGGCGAAGCTCTGCTCCGCGGTGCTGGCACGCTGCTGCTCGAGGAGAGGAACGATCTCACCGCGAACCTCAGCGAGTGGCTTGACGTGCGCTGTGTTCTTAGCCTCAACCTGGAGGATGTGGTAGCCGAACTGGGTCTTGATGACGTCGGAGGTCTGGCCGGGTTGCAGCGAGAAGGCGGTCTTATCGAACTCGGGCAC
>CAXTCB010000170.1:0-4476 GCA_964242875.1 uncultured Acidobacteriaceae bacterium
GGTACAGCGTTGATCCGTCCAGGTTGAAGCTGTACCCCGCCGGGATCACAAAACTCACCACCCGCCGCGGCACCCCCATTGCCTCCATGGTCTCCATCGCCCGTGGCAGTGCCGCCTCGCTCGTCGACGTCGCAAACGCAATCGTCGCCGGCTCCGCTACCGCCCGCAGAAACCGCCGAACCGGCACTCGAAACAGCAGTGCCGCCGGCAGCATCACCAGCAGCGCAAACGCCACCAGAGCCCCGTACAGCGTCAGCAGCAGCTTGCCCAGGTTCACCAGCACACCCAGCCCCATGTGCCCCACCGTGTAGGCCATCGCCGCGCCCACCCCCACCGGCGCAAAATACATCACCACATTGGTGAACCGGAACATCACCTCGCTCAGGCTCTCGGTCAGCCGCAGCACCGGCCCGCGCTTTTCTTCGCTCAGCGTCGCCAGCGCAATCCCAAAGATCACCGCAAACACCGCCACCTGCAGAATCTGCCCCTCCGCCACGGACTTCGCCAGGTTCTCCGGAAACACGTGCAGCAGAAACTCGTCCCACCGCGTCCCTGCAGAACTTGTCATCCCGACCGGAGGCGCAGCCGCAGTGGGGGGACCTGCATCTCTGACGGCCACGGAAACTACCGGCATCGCCAGCCCCACCCCCGCCTTCGTCAGGTTGATCGCCACCAGCCCGATCACCAGCGCCAGCGTCGTCGCCACCTCGAAGTAAACGAGCGCCTTCACCCCCATGCGCCCCACGCCCTTCAGATCGCCATGCCCCGCAATCCCCGTGATCAGCGTCGCCAGAATCAGCGGCGCCACGATCGTCTTGATCAGCCGCAGAAACACATCGCTCAGCACCCGCATCTCCACCGCCAGCTTCGGCGCATCCAGCCCCAGTTCGATCCCCGCCAGCATCGCCCAGAAGATCCACGGCGTCAGCCCGCGCTTGCGCCAGCACCACACCGCCAGCGCCGCGAGCCCCGCCCACCGCAGCCCCTCGCCGGCACCCACCAGCCCCAGCCCGGCCTGCATCCCTGCCCCACCCGCAAGTAGCACCACCGCCGCCAGCGCCAGCAGCGGCGTCGCACCTCGATCTCTTGTCATGGCGCGAAGCATACCAGCCCTCCCGCCGCCACCTCCGCGTCTTCCCCGGGATCCGCCCTCGCAGGACGAACTCCCTCTTCCAAACGCACGACTTCATCCCGTGAAACTTCCCCTGCTGCCCTGCGTGGTTCCCCTCTCTGCCGGGCTCACCGCTTTCGCGGAAAGCCGTCTATGATGAGGATTCCTCACGATCAGACCAGCCGATCGGAGGCTTGCTTTTGTGTTCCCTGCGGTCTCACTTCTCCCGATGCCTGTGCCCTTCCATCACTCCGCGTCCCGTCCCGCCGCCGCTCTGCTTCTGCTCCTCGGTCCGGTCTCCCTCCGCGCGCAAGCCGTCCAGCAGGCGCAGCCGCTCCAGCCCGCCACGCCCCTCAATCGTCCCCAGACCGGTGTCCAGCCGAACGCCGGCGTGAGCATCATTCCGCTGCCGGCCGGCCGCCCCGCCACGCCCTACAGCATCCAGAGCCTCGTCCGCACCCCCACCCTTTCGCCCGGCGCCCTTACCCTGCTCGAGCTGGAAGGCCGCTTCTCGCAGGCCGTCGCCGCCGCCGGCGGCAAAGCCTTCGCCACCTGGTTTGCCGAGGACGCCGTCACCCTCAACAACGGCCGCCCCGCCGTCCAGGGCCGCGGCAATATCGCCGCCCAGGCCAACTGGGACCCGAAGGACTATCAACTCACCTGGGTCGCCGAAGGCGCGCAGATGGGCCCGTCCAACGACATGGGCTTCACCTGGGGCAACTATGAAGGCCGCTCCAAAGATAAAAACGGTGAGCCCGTCGTCACCACCGGCCGCTACATCACCGTCTGGCGCAAACTGCCGGACGGCAACTGGAAGGTCGCCATGGACGCCAGCGCCAATGCTCCCCCGGAAGCCGGCGCCTGTTGCTCGCTGCCAAAACCATGAGCAGGGTCAAACCCTCCCTCGAAAGTAGCAGTGCATCGTCGACAAATTGTGCCTACCGTTGAAATGGGACTATGAACGCTCTGCTGGTCAAAGACGAAGCGCTCCGGCTCGAAGCCCTCAATCAGTACGAGGTCCTCAACTCTGCGTCAGATCCCATCCTTGACGACATCGTCCGCCTCGCCGCCCGCTTCTGCGATACCCCCTTCGCCGCCATCTCCCTGCTCGACTCCGATCGCATCTGGCTCAAGGCCCGCCACGGCATCAAGTCCGCCGAGCTCTCCCTCGGCAGCATGCCGTGTGAAACCACCATCCTCGGCGACAGCGTCTACGAGCTCACCGACGCCCGTCAGGATCCCGACTTCACCCCCAACGGCATCCACGTCGACGGCCGCGATCTTCCCTTCTACGCCGGTGCCCCGCTCACCACGCCCGGCGGCGTCTCCATCGGCTCCCTCCTTGTTCTGGATCGCGAACCGCGCCGTCTCACCACAGCGGAAAGCGAAAGCCTGGTCAGCCTCGCCCGCCTTGCCATCGGCCGCCTTGAGCTCAACGCCCGCGTCCGCCAGATCGATCGCGCCGCCCGCGCCCGTCAGCGCGTCGAATCCGCCCTCACCGTCGAACGCAACTTCGTCTCCGCCGTCCTCGATACCGTCGGCGCCCTCGTCGTCGTCTTCGACACCGCCGGCCGCATCGTTCGCTTCAACCGCGCCTGCGAGATCGCCAGCGGCTACGACTTCAATATCCTCGTCGGCCGCTACGCCTGGGATCGCCTCATCCCCGAAGAAGACGTCCCCGAGGCCATCGACACCTTCGAGAAGATCCGCGCCGGCGGCTTCCCCGCTGCCTTTGAAAATCGCTGGGCCAGCCGCGACGGCTCCATTCATCGTATCGCCTGGTCCGCCACCGCCCTCGTCGATCAGCAGGGGCAGGTCGGCTTCATCATCGCCACCGGCATCGATGTCACCGTGCAACGCGCCGCCGAGTCCACCCTGCGCGAGTCCGAAGCCCGCTACCGTCAGCTCATCGAAGGCTCCCTCGGCATGGTCTGCACCCACGACCTCGAAGGCAATCTCCTCTCCATCAACGGCCACGGCGCCAGCACCATCGGCCGCACCATCGATCAGCTCGTCAACCACTCCCTGCTCGACTTCATCCCGAAAGAACGTCACCGCAACCTCGGCATCTACCTCAAAACCATCATCGCAACCGGAGAAGCCCAGGGCCTGCTTCACCTCAAACACATCGATGGCGACATCCGCGTCGTCGCCTATCGCAACAAGCTCATCTCCGTCCCCGGCCACGAGCCCTACGTCCTCGGCTTCGGTGTCGACATCACCGACCAGACCCGCATGGAAGGGCGCATCCGCACCCTTACCCGCCAGTCCGACTCCATCCTCGAGTCCGTCGGCGACGGCATCTTCGGCATCGACCTCGATGGCCGCGTCACCGTCATCAACTCCGCCGCCTCGCTCATGCTCGGCTACAAGCCCGGAGAGCTGCTCGGCAAGAACATGCACGAGGTCGGCCACCATACCCATCCCGATGGCGCGCCCTACCCCGCCTCCGAGTGCCCCATCCAGCGATCCCTTACCTCGCTCGACACCGTCCGCGTCTCGGACGAAGTCTTCTGGCGCAAAGACGGCACCAGCTTCCCCGTCGAATACGTCGCCCGGCCACAGATAGATGCCCACCCCGACGCCTCCGGCGCCAACAAACCCGGCGGCAAGGCCATCGGCGTCGTCGTCGCCTTCACCGACACCACCGAGCGCCGCGCCCTCGATCGCATGAAGGACGAGTTCATCTCCACCGTCTCGCACGAGCTCCGCACCCCGCTCACCTCGCTCCGCGCCGCCCTCGGCCTCGTCACCGGCGGCGCCCTCCTCGCCCGCCCCGAAAAAATGCAGCAGATGCTCGAGATCGCCCTCGACAACACCGATCGTCTCGTCCGTCTGGTCAACGACATCCTCGATCTCGAGCGCATCTCCTCCGGCAAGTCCGAGCTCCAGCTCACCATGTGTTCGGTCGACGATCTCCTGCAGCGCGCCTCCGACCTCCAGCAGGCCGCCGCCGCCAAGGCCAACATCCAGGTCAACTGCATCGCCAGCGGCACCCGCGTCTGGGCCGACTCCGACCGCATCCTCCAGACCCTCACCAATCTCATCTCAAACGCCATCAAGTTCTCCCCCGCCGGCTCGGATGTCCTCCTCTCCGCCCGCGCCGCCGACGAGAACGAGGTCGTCCTCGAAGTCACCGACCACGGCCGCGGTATCCCCACCGACAAGCTCGACAGCATCTTCGAGCGCTTCCAGCAGGTCGACGCCTCCGACTCCCGCGCCATGGGCGGCACCGGCCTCGGCCTCGCCATCTGCCGCTCCATCATCACCCAGCACACCGGCCGCATCTGGGCCACCAGCACCCCCGGCGAAGGCACCACCTTCCACTTCACCCTGCCCACCCGCCCCAGCGTCACCCTCCGCTA
>CAXTCB010000171.1:0-4468 GCA_964242875.1 uncultured Acidobacteriaceae bacterium
GAGAAATCAAGACGGCTGCGGATCGCGCGCATTTCTGTGGACATGCTCTCTCCTGGAACTAGACCTTCGAGGCCTCTCATGATCATCAGTGCGCATCCCACTGCCTGTCATGCGAGGAGAGGACCCGGTGCAGGCCCTCGACGACGGATGCGCACGGAGGCCTGACCCTCCAAGATCCCTCAGCCCTCGAAAGCTGGTGGATCCGCATGCGCGAACGTAATTTGCTCAACCTACGAGCAATCACGCTTCAAGCCAAATTTGTCTGGGTGCCCGCGAAGCATTCTGCAAGGCCATCTCAGGAGCTCCCTGGCGTGGGAGCCAAGCGCTACGAATTAAGACGGCAAAGCGCTCGATGAGATGGAGCCCTCATGAGCGCGATGATCGATATGTAACGTAAAACCGAAGTATGGATGATGCTCGTCGCCGTGATGAGGCTCGCCATGCCTGATCGGTGCCGCCGCTGATCAACTCTGGTTGCATTCTTCTCTCTGCCGCAAGGGAGAAGAATGGCCGGCTCCTTAGCCTGATAACAGGATGAGCCGGGGTGCTGCGTAAGTGAATCGGAGGTGGAGGGTGGTAAAAGCAGGCTGGGACGAAACCTGTCACCCTTAAAAGAAGGATAACCGGTTTCGCCCTTCCTTGCAAGTCGAGGGCCGTTACTTGATCTCGACTGTGGCAACGCCGTCGAACTTCTTGGCAATTGCTGCGGCATCTTCCTTCGAGATGTTCTCCTTCAGAGGCTTGGGAGCTCCGTCTACGAGGTCCTTTGCTTCCTTCAGGCCAAGTGCCGTCACTTCGCGTACCGCCTTGATGGTGTTGATCTTGTTGGCGCCGGCATCCTTCAGGATCACCGTGAACTCGGTCTTCTCTTCGACCGGAGCGGCGGCGGCGGCGCCACCACCTGCTGGCGCTGCAGCAACCGCCGCCGCAGCCGAAACGCCGAGGCGCTCCTCAAGCTTCTTTACCAACTCTGAAGCCTCAAGAAGGCTGAGGCTTACGATCTGATCTTCCAACTGCTGAATGTCTGCCATGTCATTCTCCAAGAATCAATCTGAAATCGATGCTGTCTATTGCGGAACCTGCCCTAGCATTCCCTGTGTTCCGCCTGTCCCGCAGTTTCCGTTGCGCCCAGACATGGCGCCCCGCAGGACAGTGAACCAAACTTTTCTAACCCTCAACCGGGTCGGTTGACGCCGCTTCTCCGGCCTGGGATCCTGTGCCATTTTCAGGCTGTGCCGCCTCACCGACACCTGGCGCTTCCTCCGCATGAGCCTCGGCGACCAGGTCAGCCGCTGCTGCAGACGAAGTGGCCGAACCAGCGAACTTGCCCTTTTCTACTGCCTGATTGATGACGACCGCAAGGTCTCGTCCGGTTGCGTTGACCACGGTGGCGAGGCGCTGGGCCGGCGAATTGATCAGGAAGAGAAGCTTTGAGAAGAGCTCTTCCTTGCCGGGGAGGGTAGCGAGGGCGGCAATCTCCTGAATGGTGATCACCCGACCGTCGACGATACCAAGCTTGAAGGTGAACTCCGCATTGTCCTTGACCCAGGTCGAGAGAGCTTTTGCTAACGCGACGGGATCACCTGAAGTGTAGGCGACGGATGAGACGCCCTTTAGCCCCTGAAGCGCGGCACCGACCTTGGTTCCTTCACCAGCGCGCGCGGCGAGCTTGTTCTTAACGACGTGGTAGGAGCCGCCAGCCCCGCGCACGGCCTTGCGTAACTCGAAATCTTTTGCCGCTGTCAGTCCTGTAAAGGTACCAACGATGGCAGAGGTTGACGCCTCCAGCTCGGAGGTCAGCCAGGCGACGTTCTCTGTCTTTTTCGCTCGTGTGAGTGGCATGCTATTACCCTTTGTCTGCCCGGCATCGCCAGGCCCATCATTTAGCGGAAGATACCCTTCCCGCGGATCCTTCGGTTCTTAGCGCATCGACTCTTCGACTACGCCTTGCCGGCCAACTCCGCCGCTGCAGCGTCAAGCTGGATGCCGGGACCCATCGTCGAGCTGAGTGTGATGCCCTTGATGTACTTGCCTTTCGCCGCGGACGGCTTGGCCTTCACGACGGAGCTGATCACGGTCATGGCATTATCGACCAGCTTCTGCGAGTCGAAGGACAGCTTCCCGACCGGGACGTGCACCAACGCTGTCTTGTCCGTCCGGAACTCAACCTTACCGGCCTTGATCTCGCGGATGGCAGCTGCGACGTCTGTCGTTACAGTGCCGGTCTTCGGGTTCGGCATCAGACCGCGCGGTCCGAGCACCTTTCCAAGCCGGCCGACAGACTTCATCATGTCCGGCGTTGCGATCAAGGCGTCGAAGTCCGTCCAGCCTTCCTTCTGAATCTTCTCAACCAGCTCTTCGCCGCCGAAGTACTCAGCGCCAGCCGCTTCGGCATCGCGAATCTTATCGCCTGAGGCGATAACTGCAACCGTCTTGCTCTTGCCAAGGCCGTGCGGGAGGACCACCGTTCCGCGAACCATCTGGTCGGCGTGCTTAGGGTCTACACCGAGACGCAGTGTGAGATCCACAGTCTCGTCAAACTTGGCGTACTTCGCCTTTTGCAGGAGGGGGACGGCGTCAACGAGCGTATAGGGACGCGGCTCAACAAGCGCGCGCGCCTTCGTCAGATTCTTTGAAATTTTCTGTGTCATGGTTTCCTTGTCTACCACCCCAGACATGCCTTGAACTGCATGGGCGTGGTTGCGACATCAACGGCGGGTAACAGCCGAACCTCCTGAGTATGCCGGAGACAAAACTGTATGTCAACGTCGGAGCCGCGTCGACTTCGCTTGACGAGACGAACTGGCTTGAGTACCTTTCATTGCAGAGGCGAAGATATGGCGAAACACGCGCAGCGGAGCGCATTGGAAGCTCTCCCCATTTTCCCGATTCTTCCCTCCTCCCTGCCGATTCGAGGCGGAGCTCGGCTCGCCGCCGAAGCAACGCCTGCCGGAGCCGGTCATCTCGTCGAATACCGCACTCTTGCATCGAAGAGCATCCTGAATCGCTCCGTGTCAAAGCGTCGTTTGTCCCTGGCATACAGCATCAACCCGTATCGTGGATGTGAGTTCGGTTGCCGCTACTGCTATGCGCGGTACACGCATGAGTTCATGGCCGCGCCGGCGGAGGCGACCTCTGCACTGCCGCTCAGCGATCCTGAGGCTTTCGAACGGAGAATCTACCTGAAGAAGGACGCGGCCTGGCTGCTTGAGCAGGAGCTGCGGCGCATCGATCCGCAGCAGGAGATAGCGCTTGGGACTGCCACCGATCCGTATCAGCCTGTGGAGCGTCGAGCAGGCGTCACCCGCAGCATTCTGGAGGTCTTTTCGCGCAGGCAGGGGTACCGTCTCGGGATTGTGACGAAGTCCAATCTCATCCTTCGGGATCGTCAGCTGCTGCAGCGCATCGCCGAACGGAACACCCTTGTCGTTCACGTCACAATCACGACGACAGATGCGGAGCTGGCACGGAAGCTGGAGCCAAGGGCGCCACGGCCGGACCTTCGCTTTGAGGCGGTTGATGGGCTGCGAAGAGCCGGGATTCGGACTGGTGTCTTGTGTTCTCCGCTGCTTCCCGGCATTACCGATAGCGAAGAGTCCGTGGACCGTGTGGCACGGGCGGCAAAGGCAGCGGACGCCAGCTTTCTTGCCGGCGAGCCGCTTTTCCTGAAATCGTGCTCACGTCCTACTTACCTGAGCTTTGTTCGTGAGCACTTTCCTGCGCTGGAGGCCGAGTACGGCGCGCGCTTCGCTCATGCGGAGTTTGCCTCTCGGCCATACCGGCAGGCGATGCAGACGATGATGATGCGGGTGTGCGCGCGCCACGGGATTGCGGAGAGGTCGACCGATGCTCTTCTCACGCGCGATGTCGGAGCGAAACCGCCGCGAGCTGAGAGAGCGGCTGATGGAACGGAGCAGCAACGGCTGTTTGGGTGAAGGTGTTACAGGTCCAGAGTGCCGCGTCGCACAGCAATTGCGCCCCAGGACACAGCACCGGCCCGAAGTCTTCGGGCCGGTGACGGAATATCTCCTAGGCTTCTAGGCGACGACGTCGATACCCATCGACCGGGCAGTTCCCCGAATTGTCTTCGCGGCGGCTTCTACCGAAGCAGCGTTCATATCGGGCATCTTCTGCGTGGCGATCTCAAGGATCTGCTTCTCAGTGACCTTACCGAGCTTCTCTTTATTGGGAGTGCCGGAGCCCTTTGCGATCCCGGCTGCTTTGAGCAGCAGAACCGGTGCCGGAGGAGTCTTGGTGATGAAGCTGAAGGTACGATCCCCGAAGACCGTGATGACGACCGGAATGGTCAGGCCGGCGATATCGGGACCCTTGGTGCGCTCATTGAACTGCTTGCAGAACTCCATGATGTTGACCTGCGCCTGACCAAGGGCGGGACCAACCGGGGGTGCCGGCGTCGCCTTTCCGGCCATGATCTGCAGCTTGACGTATCCAGTAATTTTCTTCGGTG
>CAXTCB010000172.1:0-4441 GCA_964242875.1 uncultured Acidobacteriaceae bacterium
CGTCTACGCCGGCGCCTCCATCGAAAAATCCCGCGAGGTCGTCCAGCTTACCGTCAAGGAGCTCCTGCGTCTCACTACCGAGATCATCCCCGAGGCCGAACTCGCCCGTGCCAAAGACCAGCTCCGCAGCAACATCGTCATGGGCCTCGAAAGCTCCGGCAGCCGCATGGCCAATCTCGCCCGGCAGCAGATGTACTACGGCCGCTTCTTCGGCGTCGACGAGATCGTCGCCGACATCGATCGCGTCACCACCGCTGAGATCCAGGCCCTCGCTCAGGACCTCTTCCAACCCGAAAAGCTCGCCCTCACCATGCTTGGCAATCTCGGTACCCTTAAGATCGATCGCGCGGACCTTGTCGCCTGATCACCGCAACACATTGCGGTACTCTGTTCGAGCGACAAACTTGCTCCAACTTCACCACCTGCAGCAAAGGAACAGATCGATGACCGAACGGACGAAGCAGCCGCGCCACGACGAAGGTTTCACCCTGATCGAATTGCTGATCGTAATGTCAGTCATGCTCATCCTCATGACCCTGGCCGTCCCGCAGCTTCTCAAGCTGCGCAAACAGGCTAACGAGACCAGCGCCATCCAGTCCGTCCGCACCATCGCCCAGGCCGAGCTCCAGTACAACTCCGCCTACCCTGCCAATGGCTTCGCCTGCACCCTCGCCAATCTCGGCGGCGACCCCAAATCCGGCGCCCCCACCGCCCAGTCCGCCCAGCTCATCGAGCCCGCCCTCTCCACCGGCCAGAAGTCCGGCTATACCTTCGGCATCACCAACTGCACCAAGGTGACCGTCAACAACCAGGACATGTTTACCTCCTTCGAGATTATCGCCGTCCCCCAGTCCATCGGTAAAACTGGCGACTCCGGCTTCTGCTCGGACGAGAACAACACCATCCGCAAGGACCCCCAGGGCGGCACCAGCTGCAGCCAGCCCATCCAGTGACTCCCCTCACCACCCTCCATCGCCGAGCCAGTGCCCTTGCACTGGCTCTCCTGCTTTTCCCCCTCACCCTCCGCGCCCAGGATCCCAAACTCTCCCCCGCCGACACCGCCATCCTGAAATCCGTCGACGACCACTACAACCGCCTCCACTCCCTCCGCACCAGCTTCACCGAAACCTACGTCGGCCTCGGCCTCCACAAATCCGAGTCCGGCACCCTTCTCCTCAGCAAACCCGGTCGCATGCGCTGGTCCTACACCGACCCCGCCGGCAAGCTCTTCATCCTCGATGGCAAGTACGCCTGGTCCTTCTCCCCCGGCGACGCCCAGGCGCAACGCGTCCCCGCCAGGCAAATGGACGATCTCCGCTCTCCCCTGCGCCTCCTCCTCGGCCACGCCCAGCTCGCCCGCGAGCTCACCGCCATCCACGTTACCCCGAAGGGCACACAGAACGGTCAGCCCGGCGGCGCTATCATCGAGGGCATCCCCCGCGGCCAGGAAGCCCGCCTGAAGTCCCTCACCCTCGAGGTCACCTTCGCCGGCGCCATCCAAAACCTGAAGCTCGAAGAGATCGACGGCTCCATCACCGAGTTCCACTTCGCCGCCATGCAGGACAATCCGCCTACCACCCCCGCAGATTTCACCTTCACCCCACCCGCCGGCATTCCCGTGGTTGACGGCCTGCCGCCCATCTAGCTCACACGCGGCAGCAGGCCATCCACAAGTCCGTTAGAGCGTCACCGTCCCCTGCGTGCCGATCTCCACCTTGCCGCCCGTCGCCGCCGCGGCCACATACTTCACCCCTCGCACCAGCTTGCTGCTCGAAGCCTCCCAGTACTGCGCCTCGTGCACATCCACCTGCAGGATCGCAATCGCCGGATCCTCTTCGCCCTGCGGAAACCACGCCTTATACATCGGATTCCAGAGCTCGCTGATCTTCTTCTGATCGTGATAGACCTTCGCTCGCCCCTTCACCGTCACGAACGTCGCATCGCCCGGATCCGCATACACCAGAGACACATGCGAGTCATCCGCCAGCTCCTGCACCTTGCCCGACTCCTGCCGCGTCAGGAAGTACACTGACCCGTCAAACTCCGTCTTTTGCGTTGCCATTGGGCGGCTGTCAAAGCTCCCGTCCGGTGCCGCCGTCGTCATCATCGCGATGCGTATGTCTTTGATCAACGCTGCAATCTTCTTCACTCCAGCCTGTCCGGAAAGATTCTCTTCACTCATGCGCTTCGTTCTCCTCCCACACTCAGATGCGCCGGATAGCTTGAGCGGGTCACCGTAGCTTCATCTCCCCTCTCGTAAAATAGAGACGTGCTGCGGCGGCGCCTGACGCCTCCCGCGCCCCGCGAAAGTGAGCTCCCGTGAGTGCAGTCATCGCCGTTCCATCGCTTCAGCTCGTCGACTTCCATCAGGCCGTTCTCCATCCCGCCCCGCGCGTCGCCGTCTTCGATTGCGACGGCACCCTTTGGTCCGGCGACGCCGGCTCCGAGTTCATGACCTGGACCATCGAGTCTGGCCTCGTCTCGCGCGAAGTGGTCGACTTCATCGACAGCCGCTACCGCGCCTACCTCCACGGAGACGTCTCCGAGCTCGCCATCTGCGGCGAAATGGTGCAGATGTACCAGGGCCTCCATGAGAACGAAATGCGCCGCGTCGCCCGTGTCTACTTCGCAGAGCTCGTCCGCCCCCGCATCTTCCCGGAGATGCGCGCGCTCCTCGAGCAGCTCCACACCCTCGGCACGGAGATCTGGGCCGTCAGCTCCACCAACAACTGGGTCATTGAAGAAGGTGTCCGGGAGTTCGGCATCCCGGCCAATCACGTTCTGGCCGCCCGCGTCCGCGTCACGGGCGGCATCATCACCAACCAGGTGCTCGCCGTGCCCACCGACGAAGGCAAGGTCACCGCCCTGCACCAGGCCGGCGTCCACACGCCCGACGTCGTCTTCGGCAACTCCGTCCACGATGCAGCCATGCTTGCCATCGCCGCCCGCCCCTTCGCCGTCAATCCCTCGCTCGCCCTCGCCGCCCACGCCCAGCAAGCGGGTTGGCCCATCTTCCTTCCGGCCTCCATCCGCTGACGCCCCCATTCACACGCACGGCAACCGCTTCTCAGCCCCGCCGCGAATCGAGTCGCGCCGCCATGCCCGGGCCGCGCTGACATCCCCAGGCAGCGCGACCAGCCCTGAGCCAAGCCGCAGCCGTTAGGCCTGAAGCCAGGCCGCCACCTCAAGCCGCAGCCGCCATCCCCTCGTCGCCGTCATCCCTGAAGCCGCGACTGCCATCCCCACCCTTGCGCACCCATTCCAGAGCCCGGCGATCACAGGTCTCCGCACGCCCCATTTTGTCGTCATCCCGAAGAGATCTGCTTCTCCACCTCAGTCTTCACTTGTCCGCTCCCGCCGGCTCCGCGACGGCCTTAGTTCCGCGCCGTAACTCTTCACTTCCCTGTTCTCGCCTTTCTTCTCCCCCGTGCTCTGATCTTCCCCCCCGGGGCCCTGAGCCTTTTCCCCTGCTAACCTCGTCTAAGAATTGAGATTAGTGAAAGAGCCGATTCGCAAGCTGAAGGGGCACGCAGACGCCTCCATCACCCAAACGGTCCGCTATGTTGTGGCTGCACTGATCCTTCGCGATAGCGGCGCAAGCAATCGTGAGGTGCTGATCTGTCAGCGTCGCCCTGACCAACCCATGAGCCTCAAGTGGGAGTTTCCCGGCGGCAAGATCGAAGCCGGAGAGACCCCGGAAGTCGCCCTCGCCCGCGAACTCAATGAAGAGCTCGGTATCCACGCCACTATCGGTCGCCACGTCGCTGGCCTCCGCCATCGCTATCGCAACGGCGCCTCCATCGATCTGCAGTTCTTCCTCGTCCGCGAGTTCCAGGGCGAACTTCAAAATCGCATCTTCAACGAAATGCGCTGGTCTCCCCTTGTCGCACTCCCCGGCTACGACTTTCTCGCCGCGGACCTCGACCTCGTCCGCGAACTGGCCGACGGCAAACACCTCTAAGCACCGCACCACTGTCATCCCGACCGCGGTGAAGGGTCCCACCTCTGTCGTTGCCGTTGCCCGTTCTTTTGTTGTCCCACTTCTGTCGTTGCCGTTGCCTGTTCTTTTGTTTTCCCACTTCTGTCGTTGCCGTTGCCTGTTTTTTGTTGTCATCCCCTAGGGATCTGCTTCCCTACCGCTGACATCAAACCGCTTGCAAAAGCCCTCCACCACAACACTGTCATCCCGACCGTAGTGGAGGGACCCGCTTCTGCCGTGGCCGTTGCCTGTTCTTATCTTGTCCCACTTCTGCCGTTGCCGTTGCCTGTTCTTTTGTTGTCCTCCCGTAGGATCTGCTTCTCTACCGCTGACATCGAACCGCTTGCAACGCCCTCTACCGCGACACTGTCATCCCGACCGTAGTGGAGGGACCCGCTTCTGCCTTTGCCGTTGCCTGTTCTTTCGTTGCCCTCCCGCTAAAATCTGCTTCTCTACTGCGAT
>CAXTCB010000173.1:0-4385 GCA_964242875.1 uncultured Acidobacteriaceae bacterium
ACACGGAGGTCGCGGTGATGCGATGGGCGAGGCGGTCGTTGAGTTTCGGCCGGCGATCGACGGGGATGGGGTCACCCTTGAAGGTGGTGATGGTGTCGATGAAGGTGGTGCGGAAACGATCAGGCACGCCGTGAGTTTAGCAAAGCGAGATGACGGTGGGCTGAGGGCGGGAGTGGGTTGCGTGGCTGCCGGGTGAAGCGGGTGCCTCCATGACGATCGGGATAGCAGGTGTGTGAGGAGGATGTGGTGACTGGTTCGATTCCCTGCAGGCGATTGCGCGGTGGGGTGAAGCGTGGCGGCTCTAGTGTGGAGAGTGACGGCTTGCGCTGGCTGACGCGTGTGCGAGCTGAAGACATGTGAGGAACCCTCTGATGATGAAGACGACGATCTCGGCTCTGGCACTGGCAGCAGTCACGGCACTTCCGGCAATGGCACAGGACGCGCGCATGGGTGTGTCGCACCCGGATGAGACGGCGATCGCGGCGACAACGGAAGAGACGACGGCGCCGGCGAAGCCCTCGGCTGCGATTCCGGCAACGCCCAAGAGTGCGCCGGCGACGACGGGCGAGGTGTATGGGGCGTACGTGCCGTATGCAGGGCCGAAGGCGGCGGCTGACAGTGGGATTTCGAACGGGCGCGAGCTGACAGAGGCGCAGGCGGATGCGACCGTAGTGACGACGGTCGTGGATCGGCCAGGTGAGCTGCGGGAAGGGACGCTGCTGCGGGCACGGCTGGTGCAGAAGCTGTCGACGATTTCGACGGAGCCGGGGAGCCGCTTTGCGGCGGTGCTGGCGGAGCCGGTGATGAAGGACGGGCGGGTGGTGCTGCCGATGGGATCAACGATTCGCGGGCGTGTGACGACGGTGCACAGCGGGCGGCGGATCTCCGGGGTGGCGATGATTCACCTGGAAGCGGATGCGATCGTGCTGCCGGATGGGACGCGGTACAACGCGCATCTGCAGTTGATTGACACGGACCAGACGCGACACACGAAGGTGGATGGCGAGGGATCGCTGATTCGGCGGGATCATCCGAAGGAGACGCTGGCGGCGGTGGGCCTGGCGACGGGCGGCGGGGCGGCGGCTGGGGCGGTGATCGGCGGCGGCGTTGGCGCGGCGGTGGGTGCGGGCATTGGCGCGGGAGCGGGAACGATTGTGTGGTTGAAGACGGATCGGCAGGAGGTGGTGCCGGAGCAGGCGCTGCTGGTGTTCAGCCTAGCGGCGGCGATGCCGCTGACGCCGCAGAGTGCAGCGATCAGCGAGAGCCGTCGACCGGTGCTGAATCCAGACGCGGCGGTCGTGGGAGAGCAGTAGAAGACCGCCGCTGCTTCGAGCGGCTCACAGCCTGTCCGTACCTTTGTCGAGGCGAAGAGCCATTGCATAAACGCGATGGCTCTTTTTTGCTTTCGGCGACCGCAAGTCACCGGGGATAAAAGCAGCAAGAGCTGCCTAAAGAGCGGCGTTTCCGGACGGATGTTGCAGATTTGCAGAGAATGCAGGAACGATTCCTCGCGCATCGCGTTAAGAGTAGTGGCTTTGTAATGAGCCAGACTCGTGATTCTCAGGAGATTTCTTCGTGAATGTAGCTTCTCGCGCCACAGGCGGATTGATGGCGACGGCGCTTGCCTGCCTGCTTTGTTCCTGTTCCGACAACTCAACCTCAAGCACACCGACATCGCCGACCACAACCGCCGGTGATGTCACTCTCAGCAACAACCAACTGATGAAGGGTGGAGTGGCCTGGGTTCCGCATGGTTACTACATGATTGCCTTTGAGGCGTCGCCAACCCACGTGGACCCGACGGAGCCCTGGTGGAATAACGCGTACCTGAACTACACGGCCCAGGAGTTCACCGACATGAAGGCGGCGGGAGCGGATTCTGTACGGCTCCAGGTGGCGCAGCCGGGCATGGATCCGAGCAATGAAGAGGGTCTGTACTCCGAGACGTACAGCAACCAGGCGATCGCGGCGGTCAAGGCGGCGCGGGCAGCCGGTCTGACGGTGATCCTGAGCGTACAGGATGAGCCGCAGTCGGGAGAGACCATGCAGGAGACGCTGCCGAACCCGACGACCCAGAGAATCTGGGGCAGCGTACTGGCGCCAGCCTTTGGGAAGGACAAGGGCGTTCTGTTCGAGCTATTCAACGAGCCAAGCCTGGTCGCGAACCCGGCCAACTGGCAGGCATGGCAGACAGCGATGAACACTACGATCCAGACGGTGCGGTCGATGGGATCGGAGAACGTGATTGTGGTGGATGGGCTGAGTTCGGCGCAGGCCCTGAATGGCGCGCTGCCGTTGACGGATCCGATGAATGAGATTGTGTATGCATCGCACCCCTATGTGAACAAACAGGAGGGCGAAGCGGGGTTCAAGCAGGCTGCGTGGGATGAGAAGTTTGGGAACTTTGCCGCGACGCACCCGGTGCTGATCTCCGAGTGGGGTGAGGGCTACTTCCACAACGCGAATACTGCCGCTGAGACGCTGAACTTCTTCGCTTATCTGCAAAGCAAGAACATTGGGCTGGAGGCAGGGATCTGGGATTGGATTGACCCACACTTTGCCACGGTACAGGTCAACTATCCAACCGCGACGGCGTTTTCGACCTATCTGCAACCGGATGGGAGTCTGTTGCCGAACACCTCCGCGGGCTGGGGCCCAGGGAAGACGATTGTGAGCTGGTACACGACCGGCATGCTGCCAACTGCGCCGCAGTAGACGGCACCCAGGCCCAAGACAGAAGACGACAGATCACCCGGCAGAGACCGGGTGATCTGCATTTTGCACTCCGCTGTGCAGCGGGCTCGAGAGCGCGGCGCTGCGGGTGCCTTGCCTGCAGCGAAAGAAGGCGAAGACGAGCGGCGGCTCTTTTTTCTTTGTATGCCGGGGCTGCTTTTGCGGTAGACAGCAGGTGCTGATCAACTAAGCGACTGTGTAAGCGACTGTGGCGGCTGCGTGTGGGTTTTCTGACAAGCTCACCGAACCGGGGAGATCCACGCTCAACGGCAATCCGGGAGGACAGGTCAAGTCGACAGTGATCCTGCTTCAGGCCGGCGATGTGGTTTTGGATCGCGATGGCTTTAACGTGCGCAAGGGAACACGAACCAGACATTTGGCGCGGGCTGCGGTGACTCAGGGTGCAAGTACACCAACAACGTCGGGCTGTTCCCCACCGCGTCGGAGAGGAACCTAGTCACGCAGCTGGGCGAGCAGGCGCTTCCAGTTCTTCTGGTTGCGGCGGTAGCTCTTTTTCAGGTCTTCGAGGATGCGCTCGAAGTCGGAGTGACCGGAGAGGCGCTTCCAGAGCGGGTTGATCGAGAACCAGGGATAGTTCTCGTTGCCGAGATAGATGGCACGGCGCAGCCAGTGCAGGGCTTCGGATTCGTCCCCTTCCGCGGCGAAGTAGGTGGCGAGGCGATAGGCCATCTCGGCGTCGGCTTCGGCGGCCGCGAGGGTTTCGTCGACGATGAAGGTGGCGGCCTTTTCGCGCTCGCCGAGCTGGACGTAGCAGAGGGCGATGGTGGGAAAGACGATGCGGAGGCTGCTGTCGTCGCGGATGGCGGCTTCGAGGGTGTCGATGGCCTGCTGGAGCGAGCCGGTGCGCATCTGCTGGTAGCCGAGGGAGATGCGGAGGAGCGGATGGCGCGGCTCGAGGGTGAGGCCCTTGGCGATCTCGTCGGCGGCGAGCTCCATCTGGTTCTGGTAGTGGTAGACGCGGGCGCGGTGGTTGTAGATGAGGGCGGCGTTGGCGGGGTTGAGGCGGAGAGAGACGTTGAACTGATCAAGGGCGTCCTCGTACATGCCGTCGGTGCGGAGGGTGGTGCCGGCGACAAGATGGACGTTCCAATCGTTGCCGGCGGTCTGGAGGAGGCCCTCGATGCCGTAACGGGCGGACTCTTTTTCGCCGCGGGAGAGCAGCATGTAGACGCGATAGAGATTGGCTTCGACGGAGTCGCGATCGAGCTGCAGGGAGCGGTCGAAGGCACGGCGAGCTTCAAGCACGTGCATCTGGCCGCCGAGGCCGTTGAGAGCGTACTGCAGGTGGGTGATGCCGAGGCCGGACCAGCCGGGGGCGAAGTCGGCACGCTGGGAGACAACGGACTCAAAGAGGCGGAGGGCGCGGTCGAGATCGTCGCGGCTGCCGGTGCGGGTCATGAAGGAGGAGAGGATGGCGCGGGCCTGGAGGTAGTCCTCGGAGGGTTCTTCGGCGAGCGATCGCGGGGGCGGGGTGGCGCGGCCGTTGCGGAGAGCGTCGGCGTTGGTGTGGAGCGTACCGAAGCCCTGCAGGGTGCTGAAGACCTCGTTGCAGATCTCGGTCTGGACGGCGACGAGGTCGAAGGAGGCGACGTTGATGGAGCCGCCGGTGCGAACGCTCTGGCCTTCGACGT
>CAXTCB010000174.1:0-4381 GCA_964242875.1 uncultured Acidobacteriaceae bacterium
GCTGCATGTCGGTGAGGATGCGGGCGAGCGGGGTGGTGGGGTTGGCGGTGGCTGGCTCGGCGGGGGTGGCGGAGGTGGGGGTGGCGGAGGCTGAGGTCGCGGCGGAGGCTGAGGTCGCGGCGGAGGCGGGTGGGAGGACGAAGCGGATGGAAGCGATGAGGAGAGCGGAGCCGGCGAAGCTGGCGGCGTCGGCGAGGTAGCAGACGCGGGGGCCGAAGGTGGCGACGAGCAGCGCGGCAAGGGCGGGGCCGATGATGCGCATGCCGAAGATGACCTGCTGCATGAGGGCGTTGGCAGAGCGGAGGCCGTGGAGGGGGACGGCGGAGCGGATGGCGACGCCTTGCGCAGGGCCGAAGAAGCTGGAGATGACGCTGATGGCGGCAAGGACGGCGTAGAACTGCCAGAGTTGCGTGCAGACGAGCAGGAGAAGGACGAGGCCGCAGCGGATAGCGTCACTTGCGACCATGGTGGGCTTGAGCGGCCAGCGGTCGACGAAGACGCCGGCGATGACGCCGAGGATGGCGATGGGGAGGAGATAGGCGATCTGGAGGTTGATGACCTGCTGGGCGGAGGCGTTGAGGCGGAAGGTGAGGACGCCGATGACGGCGAAGAGGGCGAGGAAGTCGCCGAAGACGGAGATAACCTGGGCGTACCAGAGCCGACGCATGACTGGGATGCGGAGGACGGCGGCCATCGAGAGCGGATCGGGCGTGGCGGAGGTGGCCATGGTTGTTGATGGTACGAGATAGCGGGTTGAGGTCAAGGTGGGTACCCCCTCCCCCCTTACTGCATGTCCAAAGTCTTCATTCGAGTTGGGTTACAGGGGTACTTCTCGAGCGCTTCCCCAAAGCAGGTCCGAACGAGGATCCCGAGGCCGAACGTACGGCAGGTATGTCTCTATGGTATGCGGCGCGAGGGGGTGACTACGCCAACCCTTGAGCGCTGTCCCATGATGCTTAGAGCCAGGTGTCGAGGGCGACGAAGCGAGCGGTGGGGTGTGCGACGAGGATGGCGGCAGTGGCAGCGAGGGAGCGGGAGCGGTCTGGGGTGGGGGTGAGCTGCGAGCCGTCGTGGAGGACGATGTTTGAGGCCTGGCCGCGGCGCTGGTTGCGGGTGATGCCGGCGAGGACGCGATCGGTAATGGCCTGGGCGGTGGGGAGGGACCAGTCGTTGGCAATCAGGTTCCAGGTGGTGGGGGTGAGGCCGAGCGCGCGGGCTGTGCGGAGGACGAAGGGCGTGCGGAAGCCGTGGGGCGGGCGAAAGAGGCGGATGGGGACGCCGAGGGTGTCAGTGATGGCGTGGTTGGCGTCGGTGAGTTCGGCGCAAATACGCGTGTGCGAGCAGAGGGGGAGCTTGGGGTGCGACATGGTGTGGTTGCCGACGGTGTGGCCCTCGGCGAGGATGCGGCGGGCGAGGG
Source organism: uncultured Acidobacteriaceae bacterium (assembly GCA_964242875.1). Classification (GTDB taxonomy): domain Bacteria; phylum Acidobacteriota; class Terriglobia; order Terriglobales; family Acidobacteriaceae; genus Edaphobacter. The sequence goes on from CAXTCB010000174.1 coordinate 1,418, forward strand.
TTTTTTGCGAGAGCGCGTAGCGGCCGATGAGGAAGAAGGTGGCTTTGGTGTTGTGCTCGGCGAGGAGGTCGAGGAGGTACGGGGTGGCGGTGGGGTTAGGGCCGTCGTCAAAGGTGAGGGCTAGCTCCTGCGGGTGCGGTGGGGCGATGAGGGTCCGGCCGAAGAGCTGGGAGGATGGGGCTACGGTGGCGTAGGCGAGGGTGGCGATGGTGGCTGTGGCGGCGAGAGGGAGGGTGGGTCGCATGAGGCTGAGGGAAGTTTACGTTCGCTTAGCGTCTGGAGTGAGACTGGATGGGTCGGCGTTTCGCCTGGCGGCTCATCGCGGCGTGTCTCAGGACTTAGCTGTGACAGCGTGGAGGAGCGGCTCCGGAACGCGCCCGATCACGAATGAACGAGGTCAAGGGCACGGAGCCGCTGCTCTGCGGTCGCCTAGAGCTGCGGCAAGTCTGGCCACATGGAGCGTGTCACACGCACGAGTTCCTCGGTACTCGCCGTGGCGAAGATCGGGAACACCTTGTCCACGGCTTGAAGGGCCTTTGCCTTCGCTTCTCCACGGTTCGCCGCGGCCAGCGCTGCGGGAAGTGTCGCCAGGTCGAGATCGGTGCAGTAGGCGGGGGTTCCGGGCTCCTGACGCCAGGAGTCCTTGAGAGAACCGGCGTCAAGGCCGTCGAAGCCCATCTGATCGATCAGCTCGATCAGATGGGCTTTCGCCGTTCGGTCGTCCCCGGCGACCGGAAGCGCAATACGCTGTGGAGCGCCCTTGGCCTTGCCGTTTTGTACGAGACTCGGGGCGTAGATGTTGTTGAACAGTTTGAGGACGGGACGCCCGATGTGCTGCTCCACCCAGACACTCTCCGGCAAGCCGTTATCGATCTCCGCAATCTGGCCATCGCGGGCCGAGGGATAGTAGTTGCAGGTGTCGATCACGATCGCGTTCGCGGGCAGGTTCCTGAGCAGATCCTTTGGCAGCTGCGGGACGTTCTTGAGCGGGATGGTGACGACGAGGATCTCTGCGCTCTCGGGCGCCTCGGTCATTTGGACCGGAGTAGCGCCGGTCTTGCCGGCGACCTCGCCCAGGGTTTCGGGGCCGCGAGAATTTGCAATCGCGACGGTGTGCTGCAGCTGAGTGAAGTGCTTCGCGAGGGCTGACCCGATGTGACCTGCGCCGAGGATACCGATCTGCATGGAAGCTCCTTTGCGGCTTCTGCACGCACATCCGGGAGGACACGCGGCAGAGCTCGCTGTTTGGATTCAGCAACCCCGACCGGCGGTTCAGCCTGGTTGAAACAAAGTCTGGATACCCCGTGTCAGCTCACTCGAGAGACTGGTACTCGCCAGATGCCTCGGCGGGATGGTGGCGAGAGGTTGCATTCTCGTCAGTATGCATCTCCAAGCCCGGTCTGGCTGACGTATGTGGCCGACGTCCCATAACCGCATTTCTCGTTACGAATCTGCTTAGTTGCCGAAAAGCTGACTCTCGGGGAGCATCGCGCAGATACAATCGACCTGCCTGTGTGGTGAAACGGCAGACACAGCGGCCTTTGGTCGCCGACTATCCTAGGTCATGCGGGTTCAAATCTCGCCGCGGGCACCCTCAGACCTCTGAACTTGCCGACAACCCGACTTACGAGGAACTACACTCGGTCCCTCAAGGCCGACCGATAAATGGCAGCATCGACTCTCCTCTCGAACCCCAACCGGCACCGAGCTTGCAACAAGACAGCTCATCAAGAGTGCGAATAGCACACGGTGGAGAGCAACACATCTCGCAACAAGTAAAACGCCACCCGAAGGTGGCATGGAGGGTGGGATTCGAACCCACGCGTTCCTGAACGGATCATCAACGCTCAAGACACCATCCGGATTTCTCCAGCCCTTTGGGCCACTCAGGCACCTCTAACAAAATTGTGCCAGAAGAAGGGAAGGAAGACTTGACCTTACGGACCTGCTCATAGACAGTCGGCTTCCTGTCAGTCGACAGTGCGCGTGAAAAGGCCTTTTCGGCGACTCGACCCGTCCGAACGCAGAAACGGCCTTTGCCGAAAACAACGACTTTGCGGGAGCGTAGCTATACTCGATTCGAATGATGGAACCGGATAAACGCGATTTATACGCGGAGATCGTAAAGTCAGGAACCTGGCTTTATGACGGTTCGGTGCCGTCTGAAGTTTGGATTGTGAAGCAGAACTTCGAGTACCACTTCGAAGAGGACTGGGCGGACGAACCTGAGAAGCTCAATCGATGCGGAGAGTGCTTTGCAGTCGTCATTGCAAGGAACGGTCAAAAGATTGGGCGTGGCTCCGAAGAGATGTCCCTTGAGGATGCCGTGATTGCAGCGGAGTCTCTAGTCTCAGGTCTCTCCTGGGATAATCATCTGCTCGGCAAGCTCTATCGTGGCCGATTGCATTCCCGAATGCCCTGATGCGGCTCCCGCGAAACGGCGTTTTCAGAAACTGAGCAGATGGATATCGATAAGTCGCATTCTGGGAAGTAATGGATCGATGGCACAGCCGTGACTGAGCCGGGTCGCCGCATTTAAGCGAGAAGCGCTTGCTCCCTAGGTTGCGTGGGAGCTTGCGAGGAGGTTCAGGACCTCTTCGGCGTGGCCTTCGGGGGTGACTTTCTCGAAGGTGTGGAGGAGGCGTTGCTCGCCTGCGGCGTTGGCGGGGGCGATGAGGAAGGTGGTGCGGGCGACGCCTTTGACGAGCTTGCCGTACATGTTCTTGGGCTTGATGAGGTCGAAGTAGTTGCAGACGGTTTCGTCGGCGTCGGCGAGGAGCCCGTAGGGGAGGTCGTACTTTTGCTGGAACTTCTTCTGGGCTTTGACGGTGTCACGGGAGATGCCGAGGACGGTGATGCCCTTGGATTGGAAGAGCTCGAAGGCGTCGCGGAAGCCGCAGGATTCGATGGTGCAGCCGGGGGTGTCGGCGCGCGGGTAGAAGAAGAGGACGACTGGTGTGGATT
>CAXTCB010000175.1:0-4380 GCA_964242875.1 uncultured Acidobacteriaceae bacterium
GGAGTTGCCGTCCTTGCCGCCGTCCTGTGTCTCTTCCTGCCAGGTCGCGACCGGCAAAGAAAGGTCGACGCCTGATCGCCTTGTTTCGCGGCGACGCAAGACTTCCAAAACACTCGCAACCTCCGCAGAATGCATGCGGAACAACAATAAATACTGGCGTTTAAGCGCAAAATGGTATCCTGAAGCGTCAGAAAACAAGCAGATTCGAGGCAAACTCACACATGGCGACGGCGACGATTGGGCAGGACCAGACGACAACGGCAAAGGGCATCGCAACCGAGTACAAGGTTGCAGACATTGGTCTGGCGGAGTTTGGACGGAAAGAAATCGACATCGCCGAGCAGGAGATGCCCGGCCTCATGGCCATCCGCAACAAGTACGCCGCGGGCAAGCCGCTGGCGGGTGTTCGCGTCACCGGATCACTGCATATGACGATCCAGACCGCCGTCCTCATTGAGACCATGGTTGCCCTCGGCGCCGATGTTCGCTGGGCCAGCTGCAACATCTTCTCCACCCAGGATCACGCCGCTGCCGCTATCGCCGCCGCCGGCGTTCCTGTCTTCGCCTGGAAAGGCGAGACCCTCGAAGAGTACTGGTGGTGCACCAAGCAGGCGCTCAACCACCCCGGCGGCCTTGGCCCGCAGATTGTCATCGATGACGGCGGCGACGTTACCCTGCTCATCCACAAGGGCGTGGAACTTGAGGGCGGCGACACCTGGGTCAACGAGCCCGCTTCCAACCAGGAAGAAGGCGTCATCAAGGATCTTCTCAAGGCGATGCACGCCGAAGATCCGCAGCACTTCACTAAGCTCGCAAAAGAATGGCGCGGTGTCGCCGAAGAGACCACTACCGGCGTCCATCGCCTCTACAAGATGCTCGAGCAGGGCAAGCTGCTGGTCCCCGCCATCAACGTCAACGACTCCGTCACCAAGTCGAAGTTCGACAATCTCTATGGCTGCCGTGAGTCACTGGTCGATGGCATCAAGCGCGCAACCGACGTCATGATTGCCGGCAAGGTTGCCGTCGTCTGCGGCTTCGGCGACGTCGGCAAGGGTTCCGCCGCCTCTCTCCGCGGCCTCGGCGCCCGTGTCGTCATCACCGAGATCGATCCGATCAACGCGCTCCAGGCCGCTATCGAAGGCTACGAGGTCACCACCATTGAGGAAACTCTCGGCCGCGGCGACATCTACGTCACCTGCACCGGAAACCTCGACATCATCACCCACGAGCACATGCAGCAGATGAAGGATCAGGCCATCGTCTGCAACATCGGCCACTTCGACAACGAAATCCAGATGGACGCGCTCAACACCGACAAGAACGCCACCCGCCTGAATATCAAGCCGCAGGTAGACAAGTACACCTTTGCCAACACCGGCAAGAGCATCTTCATCCTCGCCGAGGGCCGTCTCGTCAACCTAGGTTGCGCCACCGGTCATCCCAGCTTCGTTATGTCGGCCAGCTTCTCCAACCAGACGCTCGCCGCTCTCGATCTCTGGGCAAACCGCGATACGTACAAGATCGGTGTCTACGTCCTGCCGAAGCGTCTCGACGAAGAGGTTGCTCGCCTCCATCTCGAAAAGATTGGCGTCAAGCTGACGACACTTTCGGCAAAGCAGGCAAGCTACCTCGGTGTGCAGCCGGAAGGCCCCTACAAGTCAGACCACTACCGGTACTAGAAGCAGCTCTGTCTCGAGAAATGGCCGTGGAGATCGTCTCCACGGCCATTCCCTTTGCCGGAACCACTTGGCTACTCAGCCTTACCGCACCTTTGCGTTGTGCTTATCGCGATAGATCCGGCGTGACTCCTGATTCTGCTGGTGATGGATCGTCCTGCGATCCTGCGCGGTCAGATGGCCGTTATCCTGGGCCCGCATCCCGCGCTCCTCGCGGTTAATACCGGCTTCCTGGTGCTCCACGTGCCCGGTCTCGCGCGCGGTCATCTGTCCGCTGCTCACGCCGTTGGCAATTCGCTGCTGCTGTGCGCTCTTGCGCTGGTTGATGTTTGTATCGTTCCGTCCCGGCGTCGGTGTCTGCGCGGGGGGAACAGGCACGGTCGAAACAGTCTGAGCCATCGCGACAAATGGGGTGATTCCAACGGTGGCAATCAGGGCAAAAGTTGCAAGTTTCATCGGGGTTTCTCCTTGGAGCAGCGCGAGTGTGTGAGATCGTCCAGCACTGCCTACGTCTCAAAGGACACGCCTCTTCCGCGCGTGTTGCGCGTGCGCGCAAGAATATAGTGCTGCTTGCGCCCGCAACTTCTCCTGCCCTTCGGAGTTACCTCAGTTCGTCGCCGCCGGAGAGATCGCCGCCGGAGCGGTCGCCGCTGGGGAGATATAGTCCGTCGCCGAAATGATCTGCACTCCCGGCGTCGTCACCAGCTGCTGATCGAGCAGAACAATCGTCGTCGCGGATCCACCCGCATAAGCCACCTGTGCCCCGGTGTACGTCGCCACCGTCATACTCGTCGGTACCGTTCCAGCAGGAACCACCACCAGCGTGTAGGTTCCCGTCGGTACATTCAGGTACGACGGCGCGTTGCCAAACGTCAGATTCGTGATCAGGGGGGTGACTGCCGTAAACTTTTGCCCCATCGGCACCAGGTAGATATCAACCGCCCCGATCTGCGTCGCCTGGTCGATAAAGCGCAGCGAGATCTGCCCGGAAGGCGCTGCCTGCGCCTGATCCTTCAACACCAGCTCTTGCAGGCTCGCCGCCACATTGCCGATCAGCACTGTGTACTGGTTCGAAGTGACAAAGGTGTTCTTCGCCGAGACCAGTACCTGCTTCGTGCCAGCCGTGTCCGCGCTGATCGTATCCGTTCCAGCATTGACGGAGATGTACGACGTCACCGATCCGAAGCCGAGGTTATACGCCAGGATATTGTTGTTCAGGTACATGTCCAGACCGGGAGCGTCCGGCGAAGCTGCGATGATGCGCACCTGCGACGCCGTCGGGCTGCTCACAACCGCCTGGCATCCTGCCAGCAGCAGCGACACGGGAGCCAGCATCAAACTCAACATCAACCGCAGCGGCTTGGAGGGGGATCTCGTCTTCATGGCAGGGGAGCAAGCGGCACTATGCATCGGGGCAGGCACGGCGACATGAGCTACTTTATAGGAATTTTTCCTAAGCAATCCCTAACCTTCGGGGGGTTGACGGGGCGCATCTGCTTGATTACAGTGCTGGCCCTCGCTCCGCCCGTTGCCAGCCGCAATGCCCCTGCCCAGACCGTCGCACCAGCCGCCGCCGCAACTCCGCAGGCCGTCGAACCAATCATCAGCATGCGCGATCCAGCCACGGGCGCAGCCGCGATCCCAACCGACAGCCGCAAAAAAGTCTACGAACTCTCCGTCACCGGCAAGGAGTGGCTCGACTCCGGCCTCAGTGTCGTCGGCGGCGAGCACCTCAGCATCACAACAACCGGCTCCATCACCCTCGCCGACGGGCGGGCCGTCACCGCCGACGGCCTTGATCGCGGCTGGAAGGATCTTCTTCGCCAGTTCCCGCTCAACCAGGCCAACACCGGCGCGCTCATCGGTCGCGTCAGCGATCTCGGCGCCTCCGTCCCCTTTCTCCTCGGCGCGAAAGCCGACGCCGTCATGCCTACCAGCGGCCACCTTTATCTGCGCACCAATCTCACCGACGATCTCACCGGCACGGGAGACTTCAAGGTCACAATCCGGCCTGCGACCACCCCGGCCGTCTCCCCCGCACGCCCCGCGGCAGCCGTCGCTGTGCCCATCTCCGCCGCGCTCTCCCCGCAGCTCTTCGCCGCCATCCCTCGCCGCGTAGGAGACGAAGCCGGAGCTCCCGGCGATATGGTGAATTTCGGCCTCATCGGCACAGAAGCCCAGGTTCAGGCCGCCTTCAAGAACGCCGGTTGGGTCGCCGTCGATAAGAACACCCAGACCGCCGTCCTCCACGGCCTGCTCTCCACCCTCAGCCACCAGGCCTACGTCGAGATGCCCATGAGCACCCTCTTCCTCTTCGGCCGACCGCAGGATCTCTCCTTTGCCCGTGCCGATCCACTCACCGTAGCCGCAGAGCGCCACCATCTGCGCGTCTGGAAAAGCCCGGAGCTCGTCAACGGCCGTCAACTCTGGGTAGGTTCCGCGACCCACGACATCGGCTTCGAGCGCGATCAGCGCAACAACGGCACCACGCACAAGATCGATCCCAATATCGATGTCGAACGAAAGTTCCTCGTCGACAGCTTCGACGCCACCGGCGCCTTCTCGAGCGCCGCCTATGTCACTCCCGCAGACCCGCTCCGCACCGCCAAAACCGCCACCGGCGGCTCCTTCTTCTCCGACGGCCGCATCGCCGTTATGGAGCTGAAATCCGACCTGCAGTAAACAGCCTCTACGGCTTCCAGCA
>CAXTCB010000176.1:0-4350 GCA_964242875.1 uncultured Acidobacteriaceae bacterium
TTGTTGTCCTTGGCAATTTTGCGGACAAGCGGCGAGGATCGCTGTGGCTCGCCCTGCGACGCACTCGGAGTATTCACGGGTGCAGCCGAAGGCTTGCCGTTCTGCTGCGCTGCAGGCGCGGCCTGTGGAACGGAAGCTTGTGCGGGCGCCGGCTGGGCTGCGGGCGCAGAAGCCGTGCCTGCTCCGCCAATCAAAGCGACGACCGTGTTGATCGTGACTGTCTGGCCTTCCTGCACCTTGATCTCTGCCAGCTTGCCGGCGACGGGTGACGGAATCTCCGCGTCCACCTTGTCGGTCGAGATCTCAAAGATCGGCTCGTCCCGCTGGACGCTGTCGCCCACCTTCTTCAGCCATTTCGTAATCGTGCCTTCCGTGATGGACTCGCCCATCTGCGGCATGAGCACCTCGGTTGCGGGTCCGCTGGTTGCCTCTGGTGCGGGCACCGCCGCTCCGGATTCTGTACCCGGCGCCGCCGCCGGATTGCCCTGCTTCGCGGCGGGTGCGTCAATGGCGGCAGCCTCCGTCGTATCGGCAGACGGTGATCCCGCTGTCTCCGTACCTGTCGATGCGGCGGAGGGCGTCGCCGATCCAGACCCGTTCTCACCCAGCGTGCACACCACCGTATTGATCCCGACAGTCGCACCCTCTTGCACCTTGATCTCTTCAAGCGTTCCAGCGGAGGGCGATGGGATCTCCGCGTCGACCTTGTCGGTCGAGATCTCAAACAGCGGCTCATCACGCTCCACGCGCTCGCCCGGTTTCTTCAGCCACTTCGTGATGGTTCCTTCTGTGATGGACTCGCCCATCTGGGGCATAACAACTTCGGTCGGCATGAGTCTCCTCTTCGACGGGGCGCGCTCGGTTCGGCGCGGGGCCAGCACACAGATTATACGGGGATGGCTCGGTCGCCGGCTGTTACGCTGAGCCACTTCCAAGTAGCGCGTCAACAGACTCCGCAAAGACAATCTGTCTGCCGAAGACGTGGCTAAAGCTCTTCAGCACATGGTTTGTCGCGCGCTCCATCGTGGGGTCGGTCTCTGGATCCGCCTCGAGTTCGAGTGACGTCACACCACGATCCGCAATCCCGCACGGCACAATCCACTCGAAGTCCCGCAAGTCCGTCGTCACATTCAGCGCGAAGCCGTGCGAGGTGACACCCCGTGCCACATGAACGCCCAGCGCGGCGATCTTGCGCTCACTGTGCGAGCCGCCCGCAAAGGTCCACACGCCCGTACGCTTCGCGATGCGCTGCGCCGGCAGACCGAACTCCGAGCAGGTCCGTATGAGCACCTCCTCAAGCAACCGCATAAAGTCGACGGGCCCGAGATGCGGACCACGTTTCCCCGGCAGATCGCCGCGCAAGTCGAAGATCGGGTAGCCCACCAGCTGCCCCGGCCCGTGATACGTCACGTCGCCACCGCGCTTGATCTCATGAACCTCGATCCCATGCGCTGCCAAAAAGTCGTCCGTCGCGACGATGTTCGCGCGATCGGAGTTCCTGCCCAGCGTCAGCACCGGCTCATGCTCCATCAACAGAACCGTATCCGCAATCGTCCCACATTGCCGCGCCGTCACGACGCGGGCCTGTGCCTCCAGACCCGCCTCGTACGGGATACGCCCCAGCGACACCACCTGGATCAATCTCGCCGCGTCCGTCATCGCCGCGCTAGACGTTGACCGCCATACCTTCAACGCTCGCAAAGCCGTCCAGCATGCTCTCGGCCAGCGTCGGATGCGCGTGGATCGTAAACATCAGCTCCTCGATCGTCGCCTCCAGCTCCATCGCCGTCACGCTCTCCGCGATCAGCTCCGTCGCATTCGGCCCGATGATGTGCACGCCCAGCACCTCGCCGTACTTCGCGTCTGCCACCACCTTCACGAAGCCGTCATGCGCATCCAGAATCGTCGCCTTCGAGTTGCCGACAAAGGGAAACTTGCCCACCTTCACCTGAAAGCCCTTCTCCTTGGCCTGCGCCTCCGTCAGTCCGACCGACCCAATCTGTGGATCACAGTACGTGCAGCCCGGGATCCGGTCGCGCCGCACCGGCCGCGCGTACTTGCCCGAAAGCTTCGCCGCCACTACCAGCCCAGCCATCGCGCCCACATGCGCCAGCTGCGGCAGCCCGCCGACGATGTCACCAATCGCGTACACCCCCGGCTCCGTCGTCTCCATCCACTCATTCGTCATGATGAAGCCACGATCTGGCTTGATGTTCGTCGACTCAAGCCCGATATCGGTCGTCCTCGGCGCGCGCCCTACCGCTACCAGCACCTTTTCGGCAGACATCACCTCGCCCTTGCCGTCCGACTTCGTGAAGTGAACGTTCGCACCCTCCGCCGTCTTCTCGATCTTGTCGACCTTCGCCGACACATGCACGTCGATGCCGCGCTTCTTGTACAGCCGCTGCAGCTCCTTCGAGACGTCCGCGTCTTCGGCGTTCACAATGCGCGGCAAGGCTTCAATGATCGTCACCTTCGACCCGAAGCTCTGGAAGACCGACGCAAACTCCACACCCACGGCTCCCGATCCGATCACAATCATCGACTTCGGCACGCTCTGGATCTCCAGAATCTCCATGTTCGTCATCACGGTCGAGTCCGGCGTGTACCCCGGCAGCATCCGCGCATCCGAGCCCGTCGCGATCACCACCTTCTTGCCCCGCACCTGCTCCTTCTTGCCGTCGCGATCCACGTCGATCGTGTGCACGCCCTCTTTCGCCGGCCCGGTCAGCCGCCCATAGCCCTGGAAGGTCGTGATCTTGTTCTTCTTCATCAGGAACTCGAGACCCTTGGTGTGCTTCGTAATCACGTCATTCTTGCGCGCCAGCACGCCCTGCCAATTCACCTTCGGCTCCACCACCTCGATGCCGTACCGGTCCGCATGCTTCAGGTGATCCCACAGCTCGGCTGAAAACAGCATCGACTTCGTCGGAATGCAGCCCCAGTGCAGGCAGGTCCCGCCCAGCTTGTCCGTCTTCTCGATCAGCGCCACCTTCTGCCCATACTGCGCCGCCCGAATCGCACACGTGTACCCCGCCGGCCCGCCGCCCACCACTACCAGATCAAACACTGTCTCTGCCAAGGAAATGCTCCATTCCTGAACTCGCCTGTCTATTCTATTGGATTCGCAAGCCCTGATTTCGGCGCACGGCACACGCCGCATCCATGCCGCTACAGAAGAAGGCTCTTCCTCACCGAACCGCAACGCGCGATACTACCCACATGGCCAGCGTGACGCTCATTCCCGTCTCCGAGTACCTCGCCACCACCTACCGGCCCGACCGCGACTTCCTCGACGGCGTCCTCAAGGAGCGCAACAGCGGCGAGCAGCCCCACGCCCTCATCCAGGGCATCCTCTCCCGCATCTTCGGCAATCATCGCCAGGATTGGCAGGTCCGCGTTCTCCCGGAGCAACGCGTCCAGACCTCTGCCACTCACTTCCGCATACCGGACCTCTGCATTCTCCGCAGCTCTGACCCACGCGACCCCATCGTCCGCTTCCCGCCGCTGCTCTGCATCGAGATCCTCTCGCAAGACGACTTCCTCGGCGATCTCCAGGAACGCGTCGACGACTACGCCGGTCTTGGCGTGCAGCACATCTGGGCCATCGACCCCTGGAAGCGCCGCGGCTGGCTCGCCTCCACCCAGGGCTTCCTGCAACCGCAGGACGGCACCCTCCGCATCCCCAACACCCCCATCGCCGTCAGCCTCGCCGACCTCTTCGCCGAACTGGACGAAGCTTAGCTCTCCAGACCCTCGCATTGGCCCTTCTTCAGGCCGCAGTTCCCGCAGCTCCGCGCCAGGCTGTTATGCCGCCAGCCACTCTTTCCAACGAGATCGAACCGCCTTCCACAGCGCGGACAGCGAAACTGCCGGTGCGCTACCCCGAGAACCATCAGCGCAAGAACCAAGACACCTCCGCCCGCCATGACCTCTCGCCGCACCGGCAACACCCCGGTCACCAGCAATCCATCCATGACCAGAAACGCTGCCAAGATCACCCAGAGCGCCATCTCCACCCGCGCGTGTCGTGCCCACGCTGCCCGGCAGGCATCGCGGCCGAGCGGCCTGTGCTCGGTGCCACTCATCCCAGCACCCTTGCCGCATCCTTCGCGAAGTACGTCACGATAAACTCCGCCCCCGCCCGTCGCAGCCCCACCAGCGACTCCATCATCGCCCGCTCCGGCTCCAGCCACCCGCGCTCAAACGCCGCGTGCAGCATCGCGTACTCGCCCGACACCTGGTACGCTCCCATCGGCACATCGAACCGGTTCCTCGCCTCGCGAATCACATCCAGGTACGGCATGCCCGGCTTCATCAGCAGCATGTCCGCGCCCTCCAGCAGGTCCT
>CAXTCB010000177.1:0-4337 GCA_964242875.1 uncultured Acidobacteriaceae bacterium
TGTGGACGCGCTGAGCACAGGTGCGGCGCAGGCGGTGTCGTAGCTGACGGTGACGGGCATGGCGCTCGAGGTCTGCGAGCCTGAGGTGATGGTGAGGAGCGAATAGGGATCGGACCAGGTCACGCCGTCCGCGAGAAAGGCGTCGGCAAAGTTATTGGTGGACGAGGTGGGGGTGGTGTCGAGAAGGTAGGTCTTCCCGGCATCGAGAGAGGCGGTGGCGTAGAGCAGCTCCAAGCCGGCGGTGTAGGTATTATTTGCGGGTTCGAGGGGAAGCGCGTAGTTGGTGTAGACGCCCTGGGGCTGGTGGTACTCAAGCCACATCCACGAGTCGGAGGTGGCGTCGCGGAGGACATGCAGGGAGCGAAGACCGGAGGTCGCCTCGGTCGGAGCGATCGAGAAGGAGCCGGAGGCGGTGACATCCTGTTCGCCAGAGGCTGGGATCCAGCCCAGGATGTCGTAGCGATGTTCGGCGTTGTAGGGCATGAAGCCGATGCCGGCCATGATGGGGAAGGGATCGCCATACTCCGTGTTGACGGCGGAGATGGAGGTCGAGCCAGCGGGATTGGTGACCTGAGCTTCCGCAGACGGATGACCGCTGACGGTGCCGGGGTTGGTGGTGCCGAAGTCGATCGGGCCGAGGGTGAGGCCGGTGCCGAAGTCGAGAGTGTTGCTGTGGTTCAGACCGAGGTTGTGGCCGCCCTCGTGCGCGAGAACCAGGAAGTCGTAGTTGATGCCGCCGGAGTCGGTTGGGCCGGCGGTGCTGGCGTTGTAGGTCTGGGGGATGGTGTAGATCATGTTCGAGTGCTCGTGCGGGATCATGCTGTCGGCCGTGATGCAGGGGAGTGTGCCCAGACCGTCGTACGTGCAGGAGTTGACTGGAACGACGTAGATGAAGCGGTTGTATTTCGAGACGTCGATGCCGGCCGCGACCACAGCCGCTTCTCCCGCGCTGAAGATTGCCGATCCGGGGGTGCAGGCGTAGGCCTGTGGCAGCATGAAGGGGCCGTAGACATCGGTGGCGTAGGTGGCCTGCCCGAAGGAGGTCTCGCTGGTGAAGCTGGAGACGTTGGGGGTCTTGCCGGGATTCATCAGGTCGTTGTAGTAGGCCTGGGTGTTATAGGGCGCCTGGATGGTGAGCGGGGTTGAGGACGCGGGAGTGCCTGGCGAGGCGGGGGTGCTGGGCATGTTGAGGATGATGACGGCGGTGTTCTGCGGGCCGAGGTCGCTGCAGGCCGTGGGCGCGGTGGTGGTGACACCGGGGCCGGTGAAGGGCGGGACAGTCTGGGCGTGGGCGCTGCTGAGCACAGACATGCGGGCGGCCGGAGCGGCGACGCTGCAGGCCTCGGCTTCCGCGAGGGTGGCTCCACGGATGGTCTCGGCGGCGATGAGGTGGGGGAAGCTGAGACCGGTGAGGGTGACCTGGTGGTGGGCCAGCCCCTTGAGGTTTGCGGGCTGCTTCACGAAGGAGATGTCGAGGTCGCCGGTGTAGGTGTGGAGGCTGTAGACGGTCTGCGAGGTGCGCGCTTTGAGGTTGTCCTGGACGGTGACGGCGAGCTCGCCGGTGAGTGGAACATCCTGCTCGATGAGGGCGGCGTAGGTTGGATCGGCTTTGAGCAGGGCGTCTCTGGTCTTTGCATCGAGGGCATAGCTGCGGGCGGTGGCTGGCGCGGTTTCGAAGACCTGCTCGAGCGCTGTGCGACGCGCGGCGAGGGTTGCGCGGGTCTGCGGGGTTGCCGCGGCTCCACTCTCCGCCGCCTCCGTGAGGTGCGCGTTGGCCTGTTGCACAACGCTGGCGGTGGCGAGGGTTTGCTGCGCGGCGACGGGGTAGACGACGCAGGCGCAGAGAGCCGCGGCGAAGAGACCGCGGACCAGCGGTCGGAGGCGGGCTGCGGACCGCTCCTCAGCATCGGGAGGCGTAGCAGGCAGGGGAGAACCAAGGAGACGGGCGAGATAGGTGGGCATGGAAGTAGAAGTCCCTCTGGACTTAGGAGCTGACGCGTGCGATCGGCTGGACGCAGCGGGTGGAAGGCTGGCCAGGAGGTGCGACGGATTGTTCGGGGTGGAGCGTTCGGGAGCGTGAACTGTGCGCGGTGAGGGAGTTCTTCCCCTCAACGCGCGCGGGTTCATGACGGTCTTGAAGCGAGACAGCGCAGAGCGATGCCTGAGGCGACCTATGCTGGAACGAACGTTAAACTTCCGGCACTCACTGCGGCTTCCGCGGGAGAGGCGGGGGCGGCAGGCCCAGAGTTAGAAAAGGTGGGTGCAACCGGGTGACTCACCATAGCGCATACGGGCGCAGGTTCTGCAGGTATTTTGATGGATTGAGAAATAAAGCTCGTTCTTTTGATGATGGTTACCCTGGTGCACTTGCCGAAGCAACCCGCGGGCGCTGCGCCCCCAGGGAAGGAGTAGGCTCCTGAAGCTCAAGGTCCCTGAGTGTGACCTGATGGGGAAGATCTCTGGACATGCGCAGCGGTGGTACCCCGGCAAGAGGGGTGTCGCGCGAAGCACGAGTTTGCCGAGAAACACGCCGGCGCTGCCGCGGGGGAGGGCTGCCCCCTGTGAGGAGGATCCTCGGGCGAGCGCAGCCCGACGCGGCGGGACGGTGGTTAGTTTTCGACCAGCGACGGACGGCCGGGCATTGTGCTGAGCTCAGCCATCTGGATCGGTGCGAGACCGCAGAGCTGATCGATGGTCTTGAGGAGCAGCGGTACACCGACGGGTTTTGCGAGAAAGCACCAGTTCTTCCGCCACAGCTCCCAAAGGGCGATCTCGTCGGTCAGTGATCCCGAGACGATCAGCACGCGGAGGTGCCTGGAGACGCCCGTGAGGAGATTGGCGAGCGTGATTCCGTTCATCAAGGGCATCTGGAAGTCGGTCATCAGCAGATCGAAGCGATGGTGGGGACGAAAGTGTTTGATGGCCGCGACACCGCTTGAACAGGCGACGACAGAGTAGCCGGCCTCGGTAAGGACGGCTTCGAAGAGACCGAGCACCATGACATCGTCGTCGACGAGAAGGATGCGCTTGGCCTGCCGGAGGGAGCAGGAGACCGGGATATGGGCGTTTGAGTTTTTGGCTGTTCGGGGCATCAGCTTCTCCATGACGGCGTTCCTCTGCGTGACTGCGTGGGTAGTCTTGCGACCGTAGATGTGGGAAGTAAGAGATGGGTGCGGGACAGATACTCGCTATAGCCTGCAGCCAGATCCTGAGAAGCGTCTGTGCGATCGCACACTTTCGGATTGCGATTTCTGAGGAAAAAGCTGGCGATGCAGGCTTGCCATTTTCCTCCGGGAACTACATACTTCCTGCAAAGACGCTTGCATCATAACTTTGAAATGAGGGACCAGACCTTGCACGCAGGTCCATTCAAGAACACACTGCTGCGGCATTTAGATCCGCAGATCCTGGAAGCGCTGCAACTTCGACCGATAGAGCTGGAATTAAAGCGGGATCTGGAGATTCCCGGCCGGCCGATCGAACATATTTATTTCATCGAAGAGGGGATCGGGTCGATGACGACTCTCTTTGAGGACGGCTCACAGGTAGAGGTGAGCATGTTCGGTTATGAGTCAGCGATCGGGATCTCCGCGCTGATGGGAACCAAGCACAGCCTGAACCGGATCTTCATGCAACTGGCGGGGCGCGGCTTTGTGTCTCCCGTGAGGGCTGCGGCAAAGGAGTTTGCGAAGAACGGGGAGTTTCACGCGCTTGCCCTGCGATACGTGCAGGCACAGTTGACGCAATCGACGCAGAATGCGGCGTGCAATGCGCGACACTCGCACGAGCAGCGCCTGGCGCGATGGCTGCTGATCTGCTGTGATCGAGCGAAGCGGGACCGGCTGGAGATGGCGCAGGAGTTTGTGTCGGAGATGCTGGGGAGTACGCGCTCCACGGTGTCGATTGCGGCGAGTGCCTTCAAGGCCAAGGGCCTGGTTGACTACAGCCGCGGACACATCCGGGTTCTTGATTCCAAGGGCTTAGAGAAGGAGGCCTGCGAGTGCTACCGGGTGGTTCGGGATCACCTGGAGAGTCTCGCGGACTTTGATACGGGCTTCGTTGTTTGACCCGCAGGCGCCGCAGTGAGGGGCGATTACCATTCGACCTTGTGGTCGTCCCTCTCTTCTGCCTGCTGCAAGGTTGCGTAGAGAAGCGCGTCTGAGAAGAAAGCGCAGCGACCATCATCAAAGGCGATGACGATCCCGCGACTAAGTCGTTCCGCGGAGAGAATACGAGGATCGTTATCGAGGGTCATACATCATGATCGCCCCTAAGGGGCTGTCCATGTGTGCTTTATCCGGATTAGGCCCGCATTCGATTAACTACGCCGGAGCCAC
>CAXTCB010000178.1:0-4242 GCA_964242875.1 uncultured Acidobacteriaceae bacterium
CCGCATCGACGCCGGCGGCGAACCCGACGGCCTCGCCTGGGCCACCCGCCCCTGAAACGGCAGGCTCCGCCCGGCTGCTTGATTCCGTCACGACCGCCTGACTCCGCGCCGACCACCCTCGCCTTTCGTTGTCATCCTGAGCGAAGCGGAAGGATCCCCGCATTTCGCCCTTCCCGACGGAGCGCAGCGACGCGAAAACCTCCGCCTACAGCCCCATCTCCGACAACCCCGGATGCCCCTCCGGCCGCTTCCCCAGCTCCCAGCGAAACGTCCGCTCCGCCTCCGCAATCGCCAGATCATTAATGCTGGCGTGCCGCGCCCGCATCAGTCCGTTCTCCGCAAACTCCCACAGCTCCGTCCCATACGACCGAAACCACTGCCCCGCTGCATCGTGCCACTCGTAGCAGAACCGCACCGCCATCCGGTTCTCCTTGTTACCCCACAGCTCCTTCACCAGCCGGTACTCGAGCTCGCGCTCCCACTTGCGCCGCAGAAACGCGGCAATCTCCGCGCGGCCCGTCACAAACTCCGTCCGGTTCCGCCACTGCGAATCCACCGTGTACGCCAGCGCCACCGTCTCCGGATCGCGCGAGTTCCACGCATCCTCCGCCGCGCGCACCTTCTCAAGCGCGGTCTCGGTCGTGTACGGCGGAAACGGCGGCCGCTTCTCCATGGCAGATCTCCTGTCGCTCAGCCTAAGACCGCGCCTGCCCTCATGTCATCTCTCTGGCCTGCAAAAACATCTCCTGCGCCGCCACGCTCCCCTGCATCACAACCGCAAGGAGATCCCAGCCATGAGCCTCAAAGAAGTCCTGATCGATGAACTTCGCGACCTGTACAGCGCCGAAAATCAACTGGTAAAAGCCCTGCCCAAAACCATCAAAGCCCTCTCTGACCCCAACATGAAGGCCAGCGTCAAGGAGCATCTCGAGCAGACCAAAGGCCAGGTCCTGCGCCTCCGCGAGGTCTTCGGCCACATCGGCAAAAAGCCCACCGGCCAGCACTGCAACGGCATGGAAGGCTGCATCAAGGAAGTCACCGAGGCCCTCGAAGAAGACTCCGAAGGCGCCCTCAAAGACGCCGGCATCCTCGGCGCCTCGCTCCGCGTGGAGCACTACGAGATCGCCGGCTACACCGCCGCCCTCGCCATCGCCAAGGCCCTCAAGGAAAAAGAGATCGTCGCTCTCCTGACCGAGACCCTCAACGAGGAAAAGACCGCAGCCAAGAATGTCCTCGGCAGTGCCCCCGCCATCCTGAAAGCCGCCCTCGCGCAGGAAAACGAGGAAGACGACGAGGAAGAGGAAGAAAAGGAGAAAGACCCCGAAGAGAAGGAGTCTGAAGAGAAGAGCGAGGAAGACGAAAAAGAAGCCGCCCCCGAGGTGGTAAAGATCGCGCCGCCAAAGGAAAGGAAGTCCGGCAAATAAACACCCCGCACCGCTACAAATGCCGAAGGCCCTCCATGCGAGGGCCTCTCGTGCGTCTACCCCCGCTTCCAGCCGCACGCTGTGCAGCCGCCCCGCTCAAACCATGTACCATGCGCAGAGATATCGTCACAACGCCATACACCAGGAGATCCGATGCATAGCTGGAGGGTTGGTCCACGTCGTCTGCTTGCCGTCTCTGCCGTTGCGCTGCTCGCCGCAGACCTCTCCCGCCCGGCCGCGGCCCAGGATCCGCACGCCGCCATCGCGCCGCTCTCCCCACCCGCGCTTCCCGCCTCCGTCGCTCCCGCCCTCATGCCGCTGCCCGCCAGCATGGAGCCCGGCACCGGCACAATGCAGCTCAACGGCAACTTCACCGTCGCGCTCGAAGGCTACCGTGAAGAGCGGCTCACCCGCGCCGTCACCCGTTTCGAGCAGCGCCTCGCGCAGCAGACCGGCCTCATCCTCATTCCTCGCAAAGAGGATCCCCGCGCCGTCCTCACCGTGCACACCACCGGCCCCGGCAAGCCCGTGCAGGAGCTCGGCGAAGACGAGTCCTACGCCCTTGAAGTCACCGCCGCCGGCGCCACCCTCACCGCGCCCAACCCCCTCGGCGTCCTTCACGGCCTGCAGACCTTCCTTCAGCTCATCCACCCCGGCAGCACCGGATTTGTGCTCAATGCAGTCACAATCCGTGACAAGCCCCGCTTCGCCTGGCGCGGTCTGATGCTGGACTCCTCCCGGCACTTCCAGCCCATGCCGCAGGTCCTCCAGCAGCTCGATGCCATGGAGCTGGTCAAACTCAACGTCCTCCATTGGCACCTCAGCGACGACCAGGGCTTCCGCGCCGAAAGCCACCGCTTCCCGAAGCTCCAGGAGATGGGCTCTGACGGCCACTTCTACACCCAGGCCCAGATCCGCGAGGTCGTCGCCTACGCCCGCGATCGCGGCATCCGCGTCGTTCCCGAGTTCGACATCCCCGGCCACGCCCGCTCCTGGTTCGTCGGCTACCCGCAGCTCGCCGCCCTGCCCGGCCCCTACACCATCGTCCACCACTTCACCGTCGATGATTTCGAGCGTCCCGACCCCAAACAGGACGCCGCCATGGACCCCACCCGCGAAGAGGTCTACCGCTTCCTCGACGTCTTCCTCGGCGAGATGATCGCGCTCTTTCCCGATCACTACTTCCACATCGGCGGCGACGAATGCGACGGCAAGCAGTGGGACGTCACCCCGCACGTGCAGCAGTTCATGAAGGCCCACAACCTCAAGAGCGATCCCGCGCTCCAGGCCTACTTCACCGGCCGCGTCCAGAAGCTCGTCACCAGGCATGGCAAGATCTCCATCGGCTGGGACGAGGTCCTCCAACCCGACACACCGAAAGACGTCGTCATCCAGTCCTGGCGCGGCCAGCGCAGCCTCTTCCAGGCCGCCGCTCGCGGCAATCGCGGCATCCTCTCCGCCGGCTATTACATCGACCTCAACCAGCCCGCATCGCAGCACTATCTGGTCGACCCCGTCGTCCTCCCGCCGCTCGATCCCAAAGATCCCACCGCCAAAGGCGTCGACGTCCCCGAGCACCTCTCCCCCGAGCAGGAGGCCCGTATCCTCGGCGGCGAAACCACCGAGTGGACCGAATACATCACCCCCGAGATCCTCAGCAACCGCGTCTGGCCTCGCTCCGCCGCCATCGCCGAGCGCTTCTGGTCCCCGCAGTCCGTCCGCGATGTCCCCGCCATGTACGCCCGCCTCCCTTGGGTCTCGCATCAGCTCCGCCTCGCCGGCGTCCCCAACGGCGGCGTCCAGCGCGACATGCTCGAACGCATCGCCGGAAGCTCCGCCATCGATCGCCTCCTGATCCTCGCCACCGCCGTGCAGCCGCCGCTCGATTACACCCGCGAGTCCGTCCCCGGCCAGGCCTATGACCAGATCCGTCCCCTCATCCACATGACCGACGCCATCCCCGCCGAGAGCGACACCGCCCGCCTCGTCGCCGATCTCGCCCACGCCGTCGCCACCGGCGCCGCCACCCCCGCACAGCACGCTGAGCTTCGCTCCCGCCTTGCCCTCTGGGCCGGCAACGACGCCGCGCTCGCCCCTTCGCTCGAGGGCAACCCGCTCCTCACCGAGCTTGCCCCCGTCTCCGGAAACGTCTCCCGTACCGCCGCTATCGGTCTTGCGGCGCTCGATCGCCTGGAAGGCCACGGCAAGGGCAAATCCGGCAACCCTGCGCATCTCCAGGCCGAGCTCAAGACCCTCGACGCCTTTACCCCCGCCGCCCTGCGCAACATGGCCGTCGGCCCGGTCGCCGAGCTGGTCGCGGCCACACCCTAACGAGACCCCATCCCGTTCAGAATCCGCTGAACCCCCCGTCCCACCGGACCCGTCCGCGTGATACCGTTGTGCGGTTCCGCGGAGCCAGGCTTTCCCTTCGCGAACCAGATCGGCGCAACGCGAGACCGGCGGGCGATCGCAACCCCCGCACGACCCACGCCGCCGGCCCGCATCCCCCTGCCGTCCCTGCCGTTCGCTCCACCTGCATCTCCCAGGCTGACACGAACCGTGCCTGTTCTCCGGGACCCTCGCGCCGCCACGGCGTCAGGCCCGGCAGGAACTCACGCACCCCAGCCGAGCCTCAAGGAGATCCTCGTGATGCCTCTTCGCAGCCTTCTGTTCGCCACGGCCCTCAGCGCCCTGGCCCTTCCCTCCGCCCTTGCCGCCACCTGCTCCACCGCCTGGAACGCCAGCACCGCCTACACCGGCGGCCAGACCGCCAGCCTCAACAAGATCAACTACACCGCCAACTGGTGGACGCAGGGCC
>CAXTCB010000179.1:0-4222 GCA_964242875.1 uncultured Acidobacteriaceae bacterium
TTGGCGGCCTTGCAGGCGGCGATCATGCGCTCGCAATCCTTGACATTGGTGGCCATGGGTTTTTCGCAAAGGATGTGCTTGCCTGCCCTGGCACCGCGGAGGACAAACTCGGCGTGCATGCTGTTGGGAAGGACGATGTAGATGACCTGGACGTCGGGGTTCCCCGCGAGCTGATCGTAGGTCTTGTAATCGTAGAGGGAGCGGTCCGGGATACCGTACTGGGCGGCGATCTTGCGGGATTTTTCGCGGTCTCCGCTGACGAGGGCGGTGACCCGGCAGTTCTTGCTTTTGGCGAAGGCGGGGAGGATCTGGTTGAGGGCGAGAGTGCCGAGACCGACGACGGCAAAGCCGGTGCGCTGCGCAGGGGCTTCAAAGGGACCGGGCGTTTTCTCAGCAGCTTCGGTGGGGGCATGAAGCTGGGGGAGTTGGACGGCGTCCTGGGAGTTGGACGTGCCGGAGGGCGGGGGGGCGTTCTGGGCGGATGCGAGAGGCGCGAGACTGGCCGCGGCGAGGGCGGTGGTGGCGCCTCGCAGGAAGGTGCGACGGGAGGGCTCGGGTTCTAAATGAGTGGGGAGGAGATCCGGGGAGGATGCAATGGGGTTCATGGGTGTTTCGATGCGGTGCCGGAGAAGGAAAGGCGAGACGCTCTGGAGGCTTCTCGGGATGGAATGGTAACCGCGGCTGTCGCCCGAGATGGTTACCTCCTTGCGCTAAGGTAATCACTTTGCTGAACTTTCGGCAATTACCTTACTGCTGTAAGTGTTGTGTGGAAGGAAGTTGCCCTCCCAACAGGCGAAGAAAAGGAAAAGGATTTCTTTTTTGCTGTTCTGGGCCCCGCGTTGCACAGGTTTTGATGCAAACCAAGGCACTTTTCGGGTCCGCACCTTTGGCACCTCAGCTGCAATAGCTATAAGCAAGTGCGATAGCACGAAGACAACTTGACCCCGAGGATTTCTCTGATGCGCTTTCTCCCCACTGCCCTTCTTTCTGTTCTGGCCCTGATGTTCACCGCTTCGATGACCGCCCACGCGGACGCGATCAGCGGGACCATCTACTGCGGTGTTTCGACGAGCGACGCGAGCAACACGCCGGCCCCCGGCGCGACGGTTTCCGGAACAGTATGCGCGACGTTTCAGACAAGCACGCTTTCGTTCACGAACAGCAACGGGTCGGCAAACACGATCGGCGGCTTTCTGGGATCGAACAGCACGGTACAGACGCTCACGTATGCCAATGGCTACACGAGCGCATCGAACCTGGACTTTTCGGTATTTCAGTTTACGGGAACGGGGTACTTCGTCAACGGCCAGACCTACTCTGCGACGCACGATGACGGGACGGTGATGGCGGTGAACGGCGTAACCGTGATCAACTCACCGGGGGCGACGGCGGCCCGCACGGACAACTTTGTCTTCACCGGGACGACCGGGAATTACCGGTTTGCCTATGACTACTCAGAGGCGCAGGGCGCGTCAGTGTACTCGACGAACGCGGCGAACTCACCGGTTCCCGAGCCTTCCAGCCTGGTGCTTCTGGGAACGGGCATTCTGGGCGCTGCGGGTACCGTTCGCCGCCGGATGGGCCGCGCGTAACGATAGAACACGAGCAGCCAGGCGCTGCGTCGCAAACGTCCTCCTATCAGCAAAGGCCCGGCAGAGATGCCGGGCCTTGCTGTTTGCTCGTTTGAGGATGGGATTGTGGACGGATTGAGGATGGATTGTGTTCGGGTGGAGCATGGTTCTGTGCGTTTCATCTGAGGAGCAGGTGCGTGTTTAGCGAAGATTGCCGAAGGCAACGTCGACAAGGGTCTTTTCCTCGAGTTCGTGGGCCTTGGCCGAGCCGGTGGCAGGGCTGGCGGCGGCACTGCGTTTGACGGAGAGCACGGCACGATCGCGAGCGAGACGGCGAAGCAGCGGCATGACGTAGAAGTGCGCGCCCATGTTGGCCGGCTCTTCCTGCACCCAGACGATCTCGTGCGCGTCAGGATGCTGATCGAGGGCGGCTTCGAGCTCGGCTTCGGGCCAGGGATAGAGCTGCTCGAGAAAGATGATGGCGACCGAGGTGTCTTTGCGCTTTTCGCGCTCGACGCGGAGGTTGTGGCCGATCTTTCCGGAGCAGAGGAGAAGGCGACGGGGGTTCTGGACGGAGGTGTCGGGAAGGACGTTCTGGAAGCCGTCCACCGCGAAGTCGGCGAGCGAGGAGCTGGCGTCCGGGTGACGGAGCATGCTCTTCGGGGTAAAGACGACGAGCGGCTTGCGCCACAGACGCATGGCCTGCCGGCGGAGGAGATGGAAGTACTGCGCGGCGGTGGAGGGCTGGCAGATCTGCATGTTGTCATTGGCGCAGAGCTGGAGGTAACGCTCCATACGAGCGGAGGAGTGCTCCGGGCCCTGACCCTCATAGCCATGGGGAAGGAGCATAACGACGCCGGAGAGCAGACCCCACTTGGCTTCGCTGGCGGCGATGAACTGGTCAATGATGATCTGCGCGCCGTTGGCGAAGTCGCCGAACTGTGCCTCCCAGAGGACGAGGGCTTCGGGGTAATCGCGGGCGAAGCCGTACTCAAAGCCGAGGACGCCGGCTTCGGAGAGGAGCGAGTTGTAGACCTCGAAGCGCGCCTGCGTATTCGAGAGGTGCTGGAGCGGGAAGAACTTGCGCTCGGTTTCGATGTCGACCATGACGGAGTGGCGCTGGTTGAAGGTGCCACGCTCGGAGTCCTGACCGGTGAGGCGGACGGGCGTTCCCTGCTCGAGGAGGGAGGCGAAGGCGACGAGCTCGGCCATGCCGTAGTCGAAGGGGCGCTTGCCTGCTCCCATTTCGGCGCGCTGCTCGAAGAGCTTTTTGACTTTGGCGTGGATGTTGAAGTCTGCCGGGTAGCGGACGAGGCCCTGAACGAGGGCGTCGATGCGGTCGGCGGGGAGGCCGGTTTTGACGAGGTCGGAGGGCTGGAGCTCGCCGCCATGGTAGGGCGCCCAGTAGTCGGGCAGCTTCGAGAGGTGCGGGATGTGATCGGCGCCAGTGGCGATCTTCTGCTGCTCGAGAAATTCCTGCTGGACGGCGGTGATCTCGAGTTTGGGATCGACGCCGATCTGCTCGGCGTAGAGCTCAGAGAGCGGCTTGCGATCTTTAATGAGGGCGTAGCGACGGGGCTGGGTGACGGTGGGATCGTCGACCTCGGAGTGGCCGTGGCGGCGGTAGCCGATGAGATCAACGACGATATCTGCGTGGAAGGTAGCGCGGTAGTCAGCGGCGAGCGCGGCGATGCGGACGACGGCGTCAGGGTCTTCGGCGTTGACGTGGAAGATGGGGATCGGCAGGCGCTTGGCGAGATCGGTGGCGAAGCGCGAGGAGTTGGACTCTTCGGGAACGGCGGTGAAGCCGAGCAGATTATTGACGATGATGTGGACGGTGCCGCCGACGTTGTAGCCGGGGAGGGTGGCCATGTTGAGGACTTCGGCGACGATGCCCTGACCGGCGAAGGCGGCGTCTCCGTGGATGATGACGGGGAGAACCTTCTGCTTGCCGTCTTTGCCGAGACGCTCCTGCTTGGCGCGGGCGCGGCCGAGGACGACGGGGTCGACGGCTTCAAGGTGCGAGGGATTTGAGGCGAGATGGAGCGAGAGGGACTGGCCGTTGAGCGCCTTGTAGGTTCCGGTCGCGCCGATGTGGTACTTGACATCGCCGCCGCCGAGGGTGGAGCGGGGATCGACGTCTTCGAACTTGGTGAAGATCTCGGACGCGAGGCGGCCGATGGTGTTGACCATGACGTTGAGGCGGCCGCGATGACTCATGGCGAGCATGCTTTTTGTAACGCCGTTAGTTGCAGATGTGTCAAGGAGTTGATCGAGAAAGGGGATGAGGGCGGTGAGGCCTTCGAGGGAGAAGCGCTTGGTACCGAGGTAGCGAGCCTGGATGACCTGCTCGAAGACGTCGGCGCGGATGAGTTGGGAGAGGACGCGGGCCTGATCGGCCTCCGGCGCGGGCGCTTCAAGACGCGACTCGATCCATTGGCGCTGCTCGGGACTGGGGATGTGCATGAACTCGGAGGCGATGGTTCCGCAGTAGAAGGCACGAGCTTCGCGGGCGAAGTCACCTTCGGGTGCGGGCGTCGGGAAGGGCTCGGGCGGGAGATATTGGCCGAGTGGATCGAGCGAGGCCTGGAGGTATCCCCAGCGACGGAAGATGTCGAAGACCTGATCGCGATCGAGGGAGGGTGATGCGG
>CAXTCB010000180.1:0-4162 GCA_964242875.1 uncultured Acidobacteriaceae bacterium
TTCTTCGTCCACAAGCACCAGCCGCTCGTCTGGCCGCGCGCCGAGACCCCTACCCACTTCATCAGCATGGGCTTCAGCCCGGACCTCAAGGAAGCCACCGAGATGGCCGTCAAGGACATGATCCGCTTCCTCGTGGACGAGAAGCACCTCAGCCGCGACGACGCCTACATGCTCACCAGCGTGGCCGTGGACGTTGACATCACGCAGTTGGTCGATGGCAACGTCGGCGTTCACGCCATGCTGCCTAAATCCATCTTTCTCCGCGCGAAATCGTCGGATCGGGCAGGGCCTTGATGCCCTTGGAACCCCGGTCGGCCGATTCACAGCTCCCTTTTGCAAAGGGATTACCGAAACCGCATTCCACCGGATACTATCGGTGCGAGGGATACAGACAGGAGCGTAGCCTTGATCGACACCGTACGCGAACACGAAGGTGAGCTGAGGCGGGATCTCGTCCGCTTCGGCAGATGGCTGCATAAGCTGGGCTTCATGCCCGGTACCTCCGGCAACCTGTCCGTGCGGCTCGGTGAGGAGCGCCTGCTCGCCACCCCCACCGGAGCCAGCAAATATCTGCTGCAGTCCCGCGACATGGTCGTGATCGACCTCGAAGGCCGGCAGATCTCCGGCTCAAGGAAGGTCACCAGCGAGATTGGCATGCATCTGGCCATCTATCGTCAGCGGCCCGACGTTCAGGCCGTCATCCATTCCCACCCGGTGGTCGCGACCGCCTTTGCCTGCGCAGGCCGCGCGCTCGATGAACCGTTGTGCTCGGAGGCCGTGATGGCCCTCGGCGCCGTCCCGCTCGCCTGCTATGCCACCACCGGCACCGACGAGGTCGCCGCTAGTCTCATGAACCTGATCCCCCGCCACGAGGCCATCCTGATGGCCAACCACGGTGCCGTCACCTACGGCTCCAGCCTGCTCGATGCCTTCCTCAAGATGGAGACAGTGGAGCATTACGCCAAGATCTGCCTGGTCGCTCATCAGCTCGGCACCCCCCGCCCGCTGAAGGATATGGAAGTCGAGCAGCTCGTGCAGGCAAAGTCCAGATATCTGCAGAATGCCATGTAAGACGATCGCTGCTTAAGAAGATCGGGGCTGCGCCCATGCTCATCGCGAGCAACGGCGCAGCCCCTTTCTGCTTGGAAGACCCGGCTTAGGTGTTGCTTGCCGTCGGGGTCGCCATCGGCGTGCTCGTCGTGATCGCGCCGTTCACGCCATACGGGAAGAAGCCGCCCTTGCCCACATAGGCCTTCATGCCAAACGCCAGGAACAGCACCTGTCCCGGTGTCCGCGTTGACACCAGACCACTCGCAACATTCACCGAGAGGTACTGATCCTGCGCGCCGGATGGTGGGGGGATGATATCCACGCCATCAAGCTTCTTCGTGGGGATCTTAAGGAATGCGATCTGCGTGCGAATCGTCGACGTGTGCTCCGCTTCCACTGCCAGAATCCGAGCCGCGGTCGTAATCACCGTCGGCGTCGTCAGCATACCGGCAGCGCCTGCATAAGCGCTCACGCCGATGTCTTCAAAGATGCGCGCCAGAGCGAGGAAGTCGTTCTGATTCGTGAGGTCCGTGAGCAGCGCGTTGAGGTTGATGTGCGGCTGTGCGATGGCCTTGCTGCCCAGAGCTTCGCGCAGCAGCTTCACGTGCGCCCGCTCATCGGCTCCAACCTGCATCAGGATCTCTTCCGAGAAGATCGCATTGTTGGTGAAGTTGACCTTCTTGCCGCCCGCAACCGGGCCGCCCGTGGTGGGATTGCCAGGGTTGGCGACGCCGTCAATCCCGATGCCGTAGTTGGTGATCGGTCCGCCGGTCAGGCCGTAGGTGTAAAACTCCGCTTCGAGATACTCAAGGTTCAACGCGAAGTTGAGGATGGTCTCCTCGGTCATGGTCTGCGCTTCGGCAGGTACCGACGCGCCAACCGACATGGCGCCCACTGCAGCCGTGGCTGCACCGATTTTCTTGAGGAAGCTGCGACGGTTGGGAACCGCCGTGACGAGTTCAGACAGAATGCTCTTGGACATAAAGACTCCGGGTACTGGTTAGAGGCGTGGTGAGTGCACTGGACGACGAGGGAGATGCCCGGCTGAGGTGCTGGCGTCCCGCAAACGGACTCCGTTGCCGTGGCAAAGCCTTCTCTCATAAAGCCAGGCAGAGACGAAGGAAGACCGGGCGAAGCAACGATCGCTACGAAACACAGAAAGCAGCGTTCCCCTTAGTGGTATGGACCAGAGCAGCAGTGCGCTGCGGTTGCCAGGACGGATCCTGAAGTGGGATCTCTAAAGGAGAAGCTTCTGTTTACGCGAACATCTCAAAACCGAGAAAGAAGACAGATCGTGCTAGCAAGAAATACCGCGCTGCAGACTCCGCTGTCTCAGGCAGAGAGCCTAATTTCGCCGCAGCGCCGCACGTCAGTAAGTTACTGTTCCATGGATGTATGGCTCAGCAAAGTTCTTGCAGTTGGGCTTCGGTAGCTACATGGTTTTGGTGGCTCCATAAACAAAGGCGATCGCAGTCGCACCTCGTCTCTAGTCACGACGAAGCGCGACCACCGGGTCCAGCCTCGCCGCCCGCATCGCCGGAATCATGCCGCTCACCACTCCGATCACGCCCAGGATCAGCGCGGCCGTGAACAGAATTGGCGGAGATACCCGCAGCAGAATGTCGCCTTCATTGTTCGCTGTCTTGTAGATGTCGGAGTAGAGCGGCATCGGCGGAATCAGGTGGGCCACCAGGACTGCGACCACCATCCCAATCAGCCCAGCCATCAGCGTCAGCGTCATCGACTCCAGCAGGAACTGCCGCCGGATGTCACGCGGCCGCGCGCCCAGCGCCTTCAGCAAGCCGATCTCGCGCGTGCGCTCCGTGACCGACACCAGCATGATGTTCATCACGCCCACCCCGCCCACCGCCAGCGTCATCGCGCCGATGATGCCAAGCAGCACCTGCAGCCCCACCGAGAACTGGCGAAGGCTGGCCGAGTCCTCGACCGTGTCCCACGTGCTTAGCGCCTTCGTATCGTTCGGATCAAAATGATGCCGCTGCGCCAGCACGGTCCGCACCCCTTGAATCGCATGCAGATGCTCCGCCGCCGTCGATGGCTCAAAGACAATCGACGACGGGTCCCGCTGCTGGCGTAACTCCCGCATCAGCGGAAACGGAATAAACGCGTTTTCGTTATCCGGTCCGTTGTTCGACGAGTCCTGGATCTTTGTCCGCAGCACCCCGATCACGTCGAAGACCTTGCCGTCGATCTCCACCGTCTCGCCCACCGGCGGATATCCGTTGAACAGCTTCTGCGCCGCGTGCGGACCGAAGATCACCACGTGCCGGTGATCGGTAAAATCCGACACATCAAACAGCCGCCCCTGGTCGATCACCAGCTTGCGCATCTCCGCGTACGGCAGATCCACCGCCTTCGACTGGATGTTCACTACCTTCGCCCCATAGTGAAACGAGAACGCATCGTCTGTCTCGGCGGACACGCCCTTGAGGAAGGGAAGTGACGCCCGCACCGCCTCCACGTCGCCATCCTTCAACCGCACCTTCTGCCCCGCCCGCTCGCCGCCGGCCTGCATGGAGGTCTGTCCGCCCCACGCCATGATCACATTGTTGCCAATCCCCTGCATGCCGGCCAGGATCTCCGTCCCCAGGCTCTTCCCATAGCTCAGCAGCAGCACCACCGTCACAATGCCCCACACGATGCCCAGCATCGTCAGCCCGGATCGCAGGCGATTGCGGCGCAGTGCCTGCACGCTCTGGTCGAGAATCTCAAGAAAGTTCATCAGGCCCTCGTCCCCACTTGCATCAATCCAGCCGCAGACATTCAATCGGTGTCAGGCTCGCCGCCCGCACCGCCGGATAGCTTCCCGCCGCCAGCGTAATCGCGCCCAGCGTCGTCAGCGACGCAATGATCGCCGCCGGCGAGATCGTCGGAATCGGCAGAAAGTCAGGCAAGGGAAGCAGGCGCAGCAGCAGGCACACGCCCACACCCAGCCCCAGCCCGCACGCGCCGGAGATCAGCGTGATAATCGCCGACTCCGCAAAGAACTGCCGCCGGATGTCCTTCGCCGTCGCCCCCAGCGCCTTGCGCACGCCGATCTCGCGCGTCCGCTCCGTCACCGCCACCAGCATGATGTTCATCACCCCGATGC
>CAXTCB010000181.1:0-4116 GCA_964242875.1 uncultured Acidobacteriaceae bacterium
TGGTGCCGCCTTCGAAGCGGTAGTCGGCGGTGGCGCCGAGGCGGTCTTTGAGCCAGTAGGTGCCCTGGGCTTCGGCGCCGGCGAAGTTCATGCGTTTCGGCAGGTTCTGGCCGGCCTGGAAGTTTTCGAAGTTGATGCCGCCGTAGACCTCGTAGCGATTGTCGTAGGTGGCGGTCGGGGCGAGCGCGAGCTTGTTCTGGGCGAAGGCTCCGAGGGGTGCGAGAAGGACGGCCGAGAGGACGGCGGTGCGGGCGATGTTGCGGGGTTTCGGGCTGCCGGCGTTTGAGTTGTTGGTCCTGGCGCTACCGGTCAGGGGTCTGCCCAGGGTGGCGCAGGTTGGATCGAACGAGTTCATCAATGTCTTTTTCTCTCTCCCGGGCGCCTGGGGCTCTCCCGTCGACGATGCCGGGGCACCGTCCGTGATGCGGAACTGCGAGCGCGATCGAGGTCGACAGGCCCAGTACCAAGATATAACGATCGTGGGGCCGAAGTCCGGGAGATCATCCAGTTGCGGACTCGCATCGTACTGCCTGTGAGTCGCAGCGGCTGTGCGACAATGGAAGGCACGCCGGGCTCCCGGGTACGATCGCGGGCGCGGCAGGGAGAAGGACGTATGGGCGAACTGTTTACACCAACACATCTGATGGTTCTGGCAGTAGTTGTTCTGGTGCTCTTCGGCGGCAAGAAGCTTCCCGAGCTTGGCAAGGGTCTTGGCGAAGGGCTGAAGGGCTTCAAAGACGGGATGAAGGGCGTTGCGGACGAGGCGAACAAGCCGGGCGAGACGGCACACACCGTAACCCCAAAGGCTGAAGAGACCGTTATCAAGTAACAGAGTTCTCTTGAGATTTCGGAGGGCGGCCGCGGGTGCGGCCGCCGTTGCCGTTTAAGCCCGGGAGGATGAGGGGCAGGGTCGTCCGCGTCGTCGCGATGTGCCCGGCGGCGAAGCGGTACGGGATGGCAAGAACCAGCAGGACAGCGGAACGGTCTGAGCTCAAAGGGTGATGAGGATGACGGCGACGACCGCGAGGGCCATGCCGAGGGCCTGCTGACGGCCGGGGCGCTCACGCAGCAGCCAGGCCGCGAGCAGGATGGTGGACGCGGGGTAGAGCGAGGCCAGAACCGCTGCGACATCGAGCCGGCCGGCGCGGGTGGCGGCGATAAAGAGAAGATTGCCGCTGGTGTCGAAGAGCGTGGCAGCGAGGGCCCAGACGACGGCTGAGCGGGTAAGCCACGGGCCACCGGCAGACAGGACGGCGGAGCGCCTGGCGGCGACCAGCCAAAGGATGCCGAGCAGACAGACCGAGATGCTGATGGAACGGCTGAGCGCGAGAGACCAGAGCGCGCCACCCGAACCCGCCATGCGCAGCGCAACGAAGTAGAGGCCGAAGCCGGCTCCGGCGGCGATGGAGAGAGGAAGGGTGCCGGATGGGACGGCCTCTGTCTGCGGGCCGGAGGCGATGAGCCATATGGCTGCAGCGGCGAGAAGAAAGCCGGCAAGAGGAAGAGCCCCGGGTCTGCCTTCAAGGGCGCTCGAGACCAGCGACGGGATAGCGGCGGCAAGAAGGCCGCTGATCGCTGCGGAGGCGCCCATGGCACCGCGTGCCAGACAGAGATAGAAGCAAAGAACGGAGGTTCCGCCGAGGAACCCGGCGGCAAGGCCCCAAAGCAAGGCGGCTCTGTGAGGGAGGGGATCTTCGCGAAGCGCAAGCAGCAGAAGAAGGCCGACAAGGCTGACGCTATGGCTGAGCAGGACGACGCGAAGTGCAGCGGTGAGAGAGCCACCCGCACGCTTGACGCTTACGCCGCCGGCGAAGTCACCGCCGCCCCAGGTCAGGGCAGCGGCGAGGGCGAGGACGGCGTTGCGCGCAAAGAACGTGGTGACCTGATTCACTGCAGGCGCTACTGCGCGGGCGTTTGTACCGAGCGGGCTGGTGTGGTGTCCTGCGCGGAAGGATAGTAGCCGTCCGGAGCGATGACGGTCAGGTTCGGGCGCGAAACCCGAATCTCGACCTTACGGAATTTGCCGTCGATGAAGGGGTCATGCGAGTAGTAGCCGACGGTGTACTGGTTGCGCACCTGCTCGGAGATCTTTGCAAAGCTGGCTTCGATGCCCTTCTGGCGGAACTCCGGGTCGACCTGGCCACCGGTAGCGGAGGTGTACACGGGAAGCAGGTTGTCGCGCATCTGCAAGGGGAGGTGCACCTTGTCGAGGAAGCCCTCTCCCTTGATGGTGGGGAGGCCGTGCACCAGGGTGGCGTAGACGGCGATCTTGTTGGTCTGGAGATAACGGATGACGTCCTTGGTCTTGGCGGTGGAGCCGTACTCCTTACCGTCAGAGATGACGTAGATGATGCGGCGGCGGCCCTTGCCGGCGTGGGTGAGGGTTTTGCCGGCTTCGAAGATCGCGTCATTGAGGGTGTGAACTTCTCTCGGGACATTGATGATGCCGCTCTGGGTGGTGCCGTGACCGGGGTTGGTGAGCGGCATCGTGTTCATCTGCGCATTGTTATTCAGATTTATGTTGCTGCCGAGTGCGGAGCCGGCGTCGTAGAACATGGGCTCACGGCCGACGGCCTTTGATTGATCCAAAACGGCGGAGAGGCGCGCACTCTGCGCAGCGGTAAAGTCTGTCCGCATGCGAGGGCCGTTGTTGTAGGTAAAGACGGCCACCTCGTCATACGGGGTAAAGGCACCCTGGAGCGCGGCGAGGGAGTTGTTGATCTTGGTCATTTCGTCAAAGGTGACGCTCTGATCGATGACGAGCGCGACGGAGAGAGGAGCGGCATCTGTGGTGTAGATCGCCATACGCTGACGAAGATTGCTTTCGTAGACGCGGACTTCGCGCCAGGTGATGCCGGGGACGAGCTGGTTGTGCGAGTCTTTGACCGTGAAGGGGATCTGAACGAAGTTGACGCGGGTGCTGAAGGTGGTGATGGCGCCTTGACCCTGGCCGGGAGCCGGCAGATCAGGCGGTGGGCCGTCGTCCGCATTTGCTCCGGGGGTGGCGGAGTTGAGGGAGGTGCCGGGAGCCTGGGTCTGGAAGGTATCGGGCGGCGGGGCGGGGGTGCTGCTTTGCGGCGTGGCCGGACCGGCGCCGCTGCCGGGCTGGATGGTGCCGTAGGAGGGGAGTGCGGTCTGGGGGCGGGGTGCATCGGGCACGGCCTGCTGTTGGGGCGAGTCTGGGAGCGCGCCCGGCTGCTGCGCAAACCCCGCTAAAGAAACCGCCAAGAACCCTGCGATGACACTTTGCCTTACCACTGGTGGATCCCCCGAGGTGCATCGCCTTCTGGCAACATGCAGCTTTCCTACAAACGACAGCTTATCAGCGTAGCTAAGCGGTACTGGGTGGGAAGTTTCCGCGATAGCAGCTTGTTCTTCTTTGACGCGGTGAAGGGCGGTGACGTTGCGCTCCAGGGTGGGGCGGAGATCGGCCGGGGACGCTTGCTGACTCGCGGCGGTCTTCGCTCGTCTAATGTGGCATGCCGCTCCCCGTTCCTTCGCTTTCGACGCCTCGTACAACCCTTGGTCCCGCCCCGTGCTCGGGTCGTGTGTTGCTGCTGCTGTTTCTCACTCTGCTGTTTGGAGCGGTGCGCGGGAGCCGCGCGCAGGAGGCTCCGACCCCTGGGGGACCACCGCCTGAGAGCACGGCGGCGCCGGAGCAGCAGGATTCGGCCGATACGCAGACCTTCAAGGTGACGGCGAACCTGGTGAACCTCTACTTCTCGGTGCGGGACAAGAACGGGTTCATCACGAACCTGCACAAGGATGACTGCTCGATCGCCGAGGACAAGGCTCCGCAGGTGACGAAGCGGTTTACGCAGGAGAAGAACCTGCCGTTGACGATCGGGATTCTGCTGGATACGAGCGGATCGCAGCAGAATGTACTGCCGCTCGAGCAGGAGTCGGGCGCGGCGTTTCTGAAGGATGTGATTACGAAGAAGGACGAGGCGTTCCTGATCTCGTTCGACATCAACGTGGACCTGATTGCGGACTACACGAACTCGCCCAGCGAACTGCGGCGGGCGATGGACAAGGCGCGGATCAACACGGGGACGGGGTCAGGCTCGGTGACGGGGAATGGGCCGGCGCGGGGCACGCTGCTGTATGACGCGGTGT
>CAXTCB010000182.1:0-4113 GCA_964242875.1 uncultured Acidobacteriaceae bacterium
TCAGGCCCAGCTCCGTCATCACCATCTGCAGATCCTTCCACGCCTCGCCCTTCTGCCGCGGATCCCGCAGCAGAAACGCCGGATGGTACGTCACCACCAGCTTTGCTCCCCGGCACCCATGCCACCTGCCGCGCAGCGAGCTCAGAGACTGCTTCACTCCCAGCAGGTATGTCGCCGCTGTCGCGCCCAGCGCCACCACTACCTTCGGCTGCACCACGTCCATCTGTGCCAGCAGAAACTGCGAACACGTATTCGCCTCAATCGGCTCCGGCGCACGATTCTGCGGCGGCCGGCATTTCACAATATTGGCAATGTACACCTGCTCGCGCGACAGCCCCATCGCCCCGATCATGTTGTTCAGCAGATGTCCCGCCTTGCCGACAAACGGCAGCCCACTCGCATCCTCATCGGCGCCCGGTCCTTCGCCGACGAACAGGATACGGGCGTTGGGATCTCCATCACTGAAGACGATCGTGTGCCGGCCCGCGTATGCCAGCGGACATCGCGTACAGTCTCCGATCCGCTCGCGAATCGCCTGCAGCGCCGCGGCTTTGTCCTTGGCGGCAACACGCACCTCAGGGAGGGGCGCCAGATCATCAAACGGAATCGGCTTCGGAATCGAACTCTCCGTGTTCGGCTCAGCCGCCGGCGGCTCAACCTGGATCTTGGACAGGACCGGTCGGCGCTCCGGAGAGCTCGGTCCGAGAGAAGCCATCGTTGGTGCGCTTTTCGCGTCGGCTCGCCCCGTTGCAACGGGTTCCGCCGGAGCAACTGCAGCAGGAGCACTCACCGCAATACCGAACAGCTGTTCCGCGAGGATCTCTCCCGCCGGTCCACGTCGATAGAAGTCATACACCCCAAGGTCGCGCAGATACTCCACGAACCCTCGGACCTGTTCAGCCTGTAACGCCATCCTTAAGTCCGTACCTGCTACGCGAGCGGCTCAACGTGCACGGTCGCAATCTTCGCCGGCATCTCGACCACAACCTCTCCGCTCGGCTTCTTGGCGCCAAAGCGATAGCTCACCTGTCCCTGCTCAATCTCATCCTGAGCCACGCGGCAGGCCTTCATGGATTTGCTCACGATCATCGCCGGCGCACCGCTCTGAAGCTGCCGTGCCCGCCGTGCCGCGCCTTTGACCAGGCTGTACTTGTTGTGGAGCACTCCGTCTGCTGTTGTCATCCGTTCACCCCGTACCCAAGACTCTACCGCACCCCTGGCATCCGCACCAGATAAACCAGCCGAAGTGCCTCGCTTCATTTACTTAGGCATCTACTGGAAGCGATCAAGAACCGGCCGCAATCGGCTCGCATCCTCGCCTGAAAGACAGGAGTCTGCAATCATCCGCAGCTCGCCGTTCTCTCCTCGTGCCGTCAACACAATCGACCGCAGCTCCGTCACCGCCTGATCCAGAATGTCATTCACCAGCGCATACTTGTAATCCAGAATGCGCAGCATCTCTTGTCTCGCCTGCGCCAGCCGTCGCGCAATCACAGCCTCTTCGGTCACATGCTCCGCCTGGCTCCGGTTTCGCAAGCGCATCTCGAGAACCTCCGGACTCGGCGGCACAATAAAGATCGACACGGCCGCCGGCAGCGCACGCATCACCTGCAGCGCACCTTGAACATCGATGTCCAGCAGCAGATCCTTGCCCACTGCCTTGGCGTGGTCCAGCGCAGTCCGCGCCGTTCCGTAATAGTTCCCAAAGACCTCTGCCCACTCCAGAAACTCGCCCGCTTTGATCATCGCCTCAAACTGCTCGCGGGTCGTGAAGTGGTACTCCCGCCCATCTTCTTCTGACCCTCTCGGCAGTCGCGTCGTATAGGAGATCGAGAAGTCCAGACCCTCCACCAATGTCCGCAGCTGACTCACCAGCGTCGATTTTCCCGAGCCGGAAGGCGCTGAAATGATGAACAGAATCCCCGCCATGTCGCTGTCGTTCGATCCCTTCTCGCAAGACTCTCGTCAGTCTATCGTTCCCTCGCGCTCATCCATCTTGAAGATTCGCAACTGATCCTTATTCCAGGTTCTGCACCTGCTCCCGCGCTCGTTCGATCTCCGTCTTCATCTCCAGCCCCAGCTCCGTGATCCGCAGCCCGTCCGGCCCCGCCGCACTTCCCGTCTTTGACAGTGTGGTATTGGCCTCGCGATTCAACTCCTGCAACAGAAAATCCAGCCGCTTCCCCACCGGCCCGCCTTCATCCAGAAGGCCTACGAATCGCTCCGTATGCGACCGCAGACGCACGATCTCTTCCTCCACGTCGCTCTTCTCTGCCAGCAGTCCCGCCTCCGTCAGCACCCGGTCCTCACTCACGCCGCTCTTTCCCAGCAACTCCTCGAGCCTCTCTCGCAACCGTAAAAATTGCGCCTGCCTGACTCCGGCTCGCAACACACTCACCGCCTCACTCGCTCGCAGCAATCGTGCCATGCCGGCGCGTAATTCGGCGCTAAGCTCGGCGCCTTCCCGCTCGCGAAGCGCCTGCATGCGGTTGATCGCCGGCATCATCGCCCCCATCACCACGGCCGTCATCTCCCCGTCGATCACCCGCGAGCCCCGCACCTCGCTCGTCATTACGCCGGGCAGACGCAGCAGTCCCGCAAGCTGAGGCTCCTGCGTCAATCCGAGCCGTCTTCCTGCCGCCAGCAGATGCTCAACCAGGGTATCCAGCACCTCGTGGTTGATCCGGCTCTCGGTGCTCCCTGCACGACCGAGTTCCAGCGTCACCTCGACATGTCCGCGCTCGACCGTGTCTTTCAACATGCGGCGCATCTCCATCTCCAGCGTGTCGCATCCGCTCGGCAAGCGAAAATGCAGATCCAGAAAGCGATGGTTCACGCTCTTCAGCGTCAGCGTAAACGCAGCCCCCTCCGCAAAGCTCCCTTCCACCGCGGCAAAGCCGGTCATCGATCGAATCACACTCACGCGATGCCCTCCACCGCCGCAGGGAGCGCCACCTCGGCATCGTCGTCGGCAAACTGCATCTCGTACAGCCGCTGATATCGGCCGCCCGACTGCACCAGCTCGTCGTGCGTCCCGATCTCCGCAATCCGGCCGCCTTCAATCACCGCAATCCGCGTCGCCCGCCGCACCGTCGACAGCCGATGCGCAATCACAAACACCGTTCTCCCCTGCATCAGGTTACCCAGCGCAGCCTGCACGTACCGCTCGCTCTCAACATCAAGCGCCGACGTCGCCTCATCCAGAATCAAAATCGGCGCGTCCTTCAGAATCGCTCGCGCGATCGCGATCCGCTGCCGCTCGCCGCCACTCAACCGCGTCCCCTTCTCCCCGATCACCGTGTCGTATCCTTCCGGCATTCGCTCAATAAAGTCATGAGCCAGTGCCGCTCGCGCTGCTGCCTCCACTCGCTCCAGCGGCACATCCGGACGGCCGTACGCGATGTTATTTCGCACCGTGTCGTTGAAGAGCACCGTCTCCTGCGTCACCTTTCCGATCAGCTGCCGCAACGAGTCAATCGTCACATCTCGAACATCATGGCCATCCACCTTGATCGCTCCTTCATTGACATCGAAGAAGCGCGGCAGCAGGTTCACCAGCGACGACTTGCCCGCGCCGCTCGGCCCCACCAGCGCAATCACCTCTCCGCGCTCCACCCGCAGATCGATCCCGTGCAGCACCTGCGTCACCTCACCCTCACTCTCATACGCAAACCCCACACCATCGAACAACACCTCGCGCTCGAATCCCCGCAACACAGACGCTCGCCTCTTCTCCGTCACATCATCCTGCGCATCCATAAAGCGGAAGATCTCTTCGCTTGCGCCGAGCGCCTGCTGAAAGCTGTTGTAGTACAGGGCAAACTTGCGCACCGGGTCATACAGCGTAAAGACCGCGACCAGAAACGCAATGAAGGACCCCGTCGTCATCGCATGCCCTTTGATCCGCTCTCGCCCCAACATCAGCAGCAGCGCAATCGCCACCGACCCAAGGGCATCCATCAGCGGCGAGCTGATCGCCTGCACACTTACGGAGCGCAGGTTCGCGCGAAACAACCTCGCCGCCGCCTGCTGAAACCGCCCCATCTCCCAGCGTTCCATCCCGAACGCCTTCACAATCCGGTTGCCCGTAATCGTCTCGTGCAGAATGTTCTG
>CAXTCB010000183.1:0-3963 GCA_964242875.1 uncultured Acidobacteriaceae bacterium
CGTTGAACGACTCCGTCTCCGAGACCTCGCGCTTGCCCACGCGAACCTCTTCCCGCAGCACAGCCTGCTTCTCGACACTGGCATGCTCCTCGCTCAACGGAATCCGGATCTCCTTCTCAGAGAACGCATCCGCCGCATTGCCCGCCGTTTGGCCGTTCGCCGCAACCCGCTCGATCACCAGCTCTTCGCGCGTCACCGGAACCTGGATCGTCTGCATGTCCGTGTGAACTTCCTTCCGCAGGCGAACCTCGCCACGGCTCACGCGATCTTTGTGAACCCGCAGAACCTCCCCATACAGCTGGATGTTCTGTGCGCCCGCCGCCGTCTCCGCTGGCGACGCAATCGTATCTGTCGCCGCGGCGAAGTTCTCCCGCGATCGGCCCAGATCTGCGCCGTTGTCCTCAAGAATGCGCTCAGCGGTCTCTGCCTTCGCACGATCCCCCGTTGACACCGTCACCACCACGCCCTCGGTGCCCTGCTGCAGCCGGCCGCCGAAGTACTTCGCATGCTCACCCGATCCAGTCAGGCCTTCAAGCGATCCGTGCACATCGTCGTGTTCGTAGTTGTCCGGCGTCACCTCACGCGAGGCAAAATCGCCCTCGGTGCGTTCATCCGCGTACGGCTCGACCGGATCCCCGCCAAAGAAGCTCTTGACCTTGCCCCAGGCGCTCTCGGCATGGGCGCCTGCGTCTTTGCCCAGCTCCCCTGCCTTGCTCGTGGCGTTCTGTGTCATGCCGCCCATCGTCGACGAGCTGTCCGTCGCGTTCGACATACCCGTCACCGGCGATCCGCCGCGCGTCGCCACACCAATCTCGCTTGAGGTAAAGCCTTCCGTAATCAAAGCGTCGATCGCCCGCTCCGCCTTCGCCTGTGTCGCAAAATATCCAACCACCGTACCTGCACTCAAGTTCGTCTCTGCCATTGTCTAATCCTTGTCGGGTCGCGATTGCACGTCGAACCCCATCGGGCATCCGCCGCATGCATCGTTCTTTCGGGCGCACACAGATCTGTGAACGGGAGTGAACATCGGACGCTCCCTTCGGGTCGATACCTGCAGCGAGCGTCAGCATCCTGCTACATCCCGATAGGACGCCCTCCCTGCCTTCCTTTGCCCCGGCAAATTCCCGCGCACTTCATCACACGCACAAACTTGTTCAGCCCCGTCCCTGCCGCAGCTCCTCGCGGTCGTCACGCCGCTCCCCCACACCCGCGCAGACCCCCCGGCCCGGTTCCACGCATCAAACTCTTTTTCATAAAACTTTCCTGCTTTAACTTTGACGTCGCTAATCTCTTGGCCTACCCCACCCCGCAAGGCTACTATCCACGTCAGAGACCCGCCCCTGGTACTCCCTCCGGGCAACACAATCCGCATAGGCTACTGGTGAAAGGATTCCAATGCCTGCACGATGCGCAAAAGGTTTCCTCTTTGAAGATGATCTGATCAGCGTCAGTCTCCACGCCCGGCTCACCGGACTGGACGACTCCACCGTCGCCCGCAAGCGCGGCACCGTTCGCTCCCTCGAAGAACGCTGGCGCGTCCATCGCGAAACCTGCCCCCGTTGCTCCCGCTCCGACACCAATCTCGAAGCCTGCATCCGCGAGGAGTATCAGTGGAAACGCGCCCAGTTCCACGGCGCCCTCAGTTGTGACGTCGCCCGCATCCCCACCGCCGGCCTCACCGTCGACGCCATGCGCCGTTCCGGCGTCGCCAGCGTCTCCACCCGTCAACTCCTCGTTGAGCTCGAAGACCTCCGCC
Source organism: uncultured Acidobacteriaceae bacterium (assembly GCA_964242875.1). GTDB lineage: Bacteria > Acidobacteriota > Terriglobia > Terriglobales > Acidobacteriaceae > Edaphobacter. The sequence goes on from CAXTCB010000183.1 coordinate 1,757, forward strand.
GCCGCCTTCTCCATTAGGCTCTCGCCCGCCCGCGATCTCTCCTCCGCCGGAGAGCCCGCGCGCAGCCGCGATCGCCGCGCCGCCGCCACGCAACCCAGACCTTCGTGGCCCCGCCGCAGCTTACTTTCCTGCATCGGGGTACAGCCCTTCCAGCGGCTTGTCAGGAGCAAGCCCCACCGGGAGTCCGGGCCGTGGCAGCATCGCATCACGCATCGCAGTGTTGTACAGAAAGATCGCCTCAACAACCGCCGCCTGCTTCAGATCGGGCTCGCTCAGGTGGTCGTAGGTGTCCAGGTTCGTGTGGTGCGTGCGGCTCTCGTAGTCGCGCGGGTCCTGGATAAACTGAAAGCCGGGCAGCCCCGCAAGCTGAAACGGAACATGATCGGTTGAGCCGGTGCTGCGCTTGCTCACCGTGGTCATCCCGAGATCGCTCATCGGCTTCATCCACTGCGCGAAGATCTCCGCAATCCCGCTGTTGCCTTCCACGTAGATCCCCCACAGCTTGCCGGTGCCGTTATCAAGGTTGTAGTACGCATCCAGCTTCGCGGCTTCGGGCTTCGGTGTCGGGGGCGAGCTCATCACCCGCAGAAACTGCGGAATCAGTTCCTGCCCTTTCTCCGTCGAGTAATGAAACGTGGCAAAGTGGTTGCTCACATAACCCGTCGATCCAAAGATGCCCTGTTCTTCCCCACTCCACAGGGCAATCCGGATCGTTCGTCGCGGCTTCACCTGCAGACTGTTCAGAATGCGCATCGCTTCCAGCGCAACCACTGAGCCGGCACCGTTATCCGTCGCTCCCGTGCCGCCAATCCAGCTGTCAAGATGACCGCCAACCATCACGACCTCCTCCTTCAGCTTCGGATCGACACCGGGAATCTCCGCAATGGTGTTGTACCCCTGAACATGCTCGTCGCCAAACTCGGTCGCCACGTTCAGCTCCACCGTCACGGGCACCTTGTGTGCCAGCAGCCGCTCCATGCGGTCGTACGCCTCATCCGCGATCACCTCCTCGGGAACCGTCTGCCGATGTTCCGGCCGGTACACATACCACCCCATCGAGGCATTCGTATCGTCGTGGAGAACGCCGCCCGAGCCACCCGGCTGCAGCACCGCCAGGGCGCCCTCCGCGGCAAAGAACGCACCCGCCTTCTCCTGCAGCAGAAAACTCTTAAGCGCCTCCTGGAACTTCGGGTCAGTCGTCGGAAGAACATACTGCGCGCTCATGTCTCCGTCGAGAGGAAACTGCGCGATCTCCTGCAGCTTGGCCGCGTCCAGATGCTCCATCGCCGGCAACTTGTCGGGATCGATCTGCGGATTTCCTGAACCCGAGCGGCCGTACAGCACGACCTTGCCTTTCAGCTTGCCTTTCCACGCAGCAAACTCGCTCTCATCCTTGAAGCCCGGCACCTTGATGACCTCTGCCGTCACAGCCCCATGGGTGGCGGGAGACCAGGGCGTGGCCTGCGCCAGAAACACCGACGACGACGGCTTCACCAGCAGCAGCGAGGCGCCCTGTTGCGTCCAGGACATGCCAAACTCGCCCCAGCTCTCCAGGTGAGCGTTGCTGCATCCCATCGCTGTAAGCTGCTGGCGAGTCCACTCGTTGGCGCGTGTCATCGCCGGCGATCCCGTCAGTCGCGGTCCGATCTCGTCAAACAGCGCGCCCGCGTACTCCATCACGTGCGAGTGCGCGAATCCCTGGTCGCGAATGCGCGAGTACATCTCCAGGTCGAGCCTCTCGGGTGCGAAAGCAGGAGCCACCGCAGGAACTGGCGCCGCCGCTTGCGGTCGATGCTGCGCGGAGACAAAAACAGCAGGGCAGGACACCAGCAGCAGGGCGAGCAGACAGCTTCGATCAACCATCCGTCGATGGTAGCGTACCGGCCCAGGACCAAATAGGGACCGACATTGCAGGTCGAAAGCCTCCATGCCGCTCTGGCCGCCATCGGGTCGAACGCGCCCGCTACCCCGCCGGTCTCAGGCTGTCGTCAACCCGCTGACGTCGCGCCGTGCCGTGCCCTTCTCGCGGCATCGCCCGCATATTCCGTCGCGGATCGGCTCGTGCGGCAGACCGGCGGGCGTTGGAGCTTAGTTTGTCGCCGGGGCTGCGGGTCTCGCTCGCTTCGTCGGATCCGTGTAACCAGACGGAACCGCAAACAGGGCAGCATCGGGTTCGACCCGGTGCAGGTTGCTCAGCCTCGTGCTGC
>CAXTCB010000184.1:0-3957 GCA_964242875.1 uncultured Acidobacteriaceae bacterium
AGAGCAGCGAGTTGTGCCAGTGGTTGTGGCCGAAGTCCTGGAAGGCCTCCCACGGTGCGTTGGACTCGGCGGCGTCATAGGTGCCGCCGTTGTGGCCGGTGGTCTCGCCGGGTTTTGGCGAGTCGGCGGCGAGGATGGTCGCGCCCTGCGAGAGATAGAGATGAACGCGGCTGCGAAGATGGAGGGAGAAGCAGAGATAGGTGCCGGCGGGAAAGACGACGGTGCCGCCGCCGGATGCTGCCGCGGCGTCGATAGCGGCGTTGATAGCGGGGGTGTCGAGGGACTTGCCGTCGCCGGTCGCGCCGAAGGTGCGGACGTCGAAGAAGGTCGGGGTTGGAGACGGCCCGGGAGCGGCGGTTGCGAAGGAGGTGGTCGCGGCGCCGACGAGGCCGAAGGCGGAGCCGAGCTTGAGGAGGTCACGACGGCCGCGCAGCGAGAGATCATCCATGGGTCGCCATGCTAGCAGAGCGGGGCGACAGGGATCGAGGCTGGAAGAAGCGGGTGCGCCAGCCTTTTTTCTCGCGGGAAGGGTCTCTTCGATGAGAGCATGCTGCTCATGGACGACACGATGGTACAGACCGCTCCAGAGGCGGGGATCTCCGAGGCACCTGCGCGATCGCACACCGTTACGGCACCTACGCCGACGCAACGCATTCTGTCGATTGATGTGCTGCGTGGCCTGACCGTCGCGTTCATGATCCTGGTGAACGATCCGGGCGATAGCAAGGTGAGCTACTGGCCGCTGGAGCATGCGGACTGGAACGGATGGACGCCGACGGACATGGTGTTTCCGACGTTTCTGTTTCTGATCGGGTGTTCGATCGTGTTTTCGGTGGGGTCCCGGCTGAAGCGCGGAACGCCGAAGAGAGCGATCGCGTGGCAGGTCGCGAAGCGATCGTTCTGGATTCTGGTCATCAACTTCGCGCTGCGGCTGCTGCCGGACTTTCGCAACCTTGGGCACATCCGGTTCTTTGGCGTGCTGCCGCGGATTGCCCTTGTTTACTTCTGCGCGGCGATGCTTTACCTGCTGTCCCAGCGGGCGCGAAGTCTGGCGATATGGACGGTGGGACTGCTGGTGGGGTACTACCTGCTGATCCGGTTTGTGCCGATTCCCGGGGCCGGGATGCCGGGCCGCGACTTTCCATTTATGGACGAGTACAACAACCTGACGGCCTACATCGATCGCGGGTTCAACACGTGGACGCTGGCACACCTGCACACCGGCTTTCTGTACATGAAGTTCCGCGATCCGGAGGGGTGGCTGAGTACGCTGCCTGCGATCGGAACCAGCCTGCTGGGGATTCTGGCGGGGAAGCTGATCCGATCCGAGCTGCCAGCGACACGAGTTCGGAATGTGCTGCTAAGTTGTGGAGTCGCCGGCATTGCTCTGGGCTATGCGTGGAACGTGTTCTTCCCGTTCAACAAGAACATGTGGACGAGCTCCTACGTGCTGCTGGCCGCGGGGATTGCAAGCGTGCTGCTGGGGATCTGCTACTCGGTCTACGACGTGACACAGGCCCAGAAGACGTCGCGAGCGGTGCGCCTCTTCTCATGGCCGTGGCTGGTGTTTGGATCGAACGCGATCACGGCGTATGTGATGTCGAGTGTGTGGGGAAAGCTGGCGAGCTTCATTCCTATTCATGATGGAGATCGCGTGATCTCGCCGCTGCGCTGGCTGTACCCGCATGTGTTCGCGCGCTGGGGGTCGACGGCGAACACGTCCCTGGCGTTCGCCGTGTTCTATGTGCTGCTGTGCTTTCTTCCGGTGTGGCTGCTGTGGCGGCGAGGAATCTTCCTGCGGGTTTGACAGAGCTCTGAAGGCGCCTGGGTGCGAGCTGCCGCTAACTCTTCGGCAGCTGCGTCACATCCCAGCCGCCGCCGAGGGCGCGGATGAGTTGCACGCTCGAGTCCATGCGACGGCGAAGGATGTCGATCTCGTTGCGCTCGTTGTTGAGGGCGAGGGTCTGGGCGGTGATGACCTGCAGATAGGTGTCGACGCCGCCGGTGTACCGGTTATTGAAGATGCGCTGAGACTCCTGCGCGGCAAGCACGGCCTGATGCTGCTGCTCGGACTCGTCAGCAAGGATGCGCAGTGCGGCGAGATTGTCTTCGACCTGCTGGTAGGCGGTGAGTGAGACCTGGCGATAGTTGGCAGTGGCACCGTTGAAGTCGGCGAAGGCCTGCTCGGAGGCACCGCGGCGGCGGCCGTTCTCGTAGATGGTCTGCGAGAGTGTGGGACCGACGGCGTAGATGAAGCTGTTGGCGGCAAAGAGGCTGGACGCAGCGATGCTCTCATAGCCGATGGTGCCGGCGAGGTTGAGTGAGGGAAAGTAGGCGGCGCGAGCGATGCCGATGCGCTCGTTGGCCTCGGCGGTGCGGCGCTCAGCGGCGGCGATGTCGGGGCGGCGTTCGAGCAGCTCGGACGGCAGGCCGGGTGGGATGACGGGCGGCGTGGTGTTGAGCGGAACGGTGGGCAGCGAGAGCTCGGCGGGGGCCTTGCCGACGAGGACGGCGATGGCGTGCTCGAATTGCGCGCGGGCGACGTCGATGTCGGACGCGAGGACCTCGGCGGCATGCAGCTGCGTCTGCGCCTGCGTGAGATCGGACTTGGCGGAGACGCCGCCGACGAAGCGATTGTTGGTGACGCGTACGGCGTCCTGGTACTGGGCGACGGTGTCGTAGAGCAGCTTGCGCTGGGCATCCGCGGCCCGCAGCTCGAAGTAGTCGTTGGCGAGCTCGGCCTGCAGCGAGAGGCGCGTGTTGGCAAGGTCGGCGGCGGAGGCCTCTGTCTCTTCGCGAGCGATGTTGACAGTGCGGCGGATGCGGCCGAAGAGATCGATCTCCCACGAGATCTGGCCCGGCAATTGATAGTCCGAGGTGCCCACGCCGGCGGGCACGGAGCCGGCGTAGGGGCGGTTGCCGGAGAGCCGTGTGCCGCCTGCGAAGGGAGCGGCGCCGATGGTGGGGTAGAGGTCGGCGTGATTGATGCGAATCTGGGCGCGCGCCGCTTGCAGATTGGCGTCGGCCTGGCGCAGGGTCTGGTTGGCGGTGGCGATCTGCGGCTCGAGCTGGTTGAGTCCGTCATCATGGAAGATCAGCCACCAGTCGCCTTTGCTGAACTCGTCGGCCGGCTGCGCGGTGTGCCATGGACCGTCTTCCTTGTAGGTGGGCAGCGGCTCTTTGAAAGCTGGCGGCGCCTGCACGGTGGGGGCTTTGTACTTGGGACCGACCATGCAGCCGGCGAGCAGAAGCGTGGGCGCGGTGAGAAGGATGAGAGCCTGTCGCTGGCGAAACGGAAAGCAGGTCCCTCCACTGCCCCTTCGGTTCGCGTTGCTCTTTCGGGGTCCGGTCGGGATGACAAGGTTATGGGCTGGGCGGCTCACTGAGCACCTGCCTTGCTTTTCTCGGTGACGTGAACCTCCTGGCCCTCGGCGAGGGAGTCGGAGGGATCGAGAATGACGCGATCGCCGGGGCTGAGGCCGGAGCGGATCTCGACCGTGGCACCGGAGTCATGCGCGATCGAGACGGGCAGCAGATGCACGTGGTTGTCGTGAACGACGCCGACCTGCAGACCCTGGGCGCGGAAGAGCAGCGTGTTGGCAGGGATGGAGACCGTGTCCGCGTGCACCGGCGTGGTGAAGTGCACGAAGACGTAGGCGCCGGGAAGGACGAGACCCTGCGCGTTCGGCACATCCACCTCGACGTTGAGTGTGCGCGAGAGTGGATCGATGGCGGAGGAGTTGCGGGTGATGGTGCCTTCAAAACGCTTGTTGGGGAACTCGTCGAGTGTGAGGTAAGCTTTGCCGCCATCGGTGATGTCGGGCGCGTAGGCCTCGGGCACGGGGACGAAGACGCGGATGAGACCGGTGGAGGCGAGGCGGAAGAGATCGCGCGGCTGCGCCGAGCCGGAGCCGGCATCGATGAGGGCGCCGATATCTGTATTGCGCGCGGTTACAA
>CAXTCB010000185.1:0-3939 GCA_964242875.1 uncultured Acidobacteriaceae bacterium
TGGCCGCCCTGCCCGCCAAAGAATCGATTGAAAAAGTCCTGCATGTTGTCCTGCTGGTCGTCGCCATTGCCGCCACCATTGTTCCCGCCATGCGGCGAGCGCTGCTGACCGCGCCGTCCGTTTCGCTGCGGGTTCTGCTTGGGCAGAGACTCCGTATTGATGTTCACAACCGCCGGTCCTACCTGCCTCACAAGCTGCGAGAAGCCGTTCGACAACGCGGTCGGCGAGGGGATCACGATTGGGCGCGCGTCCGATGTATCCGCCTTCTGTACCTCTTTGCCGCTGACGCCGTGCGTCAGTACCGAACCGGCCAGAATGCCGGCCGACAAAGTGCCCAGCAAAACGAAGGATGAGGTGAGGCGGTGAGAGCGGGCTCGGTCCAGGAAACCGGGCGTTTGGGACTTTGGTGTTTCCATCGTTGGAAATTTCCTCGCAAGTTGTAAGTGCGGCAAGTCTCTCCGCGTGCGCTGCAATAACGTCAAATCCAGCCGGCAATCAGGTTCTGCGTGGACTGGGAGCTGCTTTACGAAGATTTAGACGCGATCAGAAGCAAAAGAGTAGGGTGCTGACGCGATCCCGTCCTCAAGAGGGTTCAAAACTGACCGGACTTGTGGGTGATAGAAGCTCCGTGATCGCAATTCCTGTCAGGATCAGTCCAGCGCCCGCGCCAGACCTCATGCTAAGCCTCTCCCCGAAGAACAGCATCGCGACCAACAGCGCAAACACAGGCTCCATCGTCAGCACCATCGCCGCGGTTGTCGCCGACAAGTGCTTCTGCGACCACGTCTGCACGGAGAACGCCCCCGCGGTGGCAAGCATCGACGTGATGGCCAGTGCCCATCCCAGCCGGGGTGTCACATGCAGCGAGACAGGTCCGCCCAGCGGCAGGCAGATCGCCATCACCAAGGCACAAAAGGCAATCTGCAGCGGCACCAGCTCCTCCGCCGGCAGATGGGCCAGCCGCGAGAGCGAGAGCAGATGCCCCGCAAACGCCAGCGCGCAGCCAAGCGTCAGCAGGTCGCCCACACCGACCGTGCCGAAAGCCTCACCGATGGGCAAACCCGCCGGCGTGGTGATCAGAAACAGCCCAACAAACGCGGTTGCCGCGCCCAGCAACGCCTGCCAGCCGGGCCTCGCTCGTCCCTTCGCCCGCAGCCCCGGCACAGACCCCAGCAGCGGAACGAAGACCACCACCAGCCCTGTCAGGAACGCCGAGTGAACCGCCGACGTACGCGCCAGTCCTGCCGTCTGCAGCTCGTATCCCGCCGCCAGCAGACCTCCGGCCAGCATGCCGCCCCGCACACTCGCCCGGGAAAGCTTGCGCAGGCCCCTATACCCCACCGCCAGCAACACGGAAGCCGCCAGCAGAAAGCGCAGCAGGTTGAACAGCAGCGGAGACGCATCTTTGAGCGCATCCTTGACCAGCGCAAACGTGCTCCCCCAAACCATCACCACGCCCAGCAGCAGCACGAACGCAAGTCCCCGCTGCGATCTCCGCGTGCTCACTCCGGCGGGTGACTCGTGCCGGAACGCGCCCCATCGTCAGCGTCCTTGGTCGGCTTCTGCTCAGGTGCGGGCTTCGTAGCATCAACACCCGTCGAAAGCCCGTTCTCCGGCACTGCCCGAGTGCCCTCACTCGCAGGCACCTCACTCGTCGCGGCAGACTCCACCTGGTACACCGTCTCGCCGTCCACCACCGTCCGCAATACCTTCGTCGCCAGTAGCTCCCTCGCGGGAACCTTCGTGATGTCCCGATCGAGCACAATCAGGTCCGCCACCATCCCTGGCTCCAGCCGGCCCTTCATCCCCTCCCGGAACTCCGCAAAGGCAGACGCCTGCGTGTACGCGTAGATCGCCTCATTGAGCGGAATCGCCTCGCCCGGCCCAAAGCTCTTCGTCCCCGCCTCATTCTTCCGCGTCACCGCTGAATACAGCCCACGAAACGGGTCGATCGACTCCACCGGATAGTCCGTTCCAAACACCAGCGTCACCCCATGGTCCAGAAACGTGTGCCACGCATACGCAAAGCGCGACCGATCCGGCCCCAGCCGATCACCCGCCCAGCTCATATCCGTCAAAAGGTGCGACGGCTGCATCGACGCAATCACCCCCAGCGTCGCGAACCGGTCAAAGTCGTCCGGCAGTAGCACCTGCGCATGCTCTACCCGCAGCCGCAGATCCGCGGGTGCAATCCACGCGGCATCACTGCTCACGACGGCCGCATCCGGATTGGCCGGCGGCGCTGGCCGGTTTGCCGGCTGTCCGTTCTGCTCCGCTGCGGCAAAGGCATCAAGCGCCATCGTGTTCGCCAGATCTCCAATCGCATGCAGTCCGATCTGGAATCCCGCCGCCGCTCGCTCCACTGCCATCGCATTCAGCTTCTCGTCGTCATACCGAGGCAGGCCGGAGTTGTTTGCGTCGTCCGCATACGGCTCCTCCATCGCCGCCGTCCGCGATCCCAGCGACCCATCCAAAAACCCCTTCAGCTGGGTCAAATGCAGCAGCGGATCGTCCGTCGGATGACTCGCGCGCCGCGTTCGCAGAACCGCGACCGGCAGGTTGAAGTCCATCCACTCCGCCACCCGCACCTTCAACACACGCGCATGCTCCATCTCTTCAAGCGCCAGAAAATCCTCCCATGTGGAGTTGTCCTGCACACTCGTCACCCCATGCGCCAGCGCGTCATCCATCGCCAAGGTCAATGCCCGCCGTCTCTGCTCGAGCGTCGGCCGGGGCACCTTCGCAAACACCAGGCCCGTCGCCGCCGTCTCCCGCAACACCCCCGTCGCTCCACCCTCTGCATCGCGATCGATCTTCGCGCCTGCTGGATCTGCCGTCGTCTTGTCGATCCCCGCCGCAGCCAGCGCCGCTGAGTTCGCCACCGCCATGTGCCCATCCACCCGCCATAGGATGGCCGGATGTCCCGCCGTCACATCATCCAGATCCTGCCGTGTCGGCAACACCTTCGCCGCCCACAAAGTCTGGTCCCATCCGCCACCCTGGACCCATGCACCCGGATCAGCATGCCGAACATACTCGCGAATCCGTTGCTGCATCTCCGCCAGCGACCGTGCCCCAACCAGATCCACCGCGAGCTTCTGCTCGCCAGCGTCAGCCATATGGGTATGCGCATCGTCGAACCCCGGCATCGCAAACGCTCCGTGCAGGTCCACCACCCGCGTGCCCGCGCCCTTCAACTTCAGCATGTCATCGTCCGACCCCAAAGCAACGATGCGTCCATGACTCACTGCCACGGCACTCACCCGTGCCGGCGTTCCGCTCGCGTCCATCGCGCGAAGATGCGCTCCCGTCAGAATGGCGCCGTGCAGAAAGATCGTGTCAGCTGCCGCCGGAGCTTGGTCTCGCGGAACGGCTCCGGCAGTTGCCGTCACGAGCAGAAGCAACGCGGAAGGGAGGTGGGCCATCACGAAGGGAAGTGTAACAAGCAACACCACTCGCCTCTCTTGGGCACGTGCGCGGATCGTCTCCGTTCGCGTACCCTGAACCTCACATTCGATTGGAGACCTCCGTGCCAAACGCGTCCGAACTCACCTTCGTTCACGTCTTCGCCTTCAAGTGGAAGGACGGTATCACCGCGTCACAGCAGGAACAGGCAGAACAGCAGATCCGCGCCTTCCAGGGCGTCATCCCTGGTCTCACCCAAACCCACGTAGGCCAGAACCTCTCCGTGCGGGGGAATGGCTACACCTTTGGCGGTGTCATGCACTTCAGAGATCGTGCCGCCTTCAAGGCGTACGAAACTCACCCGGCCCACTTGGCCTTGCTATCGTGGCTGGTTCCGCTGCTCGAGGTCGTCGAACTGGACCTCGAAAGCTGACTTCGCGGCGAGGTTCGCTGCACAACGTAGCTATGATCGCAAAAATAGATGGTGGAGGCGGTGGGAGTCGAACCCACGTCCGAAACTACCGACAACAGAGA
>CAXTCB010000186.1:0-3928 GCA_964242875.1 uncultured Acidobacteriaceae bacterium
GCGGAGATCTTCACCAACCAGTACGGCGACTGCAAGGACAAGTACACCCTGCTCGCGGCCATGTTCGCCGCCGCCGGTCTCCACAGCGATCCCGCGCTCATCGGTGCCGGCATTCGCTTCAATCCTGCCGTCCCCTCTCCCTCCGCCTTCAATCACCTCATCAGCCATCTCTCCCTCGACGGCCACGAGGTCTGGCTCGATCCCACCGCTGAGGTCGCCCCATGGCGCGCGCTCGTCCCCGTCATCCGCGACCATCAGGCACTCGTCATTCCCGCATCGGACAAAGCCGCCATCCTCCGCACTCCTGCCGACCTCCCCTACACCCCGTTCAGCACCTCCGTCGTTACCGGCGCGCTCGACACCTCGCTCAACTCCGACTCCTCCATCGTCCTTACCTTCCACGACGACAACGAGATTGGCCTTCGCGCCGTCCTGCGCAGCATCTCCGCCGCCGACTACGGCGCCTTCGCCCAGAACCTCATGGCCAACCTTGGCTTCGGCGGCACCACCAGCGAGGCCATCATCGATCACCTCACAGACCCCTCGCAGCCTCTGGTCATCCGCTTCCACTACCACCGCACCCGCGACGCCTCCTGGGGCGACAATCGCATCACCGCAACCTTTCAGCCCATCGGCCTGCCCGCCTTCTCGCCGGACAAGCCGCCCGTCTCCGCCATTGAGCTCGGCACACCCCGCTCCGAGACCAGCACCGTCGAGGTTGCTCTCCCCACCGGCTGGCAGGTCGAACTTCCCGAGCCCGTCCACGCCCACACCAGCTTCGCAAAGGTCGACGTTACCTTCCGCCGCGACAATGGCAAGCTCGTCGAAGAACGCAAGCTCGTTGTCCTCAAGAAAGAAGTCCCCGTCGCTGACTTCAAGCAGTACCAGTCCTGGTATGAGACAACAGGCGCCAGCGGATACCCCTACATCCAGCTGATTCCGCCCGTCGACCCGGCAAAAGTCTCCGCCCATACCACCCCGGAGGCACCACCGTCTGACACCGCCTCCAGGCCGTCCGATCCACACGCCGAAGAGCTCGTCGCCAGCGCAGCAAACAAGCTCCGCACCATGGATCCCGACGGCGCCCGCGCTCTGCTCGACCAGGCCAAGGCCATCAATCCAACGCAACGTGGTCTGTGGTTAGCCTACGCCGGCATCGCCAGCCAGTTCGGCGCCGGGAGTGAAGCCATCGCAGACCTGCAGCGCGAACTCACCTACCATCCCGAGGAGGTCTCTCTCTACGCCTTCATCGGCCAGGAGCAGCAGCGTCGTGGCGACCGTGACGCCGCTCTCGCCACCTACCGCAAATGGGCTGCCGCCGCCCCCTCCAGCCCGGAGGCCGCCTCCTTGCTCGTCTTTGGGCTCTCCCAGCAGAAACAGTACGGTCCGGCAGCCGAAGCCGGCAGTGCGGCCATCGCTCGTCTGAGTCAATCCCCTACGGATCTGGTCGATCTCAGGCTCGCCGTCGCGGAGGCGCAGGCACGCTCCGGAAACCAGGCCGCCGCCGCTGCGGGAGTTGCCCCCTTGCTCGACACCGTCACCGATCCAAACCAGGTCAATGCCATCACCTACATCCTCGCCGAAGCCAACCTCCACCTGCCCACAGCCGAGGTCGCCCAGCGCAGAGCCGTCGCCTCCCTCGAAGCGCAGACCACCAACTGGACCCTCTCGGAAACACCCGCCCTCGTGAACCGCCAGCAAACCTCCATCGCCGCCGCCTGGGATACCCTCGGCTGGATCCTCTACCGCGAAGGCAAATACCCCGAAGCCCTCGCCTACATCCAACCCGCCGCCCGCGTCCTCGATCACCCTGACGTCCGCGATCACCTCGCCGCGCTCGCAACCGCCCTGCACAATCCCGCGCTCGCCCGCGCCGAGCAGCAAAAGCTACGCACCCTCCCCCTTGGCCCCGCCAAAGGCCGCCACGGGACCGCGGAGCTGCGCCTGCTCCTCGCAGACGGCAGCGTCACAGACACCGGCCCCTTCTCGACTGATGTCACCATGTCCAACTCCTCCTACAAGCCCGGCCTCACCGATGGGGCCGCCCTCCTCAAAGCCGCCGATCTCCACCAGCTCCTCCCACCCGGCAGCAACGCGCACCTCATCCGCAACGGCATCGTCAACTGCTTCGGCACCGTCTGCGAGATCGTCCTCGTCCCCATCCCGAATTAATTCGGTTCCCTTCGCCGCGCTATCCTTACCCATCGAGGGATCTCCGTGAGCATCGAAACCATCTCCTTTCTCGGCCTGTCCGACTGCCTCAAACTCTCGAACGGCGACACCGAACTCATCGTCACCACCGCCGTCGGTCCCCGCATCCTCTTCTACGGCACCCCCGGTGGCCGCAATGTCTTCGGCCAGTTCCCCGACGCCTCCAAGGACACCGCGCTCGGCACCTGGAAGCCCCTCGGCGGCCATCGCCTCTGGGTCGCGCCCGAGCTCTTCCCCGCCACCTACGCCCCGGACAACGATCCCGTCGAGCACGAGTCGACCGGCGATCTCTCGCTCACGCTCCGCCAGAAGGTCGACGCCGCCGGCATCGCGAAACAGATCCGCCTCACCCTCGCTGCCTCCGGCACCGGCGTCAGCGTCGAGCAAACCGTCACCAGCCACAACCTTTGGCCGGTTCACATCTCCGCCTGGGGCATCAGCATCGTCGAGACCGGCACCTCCATCGTCCCGCGCGTTCCCTTTCGCAGCCATGATGACGTCGTCGCCCCCAGCCAGCCCCTCGCTCTCTGCGCCTTCACCGATCTCCAGGACCCTCGCTTCACCCTCGGCCTGCGCTACCTCCTTCTCCACGGCGACGCCGCCGTTCCCCACTCGCAGAAGATTGGCCTCCGCAACAAGGATGGCTGGTGCGCCCACCTCGTCGACGACCAGCTCTTCCTCAAGCAGTTCACCCACGACGAGCGCGAGACCTACCCGGACTACGGCGTTAACACCGAGGTCTACACCGAAGGCCGCTTCCAGGAGCTTGAGCTCCTCGGGCCGCAACGCGTCGTCGCTCCCGGCGAGTCGCTCACGCTGGTCGAACGCTGGAGCCTCCTGCAAACACCCGGAGCCAGCGCCGTCGCCCGCGACCCCGAGCAGCTCCACACCGTTCTCGCGCCGCACCTCGAACCCCTACTCGCCTCCAGCTAACCTCGGCACCCGCGGCAGACCATCTGTCGCGCATTTACCGGTCCGTGAACGCCTCACTTCACAAGGGCTGGCAGGCCCTCCGCTAGACCTTTCCCCGCCCATCGCCGACAATCGATAACGTACATCCGCGTGCGTGTGTCGACCGCCGCAAGAGAGGTTTCACCTACCGCATGCATCGCTGGTCCCAGCTCTTCATCCCCACCCTCCGCGAGTTCCCCGCCGACGCCGAAGTCGCCAGCCACAAGCTTCTTCTCCGCGGCGGCTACGTCCGCCAGCTCGGTGCCGGCCTCTACTCCTACCTCTTCCTCGGCAATCGGTCCATCAACAAGATCGTTGCCATCATCCGCGAAGAGATGAACACCATCGGCCAGGAGTTCTTTCTTCCCGCCCTCATTCCCGCCGAGGTCTGGATCGAGTCCGGCCGCTGGGCCTCCATGGGCCAGAATATGTTCCGCCTCCAGGACCGCAAAGGTGCCGAGCTCTGCCTCGGCATGACCCACGAAGAGGTCATGACCACCCTCGCCCGCGATGAAGTCCGCTCCTACAAGCAGCTTCCCCAGATCTGGTACCAGATCCAGACCAAGTTCCGCGATGAGCCTCGCCCCAAGGCCGGCCTCCTCCGCGTCCGCCAGTTCCTCATGAAGGATAGCTACTCCTTCGACCTCGACCCGGCCGGCCTCGACCTCTCGTACAGCAAGCATGATGCCGTCTACCGCCGCATCTTCACCCGCTGCGGCCTCGACTTCCTCGCCGTCGAAGCCGACTCCGGCTCCATGGGCGGCTC
>CAXTCB010000187.1:0-3914 GCA_964242875.1 uncultured Acidobacteriaceae bacterium
GCTTCGCAACAACGATTTTTCATTTGCAATTCCGAGCCAATCAGAGCAAAGTAAGGCGCATGGTGGCGGGCTGGCTACCACGTAGTCAAATCCCGCATAAACCGAAGGTCCACCATGTTCACGCCTCCACGTGTCCTCCGAGCCACGCCGCTCGCCGCCGCAACCTTCCTTCTCACACTCGCCTCCACCCATCTGGCCCACGCCGACAGCTTCAACGTCTCCTTCTACGGCGCTGGCGTCCAGTCCTCGCCCGCCTCCACCTTCGTCGAAACCTTTGAGAGCGCCATCCCCTCCGGCGGCGTCCTCACCACCAACTACAGCGGCAGCTCCATCACCGGCACCTACACCGGCGGCTTCATCCTCTATAACGCGGATATCTTCGGTGGCGCCGGCGGTGCCGGCCGCTATCTCTCCACCTTCAGCACCTACTCCCTCAGCCTCAGCAGCAACGTCAACTACTTCGGCATGTGGTTCTCCGCCCTCGATCTCGGCAACCAGCTCTCCTTCTATAACGGCTCCACCTTGCTCTACAGCTTCACCCCCGCCGCCTTCTCCGCCCTGGTCGGCGCCTGCCCCAGCGCCTCCGGCTTCTGCGGCAACCCCAACAACGGCGCCAACCCCGGCCAGCAGTACGCCTTCCTTAATTTCTTCGACTCCGACGGCAGCTTCAACAAAATCACCTTCACCGAAGACCCCGCCATCGGCGGCTTCGAGTCCGACAACCACACCGTCGCCAATCTCTCCACCGGCCCCGGCGGCACCCCCATCGGCAGCCCCGTCCCCGAGCCCTCCACCTTCCTTCTGCTCGGAACCGGCACCGTCGGTATCGCCGGTGCCCTGCGCCGCCGCTTCCGTCGCACGTAACCCGTCGTCGCTCAAGAGAAACGGGCTACCCCGACCCGGGTGGCCCGTCACTCCGGTGGTAAGCTCACACATCTCCGGGCCCACATCCTCCTTCAAGGTGATCCCATGCGCCGCCGATCCTCTCTCCTGCCCACGCTCACACTCCTTCTCCTGGCCATCCCTCCCGCCTTCCCGCAGCAAACCGCTCCCTCCGCCGACGAAGCCGCCATCCGTGCCGTCGTTCAGGGCGAAGCCGACGCCTGGAACCGCGGCGACGCCGAGGCCTTCGCCGCCCACTACGCCGAAAACGGCTCCTTCACCAACATCATCGGCCAGCAGCTCTACGGCAAGCCGGCCTTCGTCAAGCAGCACGCCATGATCCTCAGCACCATCTACAAGGGCAGCCACAACACCTTCTCCATCGGCCACATCACCTTTCTTCGCCCGGACGTCGCCGTCGTCGACATCGACGGCATCCTCACCGGCTTCTCCCGCCTTCCGCCCGGCCTCAAACCCGCCGACGATGGTGCCCTGCACGTCAAGCTGCAGGAAGTCATGACCCGCGAGCACGGCCAATGGGCGATCGCTGCCTTCCACAACGTCGCCGTTTACCCGCTTCCGCCCACCAGCTGATCCAGAACACAATCAGGGTCCGCACCTCCCCTCACCGAGCCGCCGCCTCCCCCATGGCGAGCCGCAGCATCGACGCACGCGAATCGCATATCCAGTCGACAGCGATTGCCCCCTACGTTACACTCCGATCAATCTTTCAATTTAGCGACGAGCTCGTTCAGCGTCCTCCGGGCCATTTTTGGACCTCTGTGGATATTGGACCAAAGCTTTGCTCTGGGCATATCCAGGCCACAAGCTGCACCGTTTTAGGAGGTTTATGCGTTTCTCTCGGTCTTCGTCGATACTTCTGTTCTCGCTCTCCCTCTCCGCCCCTTACAGCTTCTCCCAGGCCACCGCCTCCGGCGCACTCGTCGGCGTCGTCACGGATACCACCTCGGCCGCCGTCCCAGGCGCCACCGTGACCGCCCTCAACATCAGCACCAACGCCGTTCGCACCACCGCCACCAACGCCGCCGGAGAGTACCGCTTCGATCTCCTTCCCGTCGGCCGCTATAAGGTCAGCGTCGAAGCCACCGGCTTCAGCAAAGGCATCACCGGCGAGCTCGAGCTCCTCATCGGCACCACCCAGACCGCCAACGTCCCCCTCCAGCCCGGCGGCGTCAACACCACCATTGAGGTCTCCACCGGCAACCAGCTCGTGGACACCGAAAAGACCGACAGCTCGACCGCCGTCACCCCGCAGCAGATCGTCGATCTCCCCCTCAACGGCCGCGATTTCGCCAACCTCGCCATCCTCGCGCCCGGCGTCAAACTGGTCGACTCCTACGACCCCACCAAGAATCGCTACGCCGTCTACGCCGTCAACGGCTCCTCCGGCCGCAACACCAACACCACCGTCAACGGCATCGATAACAAGGACAACACCGTCGGCGGCGCCGTCATGCAGCTGCCCCTTGAGGCCGTCCTCGAGTTCAACATCTCCACCGCCCGCTTCTCCGCGGAAAATGGTCGCTCCGAAGGCGCCGCCCTCAACATCATCACCAAATCCGGCACCAACCAGTTTCACGGCGCGCTCTATGGCTTTTTCCGCAACGACGCCCTCCAGACCATCAACCAGATCGATAAAGATGCCAAGAATCCTAAGCCCCCCTATAGCCGGCAGCAGTACGGCGGCTCCTTTGGCGGTCCCATCCGCCGCGACAAGGACTTCGGCTTCTTTGCCTATGAGGGCCTGCGCGAGCGCTCCAGCCTCTCCGTCGACAGCAACACCTTCGCCGAACTCACCCTCGCCCAGCCCCTTGGCGCCGTCCCCGAAAAATCCATCGCCACCCCCTACGACGAAAAGCGCTACAACGGCCGGCTCGATCACCAGTTCAATGACAAGGAACGTCTCTACGTCAGCTACTCCGCCCAGGACAACAAGAGCCAGAACGATCAGTCCACCAATCAGGTCGATGCGACAGAAGGCAACTTCACCATCAACGATCTGATCCTCACCAACATCACCCTCAACTCCGTCCTCACCCCCAAGGCCGTGAACAACGTCACCGCCGGCTTCCAGTACTGGAACAACCTGATCGACTCCACCAACCGTCTGCCGTACTTCACCTTTCCCGACGGCGCCAGCTTCGGCACCAACGTCAACGTTCCGCAGAAGTCCTCGCAGCACAAGTTCCAGTTCAAGGATGACTTCTCCTACACCCTCGGCAAACACACCATCCGCGCCGGCGTTGACTATGTCTACGAGCCTCAGGTCGGCGGCTTCTTCGAGAACAACCCCACCCCCGAGTTCGACTTCGTCGACACTGCCGCCAATCTGCTCAATCCAGCGCTCTATCCGCAGACCGGCAAGTACGCCGGCTTCTCGGCGCCCGGTGTCATTCAGAGTTCCACCGCGACCTCCGGCGACCCCAGCTTCAATCTCTCGCCCAAGATGCTCGGCTTCTATCTTCAGGACGACTGGCGTGCTACCTCGCACCTCCTGCTCAACCTCGGCCTGCGGTATGACCGCGATATCGACACCTATGGCATCGCCAAGCAGGCCAACAGCCGCACCCACCAGGAGCTGGTCGCCGCCGCTGCAACCAACGTCCCTGGTCTGCCCACCTCCCGCCTCAATGAGTATGGCTCCGGCTACACCCCCAGCCTCGGCTACCTCGGCGGCAACTACACCGGCCTGCCCTCTAACGACACCCTCGACATCAGCCCGCGCATCGGCTTCTCCTTCGATACTTTTGGTAACAGCCGCCTCATCCTGCGCGGCGGCTACGGTCTCTACTTCGGTCAGACCTTCGAAAACATCCCGCTCTTTATGATTCAGCAGGCAAACGCGCAGGTGTTCGCCAACACCTACACCATCAACTGCACCGGTCCCGGCGACCCGGCCTGCACCGACACCGTCCCCGGCACCGGCATCCTGCTCAGCAACTACCGCTATGGTGTCGATCCGGCACCCGTCATCCCGCCCGCCACGTCTGCCCTCGCCGCCGGCTCCACCG
>CAXTCB010000188.1:0-3900 GCA_964242875.1 uncultured Acidobacteriaceae bacterium
GGAGGGCTTTTGCTTTTGCGGGTTTCGTGAGGCAGAAAGGTTGCACGCGTAAGTGGTGGCGATCTGTTCGTTGCCGCAGGAGCGTGGGCGGGCAACGACCCTGATGCGATCCGAAGATGTGCGAGGGAGGTCAGGTCTCGAAGAGGTGAGCTGCGAAGAGCGAGGGCGCGGGAGCTCAGGAGGGCGAGCTGGCCCGGAGCGGAGCGGCGGGGCAGGCGAAGATGCGGATGATGGGTGTGGCGTAGACGGGCTTCTCTTTCCAGACCCAGGACTCAGGCAGGCCCCAGGCGGGGTCCGAGTTCTGGGCGACGAGGGCGGCGAGGTGCAGATCGCTGCAGGTCTGCTTGAAGGCGGCAGGCGTTGTTGTGGTGGGGGCGTCGGTGGCGATGACGGTGTGGTAGGGCTCTCGCGGAACGTCCTGCACATCGGGGGGACCGCCGAAGAGATGTTCAAGCTCGAGAACCATGGGCCGGCAGAGGCGGAGATCGCCTCCGAACGCAGCTTCGCAGGAGATGTCTCCGGCGGCGAAGGGGTGATCGGAGTAGAGCATGACGATGGGTTGGTAGCGGCTGCCGGGATTGCTTTGTACGACGGCGCCCGCGGGGAGGCGGGACTCGACGAACTGCAGACCGCGGCGGAGATCGAGGTAGCGGCCGCCGAGGTTGGTGTCCTGGGCGAAGGGGGACTCGGGATTGAGGCGGCTGCGATGCATGATGGCGAGGAAGGAGCGGTCGATGACGATCTGCCAGAGCTGGGAGGCGAGGCCGAGGACGAGAAAGAAGAGTGCGAGGCGCGCCGCCCAGGGATGGCGCGGCGCGAGAGGCTGATCGCTGCGAAGGCGATCGAGGTACTCCGCAACGAGGGGGGTGGACCAGACGACGAGGACGAAGCGAAGGATGAGGCCGGCGTGGCGGCCGAGATCGTTGACGCCCTGGGTGGGATCGGAGCTGAGAAAGAGCGCTGGAAGGGCGGCGCCGAGGAAGATTAACCAAAGAAGGCGTTCGCCGGAGGTCAGGGACTGGTGCGAGCGGAGCCGGTGAAGATCGCGGGTGAGGCGGATGGCGAAGGGGAAGAGGAAGAAGCCGAGCTCCAGGGGCAGATAGATGGCGACAAAGGGCAGGGCAAGCAGGTGCAGCAGCGGGCGGTTGGTGACACGGTGGTGCAGGTGTTTCGAGACATAGATGACGGCGCGATCGCCGTCCGCAAGCTCGCGAAGCGTGAAGCGGAAGAAGTGCTGGTGCGCCGAGGGGCTGGAGGGTGCAGGAAGCGCAGCGCCGCTGAGGAGGGAATGGAGGAAGGGCGCGGAGATGGCGAGCGCAAGGAGGGCTCCTGAGACGAGGGCGGCGAGGGTGAGCCACTGACGATGGCGGATGAGGTCCATCGCGTAGAGGGCGCCGATCACACCGAAGCAAAATGCGATGTAGGTGGAGGTGCCGGCCGTGGCAGCGAAGCAGATGGCGACGAGGATGGAAGTGACGGCAAGGCGCAGGCGGCCGGGCGGAGCTGACCCGTCTGGTTGAAGCTCCGCGAGGAGGAGGAAGGCCAGCACGGCGCAGCACAGACCGGCGATGTGGTGAGGGGCAAAGATGAAGGCGCCGAAGAAGGAAGGGATGCGATCGGCGTGCCACCACTCAATTTCTGGCGTGAGATGGACGGGATGGGTGAAGAGAAAGGCGACGGCAGGGACGATATCCGGACCCATGACAAAGCAGAGGCCAAAGGCGAGGGTGGCGCGGCGGGAGAGCTGAAGGCGGAGATCGAGGAGGTTCCGGAGCGAGAGGATGAGAAGGCCGATGAGAGCAAAGGCGGACCAGACGACGCTGCCGGCGAGGCAGGCCCTGGGCGGCAGATGCGTGAAACGAGCGACCACGGCACAGAGGCTGTACCAGTAGAAGTAAAAGCGTCCGGGCTGCTCGTGTGCGGCGACGGCGAAGAAGGGGTTGCCGGGGGGAACGCCGTCGCGGACGGCGGCGGCGACAAGAGGCACGCGAACGCTCCAGTCGGCCGCGTGCACGCCTTCAAAGAGATGACCTGCATGTTCGATACCGACGGTGGCGAACAGCAGCAGACCTGCGAGGACGAGGAGCAGAGGCGTGAGGGGCTGGAAGAGGGAAGCGCGGGCGGCTGCGAGATCGGCACGATGGCGGTGATGGCTGAGGAAGAAGGCGACCGCGACGGCTGCGATGAGGCCGAAGATCCAAGCTAGACCGGCCGGGGAGATCCATCGGCCGACGATGGCGCAGAGGAAGAGGCTGAGAGGCAGGGAGAGCAGCAGCGACCAGAGAAGCGTTTCTGGCGGAGTACGCCGCCGGCCTGATCGGGCAGGCAGACAGAGCAGGCAGAGATAGCCCGGAGTGAGGAGAAGCGGAGCGAAGGCGATGGCGGCAAGGGCACTGGCTCGCAGGTCGGAGATGGTGAAGCCCATATCGCAGGTAGCATACCGTAGAGATCTCTCGACCGAGGCCTGCGGCACCAGTGACACCTGCACCTTGGGCGAGGCTGCGAGAGGGTACGTCATGCGGGTTTCGGATAAAGCGGAGGGGCGATCGTCAGCGAGCCACCTCCCATTGGCTCTGGCGATCTTTGCGTGGGGTCTGCCGGTGCTCTGGGTGCTCTCTCTGGCCCGAATCGTGTTGGACCGCCTGGTTCTCCGGGTGAAGGAACCGTGGGTCCTGCCGGGACGATTCGAGGATTTCTTCTGTTACTGGGGCCGCGTGCGCCTGGTCCATACGGCAGCGTTTTTCACGGCTCCGGACAGCCGACGCTTTGGTTCCGGATGGGGCTATCCGGCCCCCCCCATCTTCGTCTACCGCGTCTTTTATCTCTTTGATCCGGCGGGAGCGGCGTTCCCCTACCGCGGCTATGCGGTGATGGTGGCGCTCACGCTGGGAGCCATCCTGTGGATGAGCGTGAAGGTTGTGAAGGAGTTGCGGAGGCGGGGGCTTGGGCCATGGGGTGCGGTGGGATTGACTGCGTCGGGCGCAGTGCTGAGCTGGCCTTTGTTTCTTGCGTTGCAGCGGGGGAACATCGAGATGCTGCTATGGCTTCCGCTGGCAGTGGCCATACGGGCGTTTACACAACGCAGATGGATGCTGTCGGCGCTTCTGATTGGCCTGACTGCGTCCTTCAAGATCTATCCGATCATCCTGCTTGCGCTCTTTCTTCGGGAAAGGCGATGGAAGGAGATTCTGGCCGCACTTGCTGTTGCCGCCGGTGTGACCTTGCTGGGATTGGCGTACATCGGGCCGACGTTTAAGACCGCTGCAAGTCACCTGGGGTTGGGGGTGCAGGGGTTTATTGCAGAACACGGCGGGCACGTGAACTGGCATACCGAAGGTCTGAGCCACTCCCTCTTCCATGTGCTCAAGATGCGCCTGATCGATCGACCGGAGGAGCTGCCACGGCTGATCCCGCTCTACATGCTGGTGCTCGCGGTCGTGATGACGGCGGTGTTCTTCTGGCGGGTGATCCGCATGCCGTACCTGAATCAGGTCATGGTTCTATGCATCTCGATGATCTATCTGCCAGCGATGTCCTACGACTACACGCTGCTGCTGCTGCTGGTGCCCTGCGCATGGCTGGTTTCGGACATCGTCAGCAGCGTCAGCGGGGGGCGAGAGATGAGGGGAAGCACGGCGGCAATGCTGCTGTTTACGTTGATTCTCGGCCCGGAGATCTTTCTGTCGAAAGGGGAGTACCTGTACTCGGGGACGGTCAAGGCGATCTGTCTTGGTGCCTTGCTGGTCCTGGTCCTGGTGATTCCTTTCGGGGCCATGAGTGAAGCGGGGCGCTTGAAGCGCGATAAATCCACAGGGGCGGACTTGCACGGGGATGGATCCGCTGGTACTCTCAGGAAGTCGCAGTGAGGCGCTGAGTGACACGAGAGTGTCGAGCGCAGGC
>CAXTCB010000189.1:0-3898 GCA_964242875.1 uncultured Acidobacteriaceae bacterium
ACTCATCGGTGCCGAAGGTGTTGTACTCGGGGATGCCCCAGGAGAAGTTGAGCTTCGGGATGCGCTTGTCGGCGGGGCCGATGCCGTCGCGCCAGTCGTAGGCGGAGGTGAAGTTGCCGCCGAAGCGAAGGAGCGGGGAGTGCAGATCCTGAAGCATGTGGATCATGTCAGGGTCCATGCCGGCGATGTTGTCCGCGGGCTGAAGGGTGACCTGATCGACCATGGCGCGGGCGTCGTCGTCGAGCGAGACGGTGAGGTCGGCGGGCTCAAGCGGGGCGAGCTGGCCGGGCTTGAGGGTGAGCTCAAAGGGGAACTTCGTCCAATCTGTAGCCGATGCAGTTACAGACTGGGAGACGAGGATCTCTTCCGGGTGAGCGTGGCGACGAAGGGCGATGCGAACGGCGGGGCCGCCGCGGACATGCTTGAGCCAAAGAGCGCCGGTGTAATGGAGCTCGCGTTGCGGAGCGAGGTAGACGCGCTGGCGGATACCGATCTCTTTGCCGGGCAGGCCCATGAGGAGGACGGACTGCGTGGCGTTCGCGGCGTCTCCGCGGACGGGGAGGTAGCGGGCGCCATCCGCGGTGTGGAGCGGCTCCCAGGGTGTTGGGAGGCCGAGTTCGGAGGCGTGGCGGAGCTCCGGCCGCTCGTGCTCCATGGTGTCGAGACTGCTGAGCGACCAGAGACCTTCTTCGAAGGAACCGTTCTCAAGCACATCGGCCCAGAGGCCGCCGTAGACGGCGGTTTCGATGGGCTCGAGGAAGCTGCCGAAGACAGTGGGCGGGATGATCTGCGGAGATGCGGGCTGGGAGATGTGCAGATGCACGGTGGAGGTAGAGGGCGGTGCGGAGGAGGTGAGCTGCGCGTGTGCCAAGACTGTGGACAGAGGCAGGAGGAGGGAGACAAGCCCGAGCGTGACGGCAAAGCTTCGGGAAGGATGCGGGCGAGCGCAGGACATGGGGCTGATCTCCGTGGCGAAGGGATTGCCTGAACGGCGTGACGAGGGTGTGCGGGGGAAGCGCGGCATCATGGGGCAGCGGCCTCGCCGGGCTCGGGTGTGGCTTTCGATTGCTGCTGCCGCGTGAGCTCCGTGGCGGTCTGAAGCTCGTGGGCGGAGGCTGAGCTATGGCCGAGGCGGGCCAGGGTGAGACCGAGATAGTAGTGGGCTGGCTGGTAGTCGGGCGCGGCCTGGACGGCGGCGGCAAGGGAGGTTTGCGCGGCGGGGTAGTTGCGCTGGCGGTAGGCGATCTCGCCGAGGCCGGTGAGGGCGCCGCCGTGACGGGGGTTGCGCGAGAGCGTTTTCTGGAAGAGAGCTGCGGCCTGAGCGTCTTCGTGTGCGTTCTCGGCGAGGACTCCCAGTTGATAGAAGGATTCGCTCTGGGTGGGCTCGAGCGCGATGGATCGTTCGAACTCGGCTTTGGCCCCGGTGGTGTTCAGTTCCATGGCGAGGACGTGGCCGAGACCGAAGTGGGCCGTGGCGTCCGATGGTTTGAGGGAAAGATAGGCGCGGAGATACTTTTCGGCTTCGGGAAGATGTTGCGCATCGGTGGCAACTCGACCCGCGGTGTAGAGGGCGCGAGGGTTGGAGGGATCGAGGGCGAGGGCGGCGGCGAGAGCGCGATCGGCACGGCGATACAGATGGAGGTCGCTCGAGACGAGGCCGATGTCGGTCAGGAGATCGACGTTGTCGGGCAGGTGCTCGGCGGCGTGCTCGAGGCAGAGCAGCGCGGCCTGTGGGTTGCCGGCGGACCTTGCCTGCAGGGCGAGGGCGGTAGCGGAGCGAAGCTCGCCTGCGCGTGCGGTTTGATCGTGCGGCGCGATGGCGAGGGTGGTTTCGAAGTGATCCATGGCTTCGGGGTAGCGATGGGATTCGAAGAGCAACGTGCCGAGGGTGTCGTTGGCTTCGGGGGAGTTGGGACTGCTGGCGAGCGCGCGTGTGAGCAGAGCCTCGGCGGCGGGTGGATCGGACTGGTCGAGTTTGACGTGAGCGAGTTCCGTGAGGGCCGCGACCTCGTCGGGATCCGCGGCCAGGAGCTGGTTGAGGATGGCAGCGGCTTCATCCGGGTGGCCGTGCGCGCGGAGGCTGCGGGCCTGCTGCAGGCTGGCACCCCCTGGCGTGGCGAGCTGCGCCGCGAGGTGTGCCGTGAGCGTCAATGCCAGAAGCAGGGTGAGCAGCGCGCGATGAGAGTGCCGATCGGACATGGAGAAGAGAGGGCGGAGAGACGATGACATGTCTCTCCGCCTTGGGCAGGCGCGTACAGCACGTGCGGTTAGACCTGCGTTAGAACTGGATGCGGCCGGTGAGCTGGATGACGCGGGAGAAGCCCGGCTGCGAGGCGTTGAGGACACCCGTTGGAACACCGAAGCCGACGTTCCCCGGCTGATTGAAGATGTTGTCATTGGGTGTGCTGAAGATGTGGCGGTTGAAGGCGTTGAGCATTTCTATTTTCAGGAAGAGGGTTGCGCCTTCGGTGATCGGGGTCTTCTTGAGGAAGCTGAAGTCCTCGTTGACGTAGCGGTAGTTGCGATCTTCGCCGGTCACACGGGGCACGTTGCCGAACTGGTACGCACCATTATCAGCGGCTGGCCCGGTCGTTGACACAGCACGAAGGCGACGATTGTTGGCGTCGTTCTGATCGACAAAGGCGGGAGCCGTTTGCAGTGCGGCATAGCCGGCATTTTCACCATTTGGGAAAGCGATGCCGTTGAATTCGGAGTCGACGTTAGGGTCAGGGCCGGTTGCCTTGCCACCCAGCTTCAGATTGCGGAAGGGATCGATCTTGCCATGGCGGACGGGGCTGGCAAAACTAGACCCAGGAATACGGTTGTAGGCGATGAAGTTATCCCAGCCCGGAATGCCGGTAGCTCCCTGGAAGGAGATGGGCTGGCCGGACTGATAGCGCTGCACACCGCCGATCTCAAAGCCACTGATGAGCGCGCGGGCGACGGGGTTGCTGAAGTTGAGGAACGGCTTGTTCTGGCCGAAGGGAAGCTCGTAGAGGTAGCTGACGACGAAGGTATTTGGAATGTCCTGGATGGAGAGGGACTTCTGACTCTTGGAGTCGAAGGGGTTCTGTTCCTGGTTGATGCCACCGTTGTTGCCGGGGAGCAGCGAGTCTGCATTGGTGATGGTTTTCGACCAGGTGTAGGAGGCCTGCAGGTTGAGGCCGCCGGTGAAGCGCCGCTCGATGGAGGCGATGAGGGCGTCGTAGGAGGAGTGGCCGACGTTCTGGAGGCAGCAATCGGTCGCGATGTAGCCGTACTGCGGGAACGGCCGGAGACGCTGCTGCACGTTGCCGTTGAAGGCGGCGTACGGGCTGGCGAGACCGTTGCCGGCGAGGTCGTAGCTAACCAATCCATCGCCACGGCCGAAGTTGGAGATAGGAATGTTGTTGATGTTCTGGACGCCAGAGCGGAGATGCGCGCCGGAGGAGCCGATGTAGCCAAGGGTCATGATGAGATCCTTGGCGAGCTCCTGCTGGACCTGCAGGTTCCATTGATTGATCTGGGCAGGACGACCGTAGGAGGCGGCGATGTAGCTGCCCGTGACAGGTCTCGCGGCGTTGGCGTTGCCATTATCGAAGAAGGCAGGGTCGAGATCGGTTCCAGGATTCGGAGCGGTCACGCCACCATCGAGCGCAAAGGCGGGATCAAAGCCGTTGGAGTTCTGCTGGCTCTGAACGCTGTAGCCGGTGATGGTGCTGCCGCCGAAGTCGGTGTACTGGAGCGGCCCGTAGAGGACGGCGAAGCCGCCGCGGATGACAAAGGTGCCGTGCTGCGCGGAGGGGGTGTAGGCGAACCCGATGCGCGGGGCGATGTCCTTGTACCAGGTATCGGCCCAGCGCTTATTGCAGTTGGTGCAGGTGGTGCCAAAGACCATGGCGCCGGGGAGACCGTTCTT
>CAXTCB010000190.1:0-3872 GCA_964242875.1 uncultured Acidobacteriaceae bacterium
CGGTCGAGATGACGACTGGCTGCGCGCGTTGCGCTTCGGTCGAGATGACGACTGGCTGCGCGCGTTGCGCTTCGGTCGAGATGACGACTGGAGAAGCGGACGCCTCCGTGGCTGTGCCGTTGGTGTTCGCAAGGGCGGCGTAGGGTGAGGCGGCGGTGGCGATGACGGCGCTGGGCTGGGTCAGCGATGGTGTGGATGCGGAGGCGTCGCTCGATTCCGCGGGGTAGACCTCAATGGTGCGATGGAGGAGGAGAACACCGGCGCGGACGATAGCGGTGGTGACGGCGACGGGTGAGGCGTTGAGGATGAGGGCGTTAGCCAGGGAGGGGTCAAGGCCGGCGAGGGCGGCGAGGGTACTGGGAAGGACGACGCCGGGCTGCATGCCGGCCTCTGCGATGACGGATTCGTACTCGGCGAGGACCTCGTGCGGGATGGCGACGGCGAGGACGCGCAGCAGCGAGCGCTCGGCGCTCATGGTCTGGAAGGAGACGAGGGCGTGGTCGACGTCGAAGGGGAGCAGTTTTTTGAGGCGGAAGCGGACGACCTGGAGGGCCTCGGCGGGTTTCGAGGGAAGGGCGTCGAAGTCAAGCAGGAGGACGCGGACAGCGGCGTCGGGGACGATGACGGTCACGTATTTGGAGCGGTCGGCACCGCGCGCGGCGATGGCGTCAAAGGCGCGGCGGAGGGCGGCGACGACGGCGGGTCGGTCCCCCAGGTTGCCGGCCTTCAGACCGGGGGCGACGAGGCCGGGGCGAAGGTCGACGCGCGCGACGGCGGAGAGGGTTCCGGAGGAGGACTCTCCGCGCGCGACCACGACGCCCTCAGGGCGGATCTCACAGGCGAGGCGAGGGCGGGTTCCGACGGCGGTGGGAAAGAGGTCCATGCTGAGTCAAGCGATGCTGTGTGTCACAACCGCTACCAGAGTAACGTGTGTGGGCTACCAGTTGGACGTGGGGGTGGCGGGAGGGTTAGGGAGGAGGGTGGCCCGTTTGGGGGATGGCGAGGTCGTTCGAGCCGAAAAGGAAGGCTAGTATGATCGCGAGCATGGCGAGCGCGACGATCCTCTCTCTAGCGGAGTACCTGCATACCAGCTACCGGCCGGACCGTGAGTACGTCGACGGCGAGCTGCGGGAGCGACACGTGGGAAAGTGGGAGCACGCGCGCGTGCAGTGGCTGCTGGCTGTCTGGTTCGGAGGCCATGAGGCAGAGTGGAATGTGACCGGGAGCACGGAGCAGCGGGTTCAGGTGTCGGGGTCGCGGGTGCGGGTACCGGATCTGGTGGTGCTGCGCAGAGGACCGCAGCCGGATGTTCTGGTGGCACCGCCGCTGCTGGTGATCGAGATACTCTCCCCGGACGATAGCTACTCTGACACGCAGGAGCGAGCGCAGGACTACCTGCAGATGGGTGTGGAGACGATCTGGATTTTGGATCCGAAGACGCGAACAGGGCGCATGTGTTCCGGCGCCGACTGGGTTGCGGCGGAGCGCCTGGTGGTTGCCGGGACGGAGCTCTACGTTGAGCTGGCGACCCTGTACGCGGGGATTGGCGGACGGGCGTAAGCATTTGCTGCCGTGTTGCGGGAGGTGCTGGTTGGACACGCTTGCCGACGATGCGTGTGGGGGAGGGCCAGATTGATCGCTGATAGAGTGCTCGTGCAAGCCCCTGTTTGAGGAGGAGTGACAGAATGTGGCGATTGGCTGCGCTGGTTTCAACTGCATGGGCAGCGGGCAGTGTTCTGCTGGCGGCTCAGGGGCCAGCTGCGATGGCTGGGGGCGGTGAGGACAAGTATGTGTGGCTCGAGGATGTCTCAGGCCCGCGCGCGATGGGATGGGTGAAGGACCAGAATGCGCGGACGGCGGCGGTGCTCGAGAAAGATCCAAGGTATGCGGGGAACTTTGCCGATGCGCTGAAGGTGGCGGAGGATCCGCGGCGGCTGGCGGTGCCGCAGCTGCGGGGCGGGGAGATTTACAACGAATGGCGCGACCAGACGAACCCGCGGGGGCTGCTGCGGAAGACGAGCGTGGCGGACTATCTGACGGCGACGCCGCACTGGACGACGGTGCTGGACTTTGACGCGCTGGGGCGGGCGGAGAAGACGGGATGGGTGAGCAAGGGGCTCCAGTGCCTGTATCCAGGAGATGGCCTGTGCGTGGTGGAGCTCTCGGCCGGGGGCGAGGACGCGACGACGGACCGGGAGTTTGATCTGAAGGCGGGCAGGTTTGTGGAGGGCGGGTTTGTGTCTCCGCACAGCAAGCAGGGCATGGCGTGGCTGGACAAGGACACGGTGCTGCTGGCGCGGGACTGGGGCGCGGGAACGATGACGAGCTCGGGGTACCCGTTCGTCGTGAAGGTTTGGAAGCGGGGGACGCCGATGGGTGCGGCGACGGAGGTATTTCGGGGCAAGGCGACGGACGTGGGGGTGAGTGCCACCGTGCTCGAGGATGCGCAAGGGGAACGGTTGGAGGTGTTTCGGCGGGGCGTGACGTTCTTTGAGCAGGAGTACTCCGTGCGGACGCCGCGCGGGGTGGAGCGGCTAGGGATTCCGACGAAGGCGGACGTGGTGGGGCTGCTGCGCGGGCGAGTGCTGGTGTCGCTGCGGGAGGACTGGACGCCGGCGGGCGGCACGACGTTCAAGCAGGGGTCGTTGGTGGAGATGCAGCTGGCGGAGGTGGTGAAGGATCCTGGGCACCTGAAGCCGGCGGTGGTGTTTCAGCCGACCGCGGAGAGCTTTTTGCAGGAGGCGATGACGACGCGGGACCAGCTGGTGCTGACGACGCTCGAGCATGTGAAGGGACGGGCGGCGGTGTATACGCCGGGGAAGACGGGATGGACGGCGCGGCCGCTGGCGGTGCCGGATAACGCGGCGGTCGGGCTGGTCTCGGCAAGCAACACGGAGGACCGGTTCTTTCTGGATGTGGAGAGCTTTGTGACGCCGCCCGCGCTGTGGCTGGGAGAGGCAGCGAAGGGCGAGGCGCGCGAGGTGAAGAGCGAGCCGGCGCGGTTCGATGCGGCGGGAGATGCCGTGGAGCAGTTTGAGGCGACGTCAAAGGATGGGACGAAGGTGCCGTACTTTGTTGTGCACCGGAAGGGGATGACGCTGGATGGATCGAACCCGACGCTGCTGGAGGCGTATGGAGGGTTTGAGGTGTCGCTGACGCCGGACTACAACCCGAATATGGGCAAGCTGTGGCTGGAGCGTGGGGGCGTGTATGTGCAGGCGAACCTGCGGGGCGGCGGCGAGTTTGGGCCGGCGTGGCACGAGGCGGGGCTGAAGACGCATCGGCAGCGGATCTATGACGACTTTGCGGCAGTGGGACAGGACCTGGTGACGCGGAAGATTACGTCGCCCAAGAAGCTGGGGATCATTGGGGGATCGAATGGCGGGCTGCTGATGGGGGTAGAGATGGAGCAGCACCCGGAGCTGTGGAAGGCGGTGGTGATCGAGGTGCCGCTGCTGGACATGGTGCGGTTTGAGCAGATTGCGGCGGGGGCGAGTTGGGTGGGCGAGTACGGATCGATGAGTGTGCCGGAGGAGCGAAGCTTTCTGGAGGGGATCTCGCCGTATGCGAATCTGCGCAGGGATGTGACGTACCCGGTGCCACTGATCTGGACGACGACGAAGGATGACCGGGTGGGGCCGCAACATGCGCGGAAGTTTGCGGCGAAGATGGGGGAGTTTGGGAAGCCATACTTTTACTGGGAGGTCATTGAAGGCGGACACGGGTCGGGGGCCGACCTGCGGCAGGAGTCGGAGACGCGGGCGATGACGTACACGTACCTGCAGCGGGAGCTGATGCCGTAGCTCGTCCGGCGTGCGGTCGTCGGCCGGCCGAGGTTAGCGGCCGGCTTCGATGAAGGTGACCTTGTTGAT
>CAXTCB010000191.1:0-3859 GCA_964242875.1 uncultured Acidobacteriaceae bacterium
CCGTGGAAGCTGTTCGATCCTGACTTCGTCTGCGCCGTCACCACCGACGCCACGGCCTTGCCAAACTCCGCGTCGTAGTTCTGCGTCGTGATCTTCGTCTCAGACAGAGAATCGGCATTCGGGTTCACAACGATAATGCCCAGGATCGGATCCTGGTTATCAGTTCCGTCCAGCTGGAACGCCGTTCCCGCAAACGCCTGTCCGTCCACCTCAATCTGCTTGGATCCCTGCGGGTTCTCACTCGCCGCATGGCTGAAGCCAAGCTGCTGCGCGCCCGGCAGCAACAACTGCAGATTGGTGAAGTTTCGATCCGGAATCGGAAGATCGATGATCTCTTTCGAGTTGAACGTGGTCGACACATCCGCTCGGTCGGTCTTCAACTGCGGTACCTGATCGGCCGCAACCTCGACCGTCTGATCGCTGCCTCCAACCTGCAGCGCCGCGCTGACCTTCGCGGAGGTGTCGGCAAACACCTGCAGATCGCTCTGCTGAAATCCTTTGAATCCATCCGCGTTCACCTTGACCGTGTAGATATCCGGGATAAGGTGGTCCGCCGTGAACTCGCCGCTGCCATTCGCGGTCAGCGTCACCGACGTGCCCTTCGAAACGTCCGTCACGATGACGGTGGCGTTTGGAATGACCGCCCCGCTCGCGTCCGTTACCGTGCCGAAGATCGAGCCAAATACCGCCTGCCCGAAGCTCGCTGGAGCGCCCGCCATCACAAGCGCCGCCAGACTCGGTCCCGCCACATACCGAAACATCTTCATAGATCGACCTCACTCAAAGCTCTACAGAAATGAATTGCTCTCTGACCGCCAGTCGTCCTGCGGTCAGCCCTCAATGCTGCCAGGAAGGTGTTCTGTCTCGTCTGGATCGAACCCGCGCCAAGACCTCTCGCAGCTACGATCAGCAGAATCTACCTTCCTTCCATGCGTGGCCAATCTACGCGTGGCGCTTCTCTCGTGTCAATGAAGAAACCCGGGCTTGTTAACGCCGAGGGGGCTTACGACAGCCCCACGCAAACCCCGCTAAAATGGGGGTCCGCATGGGTATCGTTTCCACCACGGCAATCGGCGCTCTTTGCCTCCCGCTCCTCTTCCCCGCCGTCGCCCGTACCCAAACCGCGCCGCCCGCCTCCTCCGCCTCACCCACAGCGCTCACGCAGGCCACTGCCGCCTTCAAGGCAGGATCGGCAGCCTACGCCAAAGGCGACCTCGTCGCCGCCCGCCGGGACTTCGAGCGCGCCGTCCGCCTCCTCCCCAACGTCTCGACCGCCCACGCCGCGCTTGGCTCCGTGCTGCTCGCCAGCAACCAGAACCGCGCCGCCATCCATGAGTTGCAGCTTGCGCTCCAGCTTGCACCGCAGGATCCATCCACCCTCTTGCAGCTCGCCCTTGCCTTCGCGGGAGCCGGCGAACATGCCCACACCCGCCAGGCGGTTCACCAACTGCAGGCCCTCGATCCTGCCCTTGACTTCGCCGCAACCAGAGAAGTCGCCCTGCCGCTCGCCTCCTCACTCGCCGCCGGCGACGATCTCGCGACAGCTGAAGCATTGCTCGAGCGCGCCGTCACAGCTGCTCCTGCAGACGCCGTTCTCGCAGACGCGCTCGGCACCATCCAGGCGCGGCAGAAGCACTACGCCCAGGCCGAAGACACCCTGCGCCATGCCGTC
Source organism: uncultured Acidobacteriaceae bacterium (assembly GCA_964242875.1). GTDB lineage: Bacteria > Acidobacteriota > Terriglobia > Terriglobales > Acidobacteriaceae > Edaphobacter. Next base: position 1,673 of record CAXTCB010000191.1, read on the forward strand.
CTGCTCGACACCGGACTCGCCTCCGCCTCGTTCCATCTCGGCTCGGTCGAGCTCGACTCCGGCCGGCCGGATCCCGCCATCCTCTCGCTTGAGCACGCCTACACCCTCGATCCATCGCCAAGCTACGCCGCACAACTCGCGCGTGCCCTCGTTGCCGCCCGCCGTGAAGCGGAGGCCATCGCACTGCTGCAGCAGGCGCTTGCAAAGGCCTCCCCGTCCTCCTCCGGGGTCATTGACCTCAAATACCGGCTTGCCCTTGCCTACCAGGCCGCCGAAGATCTTCCCCACGCGCTTCCCCTCTTCGCGGACGTCCTCAAGGCCCGTCCGGCCGACCCCGAAGTCCTGACCAACGCCGGCCTCGCCCATGTGCAGACCGGAGACGCTCCTGGCGGCATAGCTCTTTATCTCCGGGCGCTCCAGATCAACCCGTCTGACTCCACACTGCGCGAAGATCTCGGCGTCGGCTACCTGCAGCAAAGCAATCTCGACCAGGCCCTTCTCCAGTTCCGCGCCGGCCTCGCCGTCGATCCGGACAACCCGCAGCTTCACTACGATCTCGCCCTCGCTCTCAAGCTCAAAGACGATCTCACCGCGGCCATTCCAGAGTTCGAGCGCGCCGCCGCTCTCGATCCTTCCCTGCCGGACCCGCCCTACACCCTCGGCATCATCTATATGCAGCAGAGCCGCCTTCCTGAGTCCGCCGCCAGCTTCGAGCGAGCCCTCGCCCTGCGTCCCAACAACGGCGACGGCTGGGCCACCCTCGGCAGCGTCTACCGCCAGATGAACGAGCCCGACAAAGCCACCGCCGCTCTCGAGCGCGCCATCGCGCTCACCCCCGAGCAGCCCAGTCCGCACATCACCCTCGCCGCCATCCTCGCCGGCCAAGGCAAGAAACAGGAAGCCGCCAGCGAACGCAAGATCGCCGCCGATCTCACCCGCGTCGCGGTCAATCGACAGAAGGCCAACTTCGGCGTCGACAGCGGCTCCCTTCTTCTCAAGCGAGGCCAGGTCGCCGAGGCCATCGTTCAGTTCGAAAGCGCCGTCGCCGCCGATCCCAACTACGCCCCCGCCCACGCCGGGCTCGCCCTTGCCCTCGATCAGTCAGGCCGAAAGGCAGACGCCGCGGAAGAGCGCCGCAAAGCCGCCTCCCTCACACCTCCTACCCCGTAAGCGTTGTTCCCTGTCCAGCCAGCAGCTCCTCGACCTCCGCCCTCGTCGGCATCGACGGCAGCGCACCCGCCCGCGTCGTCGACAACGCCGCCGCCGCACACGCAAATCGCGCCGCCTCCATAACCCTCGAGCCCTCCAGCAGCGCCACCGCAAACGCCCCGTTGAAGCAATCCCCCGCCGCCGTCGTATCCACCACCTTCACCGCAAACCCTGGCACCAGCCCGCGCTCCTCTGCCGTCGCCACGTACACACCGCGCCTCCCCAGCTTGATCGCGACATTCCGTGCACCCATCCGCATCAGATTCCCCGCCGCACGTTCCAGCGCCTCCTCTGGTGCTTCAGCCAGATCCTCCCCGCACAGCATCCGCGCCTCCGTCTCGTTCGGCGTCAGCCACGTCGCCGACCGCAACAGCTCCTCCGGCAGCTCCCGCGCCGGCGCCGGGTCCAGCATCACCGGCACCTCCGCCGCTGCGCATCGCCGTGCTACCTCCACCACCGTCTTCAGTGGAATCTCCAGCTGCAGCAGCACCATCCCTGCGCCCGCCATCACCGGCCACGCCGCCTCCGCAGCCGCCGCATCCATCGCCCCATTCGCCCCCGCCGCAATCACAATCGTGTTCTCCCCACTCGCTACCGTCGTGATCACCGCCACCCCGGTGCTTCCCTCGACCGCCAACACCGCCCCACACCCCGCACCAGTCGCCTCCACATCCCGCCTTACCTGCTCCCCAAACGCATCGCGACCCACCCGCCCCACCATCTCCGTCGGCCACCCCAGCCGCGCCGCCGCCCCCGCCTGGTTCGCGCCCTTGCCCCCCGTCACCACGCTGAAGCTCTCGCCATGCAGCGTCTCGCCCGGCGCCGGAAACCGCTCCGCCCGCACCACCAGGTCCGCGTTCAAACTCCCCACCACCACCACCGGCCTCCGCACCATCCTTGCCTCTCCCTCTTTCGTAATCGCGCTTGGTAGCATCAAGCGATGGACGACTTCCCCCGCCTCCAGCGCCTCCCGCCCTA
>CAXTCB010000192.1:0-3829 GCA_964242875.1 uncultured Acidobacteriaceae bacterium
CCCATCGAAGTCGTCCACGCCGCCGAGTGGATCAGCATGGACGATAAAGCGGCGTCAGCCGTCCGCACCAAACGTGATTCCAGCATGCGCGTCGGCCTCAAACTGGTGCGCGAAGCAAAGGCCGCCGGCTTCTTTACCGCCGGCAACACCGGTGCCGCCATGGCCACCGCCAAAATGGTCCTCGGCATGCTCTCCGGCGTCGACAGACCCGCCCTCGCCGCCACCCTCCCAACCACCAACGGCAATCCCTCCCTGCTTCTCGATGTCGGCGCCAATGTCGACTCCGACCCGGAAAACCTCGTTCAGTTCGCCCTCATGGGCAACATCTACGCCTGCAATCTGCTCCGCATTCGCCAGCCCCGTGTCGGCCTGCTCTCGATCGGCGAGGAAGATTCCAAGGGCAACGCGCAGACGCGCGATACCCTTCCCCTCCTTCGTCAGGCCTCTCTGCACTGCATCGGCAACGTCGAAGGCCGCGACCTGTTCAATGGACACGCCGATGTCATCGTCTGCGACGGCTTCGTTGGCAACGTCGCCCTCAAGGCCAGCGAAGGCCTCGCCAAGCTCGTCAGCTCTTCCCTCCGCGAAAGTCTCCGCTCCACCGTCACCTCCCAACTCGGCGCCCTCCTCTCGCAAGGCGCCTTCAAGACCTTCAAGAAACGCCTCGACTACACCGAGTACGGTGGCGCTCCGCTCTTAGGCGTCCGCGGCGCCTGCATCATCGGCCACGGCTCGTCCGACGCCAACGCCATCATGAATGGCATCCGCGTCACCGCCGAGTTCGCGCAGGCTGAGGTCAACGCCGGCATCGAAGCCGCCATGCGCACCCGAAAACATCAGCTCGCCCAACCCGCAGAAGCCGTCCCCGCCACCGCACCCGACGCCTAGCCTGGACGACTAACCCTTCTGCAAACCGCGGCAACACCTACCGGCACATCCCCTCAAGCTCCTGGTACGGCTTTGTGTTCGGTGGCAGCTTCAAACCGCGTTTCTCCATCATCTGCTCCGTCAGTGGCCCGCCATACTTCAAAGCCACCGCAGGATCTTCGGCATACGCCGGGTCCGCCTGCGCCTTCTCGAGCGTCGTAAAGGCAAACCCCTCCGCCCGGTAGAGCGCAATCAGCCGGGGCAGCATGTGCGCATCCATCGCTCCGATATGTAACAGCAGCACGTACGGTATCTCCCGGCCATAAAGGCTCTTCGAGAGCGTCCGGTAGAACGTCGCGTACTGCCGCGCTGTGTCCAGGTAGCTCGTCTCCAGCCACCTGACTCCCTTCGCATCATGCTTCGCCACGCACCGGGCGTACGGCGCATTCCAGAGATAATCCTCAAAATCCATCGTCACCTGCGCCGTGTGGTACCCATGCGTCTGCAGATACATCCGCACCGCCTGCCGCTTTGGCATCGTGTCGCCCTCCCACAGGAACGGGTAGCGGAACCAGTGCCAGTCCTCGCCCCCCATCAAAGACCCGAGCAACGGCTCATTCTTCGCGATGTCCGTGTCGAACTCCTCGGCCGTGTGCTCGTTCAGGTTCATGTGCGACCAGGTATGGCTTCCCAGCGGTTGCCCCGCGGCGCGCCACGCCTGCAGGATCTTCATCGTCGCCGGATCCGCCGCCACCTTGTCCCCGTTCACCATCCCGTACACCGGCGGCAGATGTTCCCCCTTCAAAGCTGCCAGGATCCGCTCCGCAATCCCCAGCCGCGTCTCGCCCTTCGGAAGCTCTCCGGTTGTCGGCAGGTCGTCAAAGGTCAGGGCGATCTGCTGTGCCCCGCTGGCCGGCCCGTACATGCCGCACATCATCGCCACGGCGGCGAGCAGCATCTGCCTCATGCCCGCCGCCGCGGCTGTGCCAGCACCAGCCCTCGCGGCGTCGGCAGCAGCAGGATCGACAACAGCCCCTCCCGCTCCATCTTGAGTGCCGCCTCCCGCACCGTCTTCAGATGCGAGCTCGCATCATGGATCACGATCAGCCCGTGCGGCGTCATCTGCGGCAGAAACCGCTTCACCTCCGCCTCCCGCAGCTCCGGATCCGAGTCCGAAAACAAAAGATCGATCGTCCCCTCCACCGGCATCTCGAGCGAGCTCTCATTCCGCAGATCCATCCATCGCAGCAGCGGGCTCCCCGCCAGCCGCTCCTTCGCCTTCGCATACACCACCGGGTCAAACTCGCACGAGATCACCCGCCCGCTCCCGTTTCGCTCCAGGCCCCGCGCAATCCACTCCGTGGACACCCCCAGAAACGACCCCGTCTCCACCACCAGCTCCGGCTTCAGCGTCGTCACCAGCGTCGCCAGCAGCTCCAGCACCTCCACCTCCGCCGTCATCGAGTCAATCATCGACCAGCGCTCGGGGTGCGCGCACTCCGGCGTCGCCCGGTGATACTCCGGCACAAGTGCCCCCCCGGTGCGCTCATGCTGCAGCATCACCTTGTGCTCCTGCTTCAGCTTCTTTCGGAAGAGTCCCATCGCAGCCCAGTGTATCGTCTGTCCCAATCGCATCTGAAGGAGCAGTGAGGACCACATGAGCCAGGGTTGGACAGTCCACGACATGCCGCGGCAGGATGGCCGCCGGGCCATCATCACCGGTGGAAACAGCGGCATCGGCTACGAAGCCGCCCTCGAGCTCGCACGCCACGGCGCCGCAGTCGTTCTCGCCTGTCGCAACCAGGTCAAAGGCGATGAAGCCGCAACCCGTCTGCGCAAAGAGGTCCCGGGCGCCAACATCGAGGTCTCCGCGCTCGATCTCTCCTCGCTTACCTCCGTGCGTGCTTTCGCCAACGCAGAGCTCGCCCATCCCGAACCGCTCGACCTCCTCCTCAACAACGCCGGCATCATGGCCCCCAAGGATCGCCGCGAGACCGCCGACGGCTTCGAGCTCCAGTTCGGCACCAACGTCCTCGGTCATTTCGCCCTCACCGGTCTCCTTCTATCAAAGCTTGAGGCCCGTGCCGCCAGCGTCAACGCCGCCGGGGGCCTGGTGCAGGGCGAGGGCACACCGCCGCGCATCGTTTACATCTCCTCTGTCGCCCACAAACGTGGCAAGCTCCACTTCGAGGATCTGCAGTCCGCCCGCAGCTACTCTCCCATGGGCGCCTACCAGCAATCCAAGCTCGGGGATCTCATGCTCGCCCTGGAGCTCGATCGCCGCCTCCGCGCCAGCGGCTCGACCATCCTCAGCGTCGCGGCGCACCCCGGCGTCGCGAACACCAACCTCTTCGTCACCGACGACCATAAAGGCCTTGAGCGCGCCGTTCGAAACATCATGGGCCGCTCCTTCGATTGGTTCCTCAACTCTCCCGCGCACGGCGCCATCCCCACCCTCTTCGCCGCAACAGCTCCCGCCGCCACCTCCGGCGGCTACTACGGCCCGCAAGGTTTTCAGGAATTACGCGGCGGCGACGCCGGCCCGGCAAAGATCTCAGACGCGGCACACTCGCAGGGAGACGCCGCCCGCCTTTGGAGCACATGCGAAGACCTCACCGGCGTTCGCTATTTGTAACTGAATCCGGCGCCTACCAGACAACAGTTCCTGTCGCATGCCCGGGCAGCGTCACCGGAAGGGTCTTCTCTCCCTGTCTCAACACCAGGCTCCGCGTCTCGCTGCCGTCGTTCGCGACCAGCACCGCGAGCTTCTCGTCGGGTCGTCGAAACGCTACACTCGCAACTCCCGCCACGTCAGTGGAAGCGATCCTCATCGAGCCCGGCGGCACAAACTTCGACGCCTGCGCGATCGCGTAAAACGCAATATTCGGCGTCGCCCTGTCTCCATCAATGGTGATCGCGCCCTGGCAGACCGGGCAGCCTCCATTGCTCGTATGCGGGCCAA
>CAXTCB010000193.1:0-3826 GCA_964242875.1 uncultured Acidobacteriaceae bacterium
TCGGCGAGCACCGTTCGAATCGCCTCACGATCCGCGCCCGTGCCGCGCTCAAGAGCATGAATGATAGCGAGGGTAGCTTTTCCTTCGCGAAGATCGCTGGCGACCGGTTTGCCGAGGACTCCCTCTCTTGAGGTGAGATCGAGGACGTCATCGACGATCTGAAACGCCAGACCAAGATTGCGGCCATACTCGCCCAGTTGTGGCTCCAGATGATCGGTTCCTGGCGTGATCGCCGCTCCGAGCTGCATCGAGACCTTGAACAGGCAGGCTGTCTTGCGGAAGATCAGATCAAAGTACTCTTCTTCGTTGATGAGATGGCCGAGTTTTTCCATCTGCAGCAGTTCGCCTTCCACCATCTGCTGCGTGAGTGAGATGAGCAGATCGAGCACACGGAAGTTCCGTTCAGCCAAAGCAGCGGAGAACGCCTGCATGTAGAGCCAGTCGCCGGCAAGGACGCACTTGGCACTTCCCCAGGTGGCGTTCGAGGAAGGCCGACCACGGCGGGTATCGGCTTCGTCGATGATGTCATCGTGTACCAGAGTGGCTGTGTGCAGCATCTCCACTACGGCGCCGAGACGGATACGGCTGTCTGAGTCAGAACCGAGTGCTTTGGCAGAGAGCAGGAGGAGCATCGGGCGAATTCGCTTGCCGCCTCCGGCCATCAAATAGCCGGCGATTTCCGTTACGACCTTTACCTCGGATTCAGCTTGAGAGGCGAACTCCCGCTCAATGGAAATCAAGTCTGGTCGAAGCAGATCGAAGACTTCCTTGGCGCTCGAGATGGAGAGGGTACTCACCTATGCATGAGACTATCAGTTCGCCTTGCGCGGTTCAGCCGGCGTGAGTCACGTCGCGCAGGCGTTGCGTACACGCAAAGAAGCGGCCAAAGTTCGCGCTGCATAAACGAATCGCCCCGGATCAGTTTGAACGAAGATTTGTGAACTGCAGGTCTACTCCGAGATCCTTGCCACGCAGCAGGGACATGATCTCCTGCAGCACATCTCGCTCCTTCGAGACAACACGGACGGTGTCGCCTTGAATGGAGGCCTGTGCTTTCTTTTTCGATTCCTTGATCAGAGCCACGATCTGCTTCGCCTTGTCGGAGGGAATACCCTGCTGCAAGGTGATCTTCTGCCGGACCGAAGAGTTTGAAGCGGGTTCAAGCTTGCCGTATTCGAGGTTCTTCAGCGAGACGCCACGCTTGACCAGCTTCTGTCCCAGGATTTCGATGACGGCTTTGAGCGTGTATTCGTCCTGGCTGGCGAGCTGGATTGCGTCATTGCCCTCAACGACAATCGTCGATTTGGAGTTCTTCAGGTCAAAGCGGGCATTCACCTCCTTGGTGGCCTGGTCGACCGCATTCTTGACTTCCTGGAGCTCTACTTTGCTGACGACGTCGAAGCTGTTATCGGCTGCCATACGGTTCAATCCTTTCAGAATGGGGAACGTTACCTCAGATGCGAGCGGCAGGGAAGAGTGTGTGGAAGTTTTCCGTGGTGTGCGCCGCCAGGTCTTCGGGTGAGATGCCGCGGAGACTGGCGAGGGCCGCCGCCGTGTGCTGAACGAAGGCGGGCTCGTTCCGTTTGCCGCGATGGGGAATGGGGGCAAGAAAGGGTGAGTCGGTTTCGACAAGAAGGCGATCCGGGGGGGCGAGGGTTGCTGCCTCGCGGATGGCTTTGGCGGCGGGGTAGGTGAGATTACCCGCGAAGGAAAGATAGAAGCCGAGCTCGACGGAGCGGGCCGCCTGCCCGGGAGTACCGGAGAAGCAATGCATGATGCCGGGCAGGCCGGTAGGGCGCCACTGCCCGGTCAGGAGAATGAGGAGATCCTCCCAGGCGTCGGCGGTGCCGAACCTGGCCTTGGCGGCGGGGGTGGCGAGCTCGGAGGTGCGGCAGTGCAGGATGATCGGTTTGCGGACAAGCGCGGCAAGGCGCAGCTGGGCGATGAGGATCTCGGCCTGGATGGCGGGAAGGGGATTCTCGACGTGGTAGTAGTCGAGACCGATCTCGCCGCAGGCGAGGACGAGCGGATCGGCGAGGAGCCTGGCGAGCTGTGCGAGGGCCTCGGGGGTGGCGTTGGCGGCTTCGTCGGGGTGGATACCGGCCGTGGCAAAGAGCCGGGGGTGGGCGGGGTTGGGGAGTTCGGCGGCGGCGCGTGCGAGATCGCGGGCGCGGCACATGGTGGCCGGGCCATCGCCGATACCTATGGCGAGGATGGTCTCGACGCCGGCCTCGCGGGCGCGGCGGAGAATGGCGTCGCGCTCGGCTTCGTCAAAGAGGTCGAGATGGGCGTGGGAGTCGATCAGCATGAGGTGGTCTGGTCTCCCTACCCGCCCGGTAACCATGGTCCGAATTCCTGTAGAGAGTGGACTTAGGTCTTGACCGGCGGAGCGGGTCAGAGTGGGTGGCGGTGCGCCAGGCAGGACCATTCTACCGGGGCACCATCTTTGCATACATCACGCAGACGACACGGCGGAGCAGAGCCGCGGGAAAGGAGAGGGAACAGAAGAGCAGATCAGGAAGCAGAACAGCAAAGCAAGCAGGGAGCAAACGCAAGAAGCGAAGCGGAACCGGGTGGTGAGGGTCTACTTGAGGCGGGTGCCGACGGCGATCTCTTCACCGAAGGTGGCGAGGACCGGCTTACCGCCATCTCCTTCGGAGGCGGCGAGGAGCATGCCATGCGACTCGAGCCCACGCATCTTGCGCGGGGCGAGATTGGTGATGACGACGATCTTGCGGCCGATGAGGTCGTCGGGGGTGTACCACTCGGCGATGCCGGAGAGGATCTGGCGCTGGCCGAGGGGGCCGAGGTCGACCTCGAGGCGGAGGAGCTTGTCGGCCTTGGGGATGCGCTCGGCGACGAGGATCTTGGCGACGCGCAGCTCGACCTTGGCGAAGTCGTCAATGGTGATTTGAGGGCTGGTGGACGTGGGAGCGGCGTTGATGGGGGTAGCGGCGACCGCGCCGGCGAAGACGCCGGAGGGTTCGGCGTGAACGTGCGAGGGAGTGGGGGGGAGGACGACAGCGGGGGCGCTGGAGGCACCAACCTGGGCGCCGGGGTTGCTGTGGGGCAGGGTAGAGGTGCGGGGCGGGGCGGCGGGCGAGGTGGGTTCGAGCGCGGCGGCCTGGTCGCGGGTGGGCGGGGCGACGTCGCTGATGGGGGCTTCAACGAACTCTGTGCGCTCGGAGGTGGCGGCGTCGTTGTCAGCGGTGACCTGGGTGAGCGAGGGTTTGGTTTCCATGTCGGTCATGATCTGGGCGAGCTCCTTGGGGGCGCGGGGAAAGATGGGGGCGAGGGGGCCTAATTTAGTGCCGGGCTGGAGGCCGCCCCACTGGAGGTTGTTCAGGTCGCCGCGGGCGGCGGCGTCTTCAATAGAGCCAAGGCCGAGCTGGGCCCAGACCTTGGCGGTCGCGTAGGGGAGGATAGGGTAGAGCAGGGCGGTGAGGATGCGGATGGACTCGGCGGCGGTGTAGAGGAGATCCTCCAGCTTCTTCCGATCGCCATCCGACTCGCTCTTCGCTAGCTTCCACGGCTGAGCCTCAGAGATGAGGAGATCGGTTTGCGCGAGTAAGAGCGAAACGTAATCAAGGGCACCTCTCTCACTCACCTCGAGTTCGACATTGGCTTTCATGTCAGCTAGCAGCTTGGGAACGTCGATTGCGAGTGAAAAGCGAAAGCTACGGGTTGCTTCCTGCTCGAAATAGACCATTACCGTTGCGAGACGTCCAAGCTCGACGGTAGGGGCGGGGAGAGGCGCACTGTAGCGTTTCCGTCCATCTTCAATCGTGTACATCACTACATGCTGCAGCCCAAAGTCTGAGTGACT
>CAXTCB010000194.1:0-3727 GCA_964242875.1 uncultured Acidobacteriaceae bacterium
CGGGCGCGATCGAGCGGAATGATCTTGGCGCGGCTGTAGGGGAACTCCATGGGGAGGAAGCCACGGCCGACGCCGAAGCCGTTGCAGGCGAAGGGGGCGTCGAGATCGATCCTGAGGATCTGGACCTCAAGGACGTCGCCGGGTTCGGCCTCGGCGATGGCGACGGGGCCGGTGAGGATGTGGCCGCCGGGGCCTTTGTCCTTGACCTCGGCGTAGATGGGCGCGGTGTAGGCGGGGATGTCGGCGGGCGCGACGCCTTCGTGCTCCATGCGCTCGGGCGAGCCGCAGGTGGAGAGCGTCTGCATACGGACGGTGTCGCCGGTGTGCACGGTGAGCGCGGGGGTGGCCTGGCCGGAGTAGTAGCCCCAGGCGACGGTCTTCGGCGTGGCGTTGAGCGTGAAGTCTTCCGCGCCGGCGATGGCCGGGAGACTGAGAGCAAGCGAAAGCAGTGCGGCGGACCGGAGCATCGGATCCTTGTTCGTGCGAACGATGAGGGGGACTGGTAGATAGCCTACTTGCTGGCGGCCAAAGAGGAAAGCGGAGGGAGGTGCGACCGGGTTGCGGCTAGAATCCGGGGATGCCGACACGCAGGAGCTTTCTTTCCACCGCTGGCGTTACTTTTCTGTCGTACCCCGCCGCGCGCGGCCTTGCGCAGGACGAAGAGCAGGATGCCGGATCGGGCAAGGGACTGACGCTGCCCCCCGCGCTGGCTGGATTGAAGAACCGAAAGGCGGAGGCGGTGCCGATCGCACTGGCAGAGCGGGAGCGGCGGCTGGAACGGGCGCGGCAGCTGCTGGTGGAGAACCGCCAGGAGGCGTTGGTCATCTGCACGGGGACGTCGCTGCGCTACTTTACGGGGCTGCGGTGGGGGCAGTCGGAGCGCTTCTTTGCGTGGGTGCTGCCGGTGCGGGCGGCGCCGTTTGTGGTGTGTCCGGTGTTTGAGGAGCCGCGGGTGCGGGAGCGGATGGAGAGCCGGCCGGCGACGCTGCCGGCTTCGTCTACGACGAAGGTCTATACGTGGAATGAGGATGAATCACCAAATGCGCTGCTGGGACGGGCGCTGAAGGACGCGGGAGTGACGAGCGGGCGGGTGGGGCTGGAGGAGCGGACGCAGTTTGCGTTTGCGGACGGGATCGCGCAGGCGCTGGCAGGGATCTCTGTGGTGAATGGAACGCCGGTAACGGCGGGATGTCGCAGCATCAAGAGCCCAGCGGAGCTGGCGCTGATGCAACTGGCCAATAACGTGACGCTGGCGGTGTATGAGGCGACGTTCCGGTCGCTGCGGCCGGGCATGACGAATCAGCAGGTGTCGGCGATGATTGGCGCGGGCTATGAGCGCGCCGGGTTTGCGGGGGATGCTTCGTGCGAGGTGGGGCCGAACTCGGCGGTGCCGCATGGAACGCTGCAGCCGCAGGTGATTCGGGAGGGCGAGATCATTCTGCTCGATGATGGCTGCTCGGTCGAGGGCTACCAGTCGGATATCTCGCGATCGTTTGTGCTGGGCAAGGCGACGGACAAGCAGAAGACGATCTTCGACATTGTGCATCGCGCGCAGGCGGCGGCGCTGGCGGCAGCGCGGCCGGGGGTGGCGTGCTCAGCCATTGATGCGGCGGGGCGCAAGGTGCTGATCGACGCCGGGTACGGGCCGGGGTACAAGTACCTGACGCACCGGCTGGGGCACGGCATCGGCATGGACGGGCACGAGTGGCCGTATCTGGTGGGCGGCAACAGCACGCCGCTGAAGCCGGGGATGTGCTTCTCGGACGAGCCGGGGATCTACCTGGCGGGCGAGTTCGGGATTCGGCTGGAGGACGACTGGCACGTGACGGAGGATGGCGGCCGGCTGTTTACGCCGCAGTCGCCGTCGCTTGAGGCTCCGTTTGCGAGCTCGTGAGCGGAGTGGACGCGCGGGTTTCCTGGCCACGCGCGATGTTCCAGGTGCAGCGGTAACGCTAGATGTGCCGGGAGACGCTTGGGGTTCCCTGCGCGCAGCAGGTTCCCATTCCAGCAATGACCAGCGCCAGTAAGCGGAGAAGAAGATGTGCCATGACGACCCCCTTCGAACTTGCGCATGGTTCTAGTCCGGAGGATGCAGCAGAGTCAAGCCTTTTCGTAAGCAATTGCGCAGCTGTGGGCAGCCGCGTTCTCCCGCTTTCTGCAACTCACGGTTGCTCCGCAGATGCGAGCTGATGCCTGCTCGTGGCGAGCCGGCTCGAGGTGAAAAGAAGTTCATCGCACAAGAAAACTGTGGTGTGCGCGGACGAGCCCTCGTCGCCCACGCACACCGCAGTCCCTGGAAACGGGCCGTGAACTAGCTCTGCGGCAGTACCAGGACTTCAACGCCGCTGGTCGCGCCGCTCTGCCGGTAGACGCTCTCGGTCTCTTTTTTGAAGTCGCTCGGCTTCATGTGCGGGATGTCGCCGAAGGTCTGCGGGTTGCGATCGACGAGCGGGAACCAGGAGCTCTGCACCTGCACCATGATGCGGTGGCCGGCGCGGAAGGTGTGGTTGACGTCGGGCATCTCGCTGTTCACCTCGACGGTCTTGCCGACGGGCAGCGGTGTCGGCTTCTCCCAGGAGTCGCGGAACTTGGCGCGCATGGGCTCGCCGCGAACCAGTTGCTCGTACCCCCCGAGGAGAATGGGCGGGGCGCCGAGGATGCGCTTGCCGACCGAGTCGGACGGAGGGTTGGTGAGGTCTTCGGGGTAGACGTCGATGAGCTTCACGACGAAGTCCGCGTCGGTGCCGGTGGAGCTGATGCGCAGCTTCGGCTTCACAGGACCCGCGATGGTGACATCTTCGGTGAGAGGCTCGGTCTCGTAGGTCAGAACGTCCGGGCGCTTGGCGGCGAAGCGCTGGTCATCGGTCATGTAGCGTTGTGGCACCGTGTCGGTTACATAGTTGACGTAGGGCACGGGATGCGCGGGGTCGCTCACGTAGGAGTCGACCCCTGCCTTTTCTGCTGGCGCCTCAAAGCTGAGACCGCCGTTGTCGCGGAAGTAGAGCGTCTTGGTAGCGGCGTTTTGCGGCGGCCACGCGGGATACTTCTTCCAGACGTTTGAGCCGGTCTCAAAGACATAGGCCTTGGGCAGTGCGTCTTCCTGCCTGCCCTTCAGGTATTTCTCGAAGAAGGGATACTGGATCTCCTTGCGGAAGAAGACGCCGGTCTTCTCACCGAAGGTGGCATCGCCGAGACGGTCGCCATCCCAGATAGACCAGCCGCCGTGGGTCCACGGACCGACGACGAGCGAGTTGGTGGCGCCCGGGCTGAGCTTGTCGATGGCGTGGAAGGTCTTGAACGGCCCGGAGAGATCTTCGGCGTCGAACCACCCGCCGACGACCATCACTGCGGCCTTAACGCCATGCATGTGCCGGCTCAGATCGCGCTTCTGCCAGTAGTCGTCGTAGGTGTTGTGCACCAGCTGGTCGTGAAAGAGGAAGTTTGACCCGTTCAGGTAGTCCTTGCCGGTGTCGAGGTTTCCGGTCGAACCGGCCTTCAGGTAGAAGTCGTAGTTGTCGACGATTGGGAACTCGTAGGGCTCGCCGTGCTTCGGCACCAGCGGGTTCTTCTGCGGCTTGAAGCTGACGTAGAAGCCGTAGTTCGCGGCCAGCATGAAGGCGCCGCCATGGTAGCCGTCGTCGTTGAAGAAGAGGTCGGTCATCGGCGCCTGCGGGCTGGCTGCCTTGATGGCAGGATGCGAGTCAATGATGCTGGCCGAGGTGTAGAA
>CAXTCB010000195.1:0-3723 GCA_964242875.1 uncultured Acidobacteriaceae bacterium
GTATATGCAGAACACCCTCCAGATGGAGTGGTGCCTGAACTGCCATCGCAACCCGGCCGCCAACCTGCGCCCGACCACCGAGATCTACAACATGGCATGGGCTGGTCCCAGCACGGACAAGCCAGTCTGGTGCGCAGACAGCCCCAACAGCTACGGCCGGCCCACCGCGCAGCAGGTCTCCTGCACCACCAAGGACCCGAGCGGCGCCAACCCCCAGCTTGCCGCCCTGCAGATGCAGAAGCCCATTCAGAGCGGCGCCCCGAGCGCTCACTCCGGCACCATGGGATCGCCGCACGCCAATCAGGGTGACGATCAGACCGTCAGCGATCTTCCACCGGCTAACCGGGTTCTTATGCCGGTCAACTACAAGAAGTTCACCAGCCAGAATGACCTCGGCCTCTACCTCACGAAGCAGTACCACATCCGTGGGGCGAACGAGATCTCCAGCTGCGAGACATGCCACCGATGAAATCACACGAGACGGGAACAGACACGATGGCGGAGATCCAGGAACCAGGCACGAGCGCGGCGACAGTCGTCACGCGCATCGCGCCGGCAAAGATGACGCTCGACCAGGTTCGCAACAAGCTCGACGGCAGGACCGGGCGACGCTTCTGGAAGAATCTTGACGAGCTGGCGGAGACGCCGGAGTTCCACGAGCTCATGCAGGAGGAATTCCCGCGTCAGTCCACCGAGTGGGTCGACTCTGTCAGCCGCCGCGGCTTCATGAAGGTCATGGGCGCGTCCCTTGCACTCGCCGGTCTGGCTGGCTGCACCAAGCAGCCCGACGAGGCCATCTATCCCTACATCCGGCAGCCGGAGGATCTCGTCCTCGGCAACGCCATGTACTTCGCCACTGCCTTCCCGTTCCCTACCGGCGCGATCCCCGTCCTGATCAAGTCTGAAGAGTTCCGGCCCATCAAGGTCGACGGCAACCCGGAGCACCCGGTCAGCAAGGGCAAGTCCGACATCTACACCCAGGCGACTCTGCTCGAGCTCTACGATCCGGATCGCTCGCAGCACGTGCTTCATCGTGGCCAGGCCTCTGACTTCGCCGCCTTCCAGCGCGACTTCATCGCCGCCGCCAAGTCGATGCCCGGCGGCCAGGGTCTCTACTTCCTCTCCGAAACCATCACCTCGCCCACCCTCGCCGCGCAATGGAAGCAGTTGCAGGCCGCCTTCCCGCAGGCGAAGCTGGTCCAGTACGAGCCCGTCAATCGCGACAGTGCGCGCGCCGCCTCGAAGGCCGTCTTCGGTCAGTACGTCGATGCGCAGTACCGGCTTGAAGAGGCTGACCTGATCCTGTCGCTTGATGCCGACTTCCTCTCCGGCATCGCCCACCCCGGTTTCCTGCCTTTGTCCCGCGGTTATGCCGAACGGCACCGCTACGAGGAAGGCAAGACCATGAATCGGATGTACGTCGTCGAGAGTATGCCGACGGTCACCGGCTTCAAGGCCGAGCATCGCCTCGCGCTGCGCCCCAGCCAGATTGCCGCCTTTGCCGCAGCGCTCGTCTCCGGCACGGCTCCGCAGGGCCTCTCGCCCGAGCAGGCGAAGTTCTTCACCGCGCTCTCCGCTGACCTTAAGGCAGCTGGTGGCCGCGCCGTCGTTATCCCTGGCGAGCAGGCCGCTCCCGAGGTGCACGCTGCCGCCTTTGCGCTCAACAGTTCGCTTGGCGCCGTTGGCAAGTCGGTGGTCTATACCGATACCGTCAACCCTCTTCCGACCGAGCAGCTCGCTGACCTCAAGAACCTCGTCGGCGACCTCAACGCGGGCAAGGTGCAGTGGCTGGTCATGCTCGGCACCAACCCTCTTTACTCGGCGCCGGCTGACCTCAACTTCGAGACCGCGTTCAACAAGGTGCCGAATACCGTTCATCTCGGCTCGCATGTCGATGAAACCGGCGGCGTCTCCGTCTGGCATCTGAACAAGTCCCACTATCTCGAGAGCTGGTCCGACGCCCGCGCCTACGATGGCACGATCTCCATCATCCAGCCCATGATCGCGCCGCTCTACGGCGGCGTCAGCGCGCATGACGTCTTCCAGAGCCTGCTCGACAACCCGCAGCTCTCACCGCTTGAGGCTGTCCAGGCCACCGCCAAGACCTATATCCCGGGCGGCGACATGGGCGGGGCCTGGCGCAAAGCGCTGCACGATGGCTGGGTGCAGGGCACCGCCTTCACCCCGCGCAGCGGCGGCCCGAGTGCCACCTCGGCGTCCATCCCGTCCTCGACGAGCGCCTTCGCGGCCGCGGGTGACACCTTCGAGATCAGCTTCCGGCCCGATACCTCGCTCTACGACGGCCGCTTTGCTAACGTCGGCTGGCTGCAGGAGCTGCCCAAGCAGGTCACCAATCTCAGCTGGGATAACGCCGCCCTCATGAGCCTCGACAGCATGGAGAAGCTCAAGGTCGACGAGAACCAGATCATCGAAATTGAATCGAACGGCCGCAAGGTGCAGGCTCCCGTGTTGCTCGCCTACGGCCATCCGGATGGTGTCATCACCTTGCATCTCGGCTTCGGCCGGCAGGCTGCCGCCGGCCGTGTCGCCGCCGGTGTCGGCTTTGATGTCTATCCGCTGCGCACCTCGGCCGCACCGCTCTTCGTCACCGGCGCGAAGATCACCCGGCAGACCGGCACCTGGGACCTCTGCGTCACCAAGGTGCACAACGTCGAGCACCGCGGCGCCTTTGCCCAGCACGATCTCGAAAAGCCGCTCTCCGATAAGAAGGGGACCTATTCTCTCGCGGGCCACGAGGCCCAGGAGCGGTCCATCATCCGCTACACCACGCTCGACGAGGTGAAGAAGCACCCCGACTTCGCGCACGAGGGCGATGCGAACACCCTGGTCAACAAGGTGGGCTACGGTCCCCAGGGTGAAGCCCCCAAGCACGAGGAGAGCTTCTTCCCAGACGCCTGGCGGTACAACCACACCGACGCCTCGTCGCTGCGCAAGCAGAACGCCTGGGGCATGGCCATCGATCTCAACTCCTGCGTCGGCTGTAACGCCTGCGTAGTTGCCTGCTACGCCGAGAACAACATCGCCGTGATCGGGCGCGAGCAGGTCAAGGTCGGCCGCAACATGCAGTGGATCCGCATCGATACCTACTTTGAGGGCGATCTGCACGCACCGCGCGCGCACTTCCAACCCATGATGTGCCAGCATTGCGAAAACGCCGGGTGCGAGCTGGTCTGCCCGGTTGGCGCCACCGTACACACGCCCGAAGGCCTCAACACCATGGTCTACAACCGCTGCGTCGGAACGCGCTACTGCTCGAACAACTGCCCGTACAAGGTGCGTCGCTTCAACTTCCTGCTCTATTCGGACTACGAGACCGAGAGCCTCAAGTTCATGCGCAATCCTGACGTTACGGTTCGCTCCCGCGGCGTCATGGAAAAGTGCACCTACTGCGTCCAGCGCATCGAGGAAGCCAAGATCAACGCGGACAAGGAAAATCGCGCGGTCAAGGATGGTGAGATCATCACCGCCTGCCAGCAGGCCTGCCCGACCGATGCCATCCTCTTTGGCAACATCAACGACCCCGAAAGCAGGGTCGCCAAGCAAAAAGCCAGCGAGCGCACCTACCAGGTGCTCGCCGATCTCAACTACCGGCCGCGTACCACCTACAACGCCGGTGTCATCAACCCGAACCCTGAGCTGGAGCAGATCTAATGGCGACCAAACCCATTCCCGATCCCGTCGTTGACCCGATGATCGATCCGC
>CAXTCB010000196.1:0-3702 GCA_964242875.1 uncultured Acidobacteriaceae bacterium
GCTATGCACCGCAAAGTGTTTTGGCGTCGCGATCGCGCGGAAGTAGTTCGGATCATCCCCCTGCAACCCCTTCACAAACGCCACGCCCAGCCGACTGGTCAGATACGGATCTTCCCCATAGGTCTCCTGCCCACGACCCCATCGCGGATCCCGGAAGATGTTGATGTTGGGAGACCAGATTGTCAGGCCAAAGTAGATGGAGTGAATATCGTGGCGAATCGCCTCGTTGTACTTCGCGCGCGCCTCAATCGAGGTGGTCGTTCCCATCTGCCCCAGCAGCGCATCGTCCCACGTAGCCGCCATGCCAATCGCCTGGGGAAACATCGTCGCGTAACCCGAGCGCGCAATCCCGTGCAGCCCCTCACTCCACCAGTCATAGGCAGGTACACCGAGTCGTGGAATGCCCGGCGCCGTGTTGATTAGCTGTGACACCTTCTCTTCAAGCGTCATGTGCGACACCAGATCATCCACCCGCGCTTCGGTCGAAAGCGACGCATTCTGGTACGGCAGCGTCTCAGACGCGGGTTTCTGAGCAGGCAGGTAGATCGAAGCCGCAAAGGTTACAAGGGCAAGTCCAAACAATCGCATAGGGGAGATTCTCTCCTTCTTATGCTGGTTTGGGCGAGGGCCCTGCAACTTTTATCCACAGCTATCCCTGTTTTCTCTCGTTCGCCTAAGTAGCACGTTTGTTAACCCTTAAGGTACGTTCGCTGCACTTGACATGGAGCACCTGCCGCCAAAACCTTGGCGGAGGCAGCAGACTTCGAGGCAAATAAGCGTTGCATCGCAAACTTCTTTAGGCGAACATAAGGCGAATGTCGCGCGCCGCCCAACTCCGCTCCGCTCTCGAAACCTCGCTCGAACAGCGCATCCCCTCCGCCTTCTCGCCACAGGCAAAGGTGGAGCTGCCAACCGTCTCGAGCGGCGTTCCGGAGCTCGATGCGCTGCTGGAGGGAGGTCTTCCGGTCGGTGCGATCACCGAGATCATCGGCAGTCCCTCTAGTGGCCGTCTCACCTGTGCCTCGGCCTTTGTCGCGCAGGTCATGCAGGCTGGTCACGTCTGCGCCTGGATCGATGTCTCTGACAACTTCGATCCCGAGTCGGCCGCGGCCAACGGTGTCGATCTTGCCCGCCTGCTCTGGATCCGGTGCGGTGAGTCCTCGGCCGAAGATCCTCGGCAGCTCACCACATCGTTCGCTCCTGCGGCCGGCACGCCTCCAGGTGCTGGGCAGCCCCTGCAATCCGGCGGAAGTCCCCACCCTCGCAGCGAAGTCCGCGGTCTTTCGCAGGCAGTGGATACTTTGCTCGCCCGCAAGACGCTCCCACCGCGCCGCCGACAGATTGGCACGCCGGGCGCTCCGAATCGCAGGTTGGAGGCCCATGAGCGCGTTGAGCAGGTAGCCTTCGACCGCCTTCCCGCGCGTCGCGGGTCCAACCTCCTGCACGATCGCAAGGAGTCTCCACAACTTATCGCTTCCAGCAAATCGACAAGCGCAATACGCCCCTTTCAGCAGCCAAAGAAGCCCTGGTCGCGACTGGACCAGGCCCTGCGCGCGACCGATCTTGTCATGCAGGCCGGCGGCTTCGGAGCTCTGGTCCTTGATCTCGGCAGCGTCGATCCGCAGTTCGCCTCGCGCATTCCGCTCGCTACCTGGTTCCGTTTTCGCGCCGCGGCGGAGCGTACACGAACAGCCTTCCTTCTGCTATCGCAGCATCCCTGCGCGCAGAGCAGTGCCGAGGTGGTTCTCCGTACCAGCCTCTCCCTTCCTGAAGCAGGCACTGTCCTGACCACCGTTCCCTTCGCCATCGAGCGCGTGCGACAGCGCTTTACACCTCCGCCCAGCAATGTCATCAGCATGCGCAAGCCGCCTGCTCGTGCGGCGTCAGCCAGCTGGTCCGTGCCCACCACATGGACGCGAGGCCAATAGCATGGCGCGCTTCGTGTGTGTCTTCATCCCGAACTTTCCGGCGCAGACGCTCGTTCGTCTCCGTCCTGAGCTGCGCGAGCAGGCCGTCGCTGTACTCGAAGGCGATCGGCCCTTTGAACAGATCTGCAGCCTCAATAAAGCCGCCCTCCATCTCGGCCTGGAGACAGGTCTCTCGCGTGCAGAGGCCGAAGCCTTTCCCGTGCATCTTCTCTCGCGTTCGCCGCAGGAAGAGCTTGCAGCAAAGTTGGCCCTGCTCTCCTGTCTCGCCGCCTTTTGCCCGGCCATCGAACAGTTTCCGGCTACGACCGAGTGCATCTACGTGCTGGACCTGCAAGGCACGGACCGGCTGCATGGCTCCATTGCCGCCGCCATGCGGGGAATCCGAACGCACCTTCTTGACCTCGGCTTCACCCCTCGACTGACCTCAAGCGTCAACGTCCACGCCGCCCTGTGTCTTGCCCGCTCCGGTCACACCGCCCTCGCCCATACCCCCGCCGGCACTGAAGCTGCGGTCCTCTCGGCGCTTCCACTCCGCGTGCTGAACCTCAGTGAAGAGCACGCCACAACCCTCACGCAATGGGGCATCAAGACCCTCGGTGAGCTTGCACGGCTTCCTGAAGTGGATCTCATCGCTCGCCTTGGCCAGCAGGGTCAACGCCTTCGCCAGCTGGCACGCGGAGACGCCCCGCATTACTTCCAGCCCATCCTGGCGCCTTTCACGCTCGAAGAGTTCATCGAGTTCGACACTCCGGTAGAGACTCTCGACTCTCTGCTCTTCCTCCTGAACTCCATGCTCACGCAGCTTGTCTCACGTGCCACGTCGCATGCGTTGGCGCTGGCCTCAGTAACCGTCGTCTGCACCCTCGATGGCGGCTCGGCGCATACCCGCACCCTTCGACCGGCGCTCCCGTCTACCGATCGCGCCATCTTCTTAAAACTGCTTCATCTCGATCTCGAGGCACATCCTCCTGGCGCCGGCGTCCTGGCTCTGCGGCTCACGGCGGAGCCCGGCCCCGGCAGCAAGGTGCAGCTCGGTCTCTTCTCCCCTCAGCTTCCCGAGCCCATGCTGCTTGAGGTGACGCTGGCCCGCCTGGCCGCTCTTGTCGGAGAGGATCGCGTCGGCCAGGCCGTGCTCCGGGACACCCATCAGCATGATGCCTTTCACATGCAGAAGTTCACCGTTCACTCCTCCCCAAAGACTCTTCACTCCTGCCTGCAGCAGGCACCCGCCTTGCGCCGCCTGCGGCCATGCGCCTCCATCAAAGTCGAGCTGCAGGGCGACGCCATCTTCGCCTTCTGGCATGAGCGAACGCGCTACGAAGTCCAGCGTCTCTACGGTCCGTGGCGCTTCAGCGGCGAGTGGTGGACCGGGCTCTGCTGGGCCGTCGAGCGCTGGGACTTCGCCGCGCAGTCCGGCGACACACTCCTGCTCGGCGTCATCTTGCGCAATCGTGTCGATCACTCCTGGTGGCTCGAGGCCATCTATGACTAGCCCGCATCGTGGGACTAGCCCGCATCGTGGGACTAAGCCGCGTCCTGGGATTAGGCCGCCTCTGGAGTGGCGCTATGACTGAGCCAGCCTACGTCGAGCTTCATGCTGCCAGCGCCTTCAGCTTTCTTGAAGGCGCCTCGCAGCCGGAGGCTCTTGTCGAACGCGCCGCCGAGCTCAACATGCCGGCCATCGCGCTGATGGATCGCAACGGTCTGTATGGCGCGCCCCGCTTTCACAGCCACGCCGTGCGGAACGGCCTGCAGGCCCACATCGGTGCGGAGA
>CAXTCB010000197.1:0-3648 GCA_964242875.1 uncultured Acidobacteriaceae bacterium
TAAAGGCGAAATGCGGGGATCCTTCCGCTTCGCTCAGGATGACAAGCAAAGACTATGCCGCTACAGGTCGGAGAGTTGGAGGCAGACGCGGCCTACGAGGAAGTCTGCGAGGGAGAAGGGGGCGACGAGGGGGAGGACCTGGATGGGGTGTTCAAGGGAGAGGGGGCGGAGGATGAGGTTGGAGCCGTCGAGGTCGACGAAGCGGAGGAGGAGGGAGTTGCCGGAGGCGACGGCGTAGAGGTTGGGCTGGGCGGCGCGGGAGGGGGCGAGTGAGATGTAGTGGCGGTCGAGGACGACGACCGTACCGCGGGCGAGCAGGGGGGCCATGGCGGCGGCCTGTTCGGTATCGACGCGGATGGCGAGGAAGCGCTGCCAGTCGGCGCGGCGGGTGGAGGCGCGGGAGGGTCCGCCCTCGAGGCGAGAGGCGGCGAGATGGAGCGACTCGATGATGGCGGCGGGGGCGATGCGCGGCTGGGAGAGGGCAGTGGCGGGGCTGACAACGGGGACGCGGGCGACGGCATCGGCGGCGGCGCTGGTGTCGCTGCCGGGCGCGGTGGTGGCGGCGAGATCGAGCGGGAGGAGCTGATCGATGGTGAGCTTCTGGGCGGCGAGGACGCGATCAAGGCCATCGAGCGAGAGGGCGCGGCGGCCGTTGAGGAAGTTGGAGATGTGGGCCTGGCGGAAGCCGGTGAGCTGGGCGAGACGAGTTCCGGTGAGGGCGCCGGCCTCGATGCGGCGGGCGAGTTCCTGACGAAGGAGTTCGTGGAGGTCGGCGAAGTTCATGAAGGTTGAGGGTAGAACGGGGCCTGGGGAGACCATACGCCCTCTTTAGGCGAAGATGAAGCGAAATGTTCACTTTCAGCAAACCATATGTCCCGGAAGTTGTTCATTCGAGGGCTATAGCACTTGGTAACCACGGGCTGAATCAGTTTCTGTTGACACGTGCATTGTCGAAAGCTATAACCAGTGAACTTTAGCTTGTCGCGTTGCTTTTCCGGGGGGTGGGACTCTCCAGAGGGCAGGGACGAAGCGTTGCATTTGGCGGTGCAGCCGTTGCTGGCTGGAGCTTCCCAGGCTCAAGCGCCGCGATCACGAGACCACGGAGACCATCTCCTGGCCAGGGCACCGAAAGAAGTGCGCGGCCGGCGGGACGGATCCCCCATAGCAACCTGAGCGAGCCCCTCCGACCGTTGAGACGCCTGAGGCTCGCCAGGGGAGAAGTTTGCCTTAGAGGGGACACAGATGAACTATTTGCGCTTGGATCTGAAGGTATGTGAAGGATGTGGGGCGTTGTGGCTTCGCCCGGAGACGACAGCCGGGGTGTATTGCCGGAACTGTGCGGCGAAGCTGGCGGAGTTTCCGGCGCCCCGGCGGCGACGGAGCACGCGGGTACGGCCGGCGCGGGTGGTGAGAACGGGATGCAATGGAGCGCGGACTGAGTCCGGAGGAGATGCACGATGAGCGCACGGGTGATGGTGTTGCCGGTGGTGTTTGGGGCAGCGGCGGAGGAGCGGACGGCGAAGCGGCCGGAGGGACGTGGATCGGTCTTGCGGATAGAGGCTGGGGCACGGCTGCCGGTGTCGCGGTTTGCAGGGATGCCGGAGCTGGCGTTCTACAGGAAGTACACGGAGGGGATGCTGCGGCGGTACCTGCGGCTTTCGATGGAGAAGGGACGGGTGCCGTCGCTGCTGGGGCAGGAGATGTTCCGGGGGCGGGTGACGACGTACAAGATCCGGAGCTTTGAGGACGTGGTGATCTTCGTGCATGACGTGGAGATGTGTCTGAAGCGGCTGACGGAGACGGAGCAGGACCTGCTGGAGCGGATCGCGATCCAGGAGTACACGCAGGGCGAGGCGGCGGGGCTGCTGGGGATGAGCCTGCGGACGGTGGTGCGGAAGTACGCGGCGGCGGTGGATGAGCTGACCGGGCACTTTCTGGAGACAGGGCTGCTGGAGCCGCTGATGGCGTGTCAAGACGAGGAGGTTTCTGATGCTCGCTAAGTTGTTGCTGTTGAAGGCGTTCCTGATGTTTCTAGCCATGGCGTGAACGCCTGGGGCTCCTTGCTATTCTGGAAAGGTCAGAGAGAGCGGCGGAGAGCCACAGGGAAGAGGGGAGAGCGGGCGCAACAAGCCGGCTCTTCCCTCTTTTTGTTTGTTCCTGCTTCTCTCTGACTTGGGGTGGACGACGGGATGGCTGGAGGAGGGGTGGGGGGCAGGGGAGAGGACGGACCGGCGGGGCGGATGCGGCGAGCGCCCCGGCCGGACCTGTGCCGGCGCTATGCGCGGAAGGAGTTGGCGCGGGGGCTGCCGGGGATTCTGCAGCGGTTTATCGACGAGGCGCAGAAGGGGAGTATTCCGCATGCGAAGGCGTTGATGAGCCTGGCGGGCCTGGACAAGGAGGAGGCGGTGCCGGCGGCGCACCGGAAGAGGCCGAAGGGACTCTCGGAGATGCTGCTGCGTGAGTTGCGGCGGAAGCCGGTGAGTGGAGCTGCGGGGACGAAGCAGGACGGGACGACGAGGGAGGATCGACATGAGGGCAGCAGCGGCGGCGGCGGAGGCAGCAGCGACGGGATTCCGGGGGAGCGACCGGCGGGGCAGTGACGAGGTTGGCCGGTCGGGCTCGCTGGGGCGATCGCGATGCGGGCAGCGGGTTGCGGTGCACGCGATGGCGATGGAGCTGCCGGAGGTGAAGGGACATCCGAACCGGCTGCCGTTTGAGGGGGTGCTGACGCTGGTGGATGTGCCGAGCGACAAGGCGCCGAGCGGATCGCGGGGGCACCGGGTGGTGCTGACGCGGGAGGCGGCGCAGGCGGCGTTGCCGAGTCTGCTGGGCATGGCGGTCGGGTACAAGGCCGGATGGGACGGGCATGATGCGCGGCAGAAGTGCGGCATTATTACGGCGGCGGAGCTCGACGGGCAGCAGCTGGCGGTGCAGGGGTACCTGTTTGCGCGGGATTTTCCGGAGGTCGATACGGACCTGGGGCATGACGGCGCGATGGGGATGAGCTACGAGCTGGCGGATGCGCACGTGGAGGATATGCGGGCGCAGGTGTGGACGCTGACGCGGGCGACCTTTACCGGGGCGGCGATTCTGCTGCGGGAGAAGGCGGCGTACCGGTCGACGAGCTTTCGGGTGCGGCGGCCGGCGATGGCGGCGGCGGGACGATCGGCGCGGCATCGGCGAGCGGTGTAGGCGAAGGGCCGAGCTCAGTCAACGCGCGGTGGAGAACGGCATGGCGCGGTGGGATGAGTCGGTAGAGAAGCAGATCCCTACGGGATGACAACAAAGAAGATGTAGCGGCGAGGATACGAGCAATGGAGATAGCGATGGAGCAGGCAGCAGGGACGACCGATCTGCAGGCGACGATGGAGCGACTGGCGGCGGCGGCAAGTTTGCTCGAACATGCGGTGGAGCAGATGGGGCTGAAGCAGGTGGCGCAGCTTTCGGCGGAGGCAGAGGCCTCGATCGAACGCATTGTGGCGACGGCGGAGGCGAAGCGCGAGGCGGAGCTGGAGCGGAAGCTGGAGTTTGTGGAGGCACAGCTGGAGACGCTGCGGGCCTCTCGAGCGGCAACACCGGTTGAGGGTGGGCGGCGGACGCTGCCGGCGACGATGGCGACGCTGCTGGCGAAGCAGGGTGTGGCGCTTG
>CAXTCB010000198.1:0-3625 GCA_964242875.1 uncultured Acidobacteriaceae bacterium
GAGGGGACGTCGCGCAGGCTGAAGGTTGCGATGGTGGCGGGGCTGGCGTCCTGGCGGACCTGGAGGGTGCCGAGGGCTTCGGTGGCGGAGGGGGTTTGATCGCGGAGGCGAAAGACGAGGACGCCGGGTTGGACTTCCCTGGCGGAGAGGAGGTTGAAGCCGCCGGTCTGCTGCCGGAGTTGCATCTGGACGGCGGCGGTGGCGGCGAGCGCGGGGGTGGGCAGCGCGTTGCCGAGCGCAGGGAAGCTGGCGTGGTTGAAGGCGGCGAGCCAGGCGTAGAGGAGGCGACCGGCGGGGGTGTCGGGGATGAGGCCGACCTGATCGCCGAAGCGGGGCAGATGGACGATGATTGTGGGGTGGACGGGGCTGACGTGGTCGCCGCGGCGGGCGGGTACGGGGGCGTCGGCGGGGTCGCCTAGGACGATGGTGTCGACCTGGTTGGGATCGTCCTTGTCGTCGGGCGAGGTTGGGGTGGCGGAGGAGGAACGGGCGGAGCTGGAGCTGCCGGCGGTGAGCGAGGGATGGCCGGTGTGGGCGAGGGCGTAGAGGACGGACGAGAGCGCGGCGGCGGCGACGACGGTGGCGAGCAGGAGGGCTCCGGGGCGGAGCGGCTGGCGGCCGGTGAGATAGAAGCTGGGAGCGGTGAGGGTGCGGGCTGCCGTGGGGAGAGGCTGCTGCATGGGTGGGGGATCCTCGGGGTGTTCCGGGGCGGGCGGATGTCCGATGTAGACGGCCCACACCCGTAGTGTAGACGGGCTGCCGATGGGTGGCGTGAGCCGAGGGTGGTACGGCGGGAAGAGAGCGCGGGGGAGCTGAGCCAAGGAGCTGGCGGCGGGGCTTATTTTTCCTGGGTGGCGGCGTCGGAGGCGGCGAGGGAGTTGATGAGTTTGTCGGCTTCGGCGCTGGAGGCGTCGATGCTCTGGATGAGGTCGGCGACGTCGCTCTGGAGGCCGGCGGAGGTGCCTTTGAGGGAGCCGATGGCGCGGGAGTTGAGGTTGTGTTTGAGGAAGAGGACCTGGTCGTGGAAGGCGCGGAGGACGGGTGTGATCTGGGATTCGGTTTTGCGCATGGCGCGCATGTAGGCAGCCTGGCGGGTGCGGGCGTCGCGGAGCATGGTGGTGCTCTGGGATTTGAGTTTGGCGTTGCCCATCTGGGAGATCTCACCCTGCCATTCGGTGAAGAGATCCTTGCTGACCTGGTCGATGGACTCGACTTTGTTGTGGAGCTTCTGTGCCTGATCGTTGGCGGACTCATAGTCGCCGTTGAGGCGTTTGTAGGAGGCTTCTAGCGAGCCGCCCTGGAAGCCGGTGAGGGCCTGGAAGGACTCCATGGTGGTCTTGAGTTTTTCTTTGGTCTGATCCTGATCTTTTTTGGCGTCGCGTACGCGGCTGATGAGGATGTCGCGCTTTTCCTTGCCGAGGGTGCGCATGGTTTTGTAGTAGGCGGAGGTGCAGCCGGTGAGCAGGATGGCGAAGAGGATGAAGGATCGGCGAAGTTGATGAGAGCGCATAAGAGGTCCTTAGACAAGAGTCTGGCATGAGTGGCGGTGGTGATGGCCGAGAAGACGCAGAAGACAGGCGGCAAATGAGACGATGACGGTGGATGAGTGATTCGCAGTTCCGGGGGACAGAGGGGTCTGGGATGGTTGTGGGGTTTGCAGTGGATGCAGCGAAGACGGCCGAGCTGCAGGCGGGGATGTATCCGCAGAGTGTGGCGTCGGGGGATCCGCAGGCGAACGGGATTGTGCTGTGGACGCGGGTGGACCTGACGCAGCTGGTTGGCGCGACGACGGGGCAGGTGGGATGGCAGATTGCGACGGCGGCGGACTTCGGGGCGGCGTCGCTGGTGGTGGAGGGGACTGCGGAGCTCGATGCGGCGAAGGACAATACGGTGAAGCTGCGGGTCTCGGATGAGGCGCTGCTGCCGTACACGGGCTACTTCTACCGATTTATCTACGACGGGGTGGCGAGCCGGACGGGGCAGTTCAAGACGCTGCCGGCGGCGGGGGCGGGTGTGGCGGAGATCCGGCTGGGGTTCGTGGTGTGCCAGGACTTTGGCAACGGGTACTACACGGCGCTGGCGCATCTCGCAAACGAGCAGGTGGACTATGTGCTGCACCTGGGCGATTACATCTACGAGACGATCGCGAATGCGACGTTCCAGGGTGGGCCGGTGCGAGCGGTGCCGGCGTTCCCGAGCGGGTCGACGACGGTGCCGCGCGATGTGGAGGACTATCGGCACCTGTACAAGGTGTATCGCAGCGACGCGAACCAGCAGGCGGTGCATGAGCGGTTTGCGTACATCCAGCTGTGGGACGACCACGAGTTTGCGAATGATTGTCACCAGGACTTTCATCCGGATGACAACGCCGCGCCTGACGCAGCAGCGAGCCAGCAGCCGGCGCTGCGACAGGCGGCGAACCAGGCGTGGAGTGAGTACGGGCTGGCGGATGTGCAGTTCGATCCGAGCAAGGACTGGGAGCACTCGATCCAGGTGTATCGGACGTTTGCGTTTGGGACGCTGGCGGAGCTGATTGTGACGGATGAGCGGCTCTATCGGGATGGGCCGCCGTGCGGGAGCAAGGAGTACGGCGAGCGGTACTTCACGCTGGGCTGCAGCGAGATGAACGACAAGAACCGGACGATGCTGGGGCCTGCGCAGAGGGAGTGGTTTCTGAACCGCCTGACGACGACCGAGGCGACGTGGAAGCTGTGGGCGAACGAGGTGATGCTGATGCAGCTGAAGCTCGGGCCGGTGTACGTGGAGCTGGACCAATGGGATGGGTACCAGCAGGAACGCAACCTGATTCTGAATGCGGTCAAGCATGGCAAGGTGAAGAACTTTGTGGCGCTGACGGGAGATCTGCATACGTTTCTGGCGGGGTATCTGAAGACGGATTTCGATAATCCGTTTGAGCCGCATGTGGGAGTTGAGCTGATGGTGGGATCGCTCACGTCGGCGAACTTCCATGAAGAGATCGACTCGGCGGTGCATCTGCCGAGCTCGCCGGCGCCGGCGAAGATGATGGAGATGGCACCGGGTCTGCTGCATGTGGTCGTGCGGGCGTCGAATCCGTGGATTGAGTTCTTTGACTCGTCGACGCATGGTTATGGGGTGTTGACGCTGACGCCTGAGCAGCTAATGTGCGAGTTCAAGGCGGTGACGACGATCCGGGAGCCGACGGCGGAGCTGGTGGTGCTGAAGACGTTCCGGGTGCCGGTGGATGAGGTGAAGCTGGAGTCGTGAGGAGAGGATGGACGGCTGGTGCATGGTGGCCTTCTTCTCTCTTTGCGCGGAGGGTGGCTTTGACGGGAGTTTCACTTATGAGATAGCGTTTCTGCCTGCGCGAATGTGGTCTGGTTCGCGACTTGAAGTTTTGCGAGGTGGCGGATGATCTCGAATGCGATGACGCGGCGGGCGATGTTGAAGGGAACGGGAGCGGTGGGTGCGGCGATGGCGATGCCGGGGGTGGCGATGTCGCAGAAGGCGGCGCAACACCTGCCGAGCTCGACGCCGGATGAGGGATCGACGCCGGAGCAGATGAAGCGGATGCAGTGGTGGCACGAGGCACGGTTCGGGATGTTCATCCACTGGGGTCTGTACAGCGTGCATGCGCGGCACGAGT
>CAXTCB010000199.1:0-3557 GCA_964242875.1 uncultured Acidobacteriaceae bacterium
ACGGGGATGGTGGCGGGACTTCGGCGGCAATGGACTCGGCTTCGACGCGGGCGTTGGCAGCGGTGTACTGCGCGAGCTGGAGGGCGATGCGGTTGGAGTCGTCGCGCATCTGGGTGACGGGCTGCGAGAACCAGCGATCGACGGCGCGGTTCATCAGCAGATAGCTGAAGGCGAACATGAAGACGATGGGAACGAGCGAGACGAGGACGGCTCCCCAGACCATGCGGGTGCGCAGGCGGGCGCCAAGGATGCGGGTGCGCTGGTCGGCGTAGAGCTTGAGGACGTTGCGCACGAGAAGAACGAGAACGGCGAGGAAGAGAAGGAACGCGACCGCGGAGAGCGCGGTGTAGACGAAGATCTCCGGCGTGGTGGCGGGATTGAGGAAGCCGAGATGGAAGGCGTTGAGGGTGGCGAGCGCGGCAAAGAGGACGAGCACCAGGGCGGCGAGCGCGACCGAGATGATCTTGCGCCGCCGCTGGCTGGTGGTCATGGGGGTTCGCTCCTGACTAGAGGACGTCCGCGACTGGCTTCCAGTTTCGCCCCTGCGCCTCGGCGACGGCGGCGTAGGTGAGATTGCCCGCGTAGGTGTTGACGCCTTCGCCGATGCCGGGGTCCGCCTGGATGGCGGCTTTGGCGCCGTGGCTGGCGAGGCGAAGCACGTAGGGGAAGGTGGCGTTGGTGAGGGCGAGGGTGCTGGTGTTGGGGACGGCGGCGGGCATGTTGGTGACGCAGTAGTGGATGACGCCCGAGACCTCGAAGGAGGGATCGGTGTGGGTGGTGGGGCGGGCGGTCTCGATGCAGCCGCCCTGGTCGATGGCGACGTCGACGATGACGGCGCCCTTCTTCATGCGGTCGACCATGGCGCGGGTGACGATCTTGGGCGCGGCGGCTCCGGGGATGAGGACGCCGCCGATGACGAGGTCGGCCTCGGCGGTGGCGGCGGCGACGTTGTAGGAGTTGGAGGCGACGGTGAAGACGCGGCCGTTGAAGATGTCGTCGATCTCGCGCAGGCGGTTGAGGTTGTTGTCGAGCATGGTGACCTTGGCGCCCATGCCGAGGGCCATCTTGGCGGCGTTGGTGCCGACGATGCCGCCGCCGATGACGCAGACGCTGGCGGGAGCAACGCCGGGGACGCCGCCGAGCAGAAGACCGCGGCCGCCGTGCTCCTTGGTGAGGTACTGCGCGCCGATTTGGACGCTGAGGCGGCCGGCGACCTCGCTCATGGGGGTGAGGAGCGGAAGGGTATTGGCGCGGTCGCGGACGGTCTCATACGCGATGCCGGTGACCTTGCTGTCGACGAGCGCGTTCGTGAGCTCGTTGAGCGGGGCGAGATGGAGATAGGTGAAGAGGAGGAGATCCGGGCGGAAGTAGCGGTACTCCTTCTCGGTGGGCTCCTTGACTTTGACGATCATGTCGGCGAGTCGCCAGACGTCGGGGGCGCCGCCGACGATCTCGGCACCAGCAGCCTGGTAGTCGTCGTCGGGCATGGCGGAGAGCGCGCCGGCGTTGTGTTCGACGAGGACCTTGTGACCGGCCTCGGTGAGTGCCTTGACGCCCGCGGGCGTGACGCCGACGCGGCTTTCGTGATCCTTGACTTCCCTGGGAACACCGATGAGCATGACTCTCCTTATCTGCTTCCATTGTATCTACGATGGATCGGGGCGTAGAGCGCTGCAGGGGATGCTTTAGTCTGGAGTCGATCTTCAGGAAACAGCTGAAGATCGCGCCGGTTTTGAGCGACTGTCTCTGGACACGGGGCGCTTCGATTGCCTGTGGCTTGGCGGTGAGATGGAGAGGGCCTGTCTTGGAGACGAACACGCGCGAGGCAAGGGGACCCTTCGGAACTGAACAGCGGCCGTTCCTGATCTTTCTGCTGCTTTCGCTCTTGATCTCGATCGCGGCGACGTTTGTCTTCAACCGTGCGGATGCGCGGAGATCGGTCTTCGCACTGTCGAACTTTGTGGGGCCGACAGCGGAGACGCTGCTCCATGGCGAGGGTCTTACGGTGTGCTCGACCGGGCTGGGAACGGTGGGGAATCCGATCTGTTTTCATGCGGCACGGATGCCGGTGCCGTCGGCGGTCGTGGCTCTTGGCGCGAGGCTGCTGGGCGATCGGTTTCCCCGGGTGGCACTGTTCAAGATGCTGCTTTTGCTGCTGCCGCTGGAGCTGGCGGGCTTGCTGGTGTGCCGCGAGATGCGGGCCGGGGGCAGAGGACGATGGCTGGCGGTGGCGCTGCTGCTGCTGCCGTTTGCCATGACGCCGTTTCTGGCCGATGTGGTGAACCTGCAGGTGGAGGAGGGCTACTCGTACAGCCTGCTGGCGCTGGCGACGGCGCTGGTGCTGTTTCGGCCGGCGGGAGCGACGAGCTGGCGGCGGGTGGTGGTGTTTGCGGTGACAGCGGCGATGCTGTACCTCGCGAAGAGCTCGATGGCGCCGGCGGTGGCGGTGCTGACGCTTGCGTTTCTGTGGCCGCTGCGGCGGCGTGCAGGGATGGTGGCGGCGACGCTGGCTGTGGTGTTGATGACGGCGGGTGGATGGGCGATGTGGCAGCACCATGCGGCGGGGCGATATACGTTTGGGACCAGCATTGACGGGGTCAACCTGCACAAGGGCAACAACGAGTTTTTCCTGGCGCGGTATCCGCCGGGACCGGGCGACACGCTGGACCGGTACGATCCGGCGATGAACCGCGGGCTCCGTTTTCCTGACGAGTGGAGCTTCAACGACTACCACCAGCGGGCGGCGGTGCGGTTCATGAAGACGCATCCGCGGGAGACGGCGGAGGGCGCGTGGCGCAAGCTGGAGGTGGTGCTGTTCTCGCTGCGGAAGCTGGGATCGAAGACCTCCACGGGGTGGATGGAGGCGCTTGAGACCGGCGGGATTCTGCTGTTCCGGGTGATGTTCTGGGGGGCTCTGCTGGCAGCGGCGTGGGCGGTGTTCCAGAGGCCAGGCGCGGGTAGGCGAGCGGCGGGAGGCGCGTTTCTGCTGCTGGTTGGTGCGGTGGCGGTGCCGTATGTCGTGGGGTTTGCGTATACGCGCCACATCAGTGTGCTGATCTATCCCTCGGCGCTTCTGCTCTGCCGGATGCTGGTGCGGCCGGCGGAAATCCAGCGGCTGCCATAAGGGATTACACTGAGTCCGAACCCCCTTCTTTACGAGGAACGCTCCCCTTTCATGTCTTCTAACGGATTTCAGACCCGCTACAGCCGCATCCACAATATGCGGTCGCTTTTCAGCCTGTTTTCGAGCGATCTGGCGATCGACCTGGGAACGGCGAACACGCTGGTCTTCGCGGCCGGCAAGGGCATTATCGTGAATGAGCCCTCGATCATCGCGGTGAATCGCAACACGAACGAGGTCGAAGCGGTGGGCAAGGAGGCGAAGGACATGCTGGGGCGGACGCCCGGCAACATCATCGCCATCAAGCCGATGAAGGATGGCGTGATCGCCGACTTCAAGCACACCGAGAAGATGCTGAACTACTTCATCCACAAGGCGCACAACCGCAAGATGATGGTGCATCCGCGGATCGTGATCGGGGTGCCGAGCGAGATTA
>CAXTCB010000200.1:0-3416 GCA_964242875.1 uncultured Acidobacteriaceae bacterium
AGGGCTTCCTGCTGGACCTGAACGTTTTCGCCGAGCGAGACGAGATCGTAGTAGAGACGCTCGGTGCCGTAGATGGTGTCGAGAACCTGCTGCTCGAAGAGCAGGCGGGAGACCTTGCTGTTGAGGTTGGCGATGCGGAGGTAGCGAAGGTTGACGGCGCGACCGCGGCCGCGAAGGAGCGGCTGCGTGATGGTGACGGAGGTGGAGGGAGTGGAGAAGGGGTCGAGCTCGCCTTTGGAGCCGTAGACGACCTGCGAGTCATTATTGACGGTTGCGGAGATCTGGGTGCCGGGGCTGAATCCCTGCAGGAAGGCGATGTTGGTGGCGACGAAGTTGAGGGCGCCGGTCTGGGTGGTGACGGCGCCGCTGCCAGTATCGCCGGTGCCGGTGCCGGTGGTTGTGCCGGTGCCGGTATCACCGGTCAGGGTGACGGTATTGGAGCGGCGGAGATAGCCGGCGGTGAGAATGAACTGCGGGTCAAAGAGGGGAACGTTGGCCTGGGTGTCGGGGACGAGGCCGGCGGTATTCAGGGAGAGGTTATTGACGGAGGGATTGGTGGAGTTGAGCGCGGTGAGATCGGTAACGGCGGGGGTGGTCGGGTTGGGGGAGTTGGCGGTGTTGTTGAGCAGCGGGGAGCCGGGGCCGCCGACGCCGTTGGGGGACTCGTTGACGGTGTAGTCGATGCCGCGAAGGGAGCCGCCGCCCTGAGCGCGACGCGTATCCGTGTCGGCAAGGGCGAGGTTGAAGCGGGAGACTTCGACGTCGGGATTGTTTTCCAGGGCGAGCGCGATGGCGTCATGGGCGGAGAGGTAGAGCTTGCCGTCGCGGACGAGCGAGGTGAGACGGGCACCGGCGCCGGGAAAGAGCTCTGGAATGCGCGGAGAGTGGTAGGGGCCGACCAGGCCGAAGAGGGAGAAGCCGAGACCCTGAGGAGCGATGCGGGCGGAAGGACGGGCACTGGCAGCGGCTGCGACGGCTGCGCTCGGCTGCGGGGCCTCAGGCGATGAGCCAGAGACGGGAGGGACGTTGGGATCGAGGGGTGGCGGGGCCTGCTGCTGCGCGCTCAGAGGGAAGACGAGCGAGGTAAGGCAGAGAAGGGCGCGAGTTCGCCGTGTCCATCGGGTGAGACGATCGCATTTACGGCGGAGATGGCGTGAGGGAGGAGTCATGGTTTGCTCTCTCCCTTCGATGGGTTGGCTGGTTTGCTGCCGGGCTTTGCTCCGGACTTGGCACCACCACCTCCGTTCAGGCCCTGCATGTTGCTGTCCGTGATGGACTGGTTCCCGTACTGCGAGGATCCACCGATGGGCTGGCTCTGGGACTGCGGGGCGGCGGGAGCGGCCTGGCTTTTCTGCTGCGAGATATGGGTGTTGACCCTGGCGCCTTCAACGATGTCATCGGTAACGCTGGAGGCGATGAGATCGCCGACTTTGAGACCGGTCAGGACTTCAAGGACAGCGCCGAAGTCGCGGCCGACGTCGATGGGCTGGATGTGGACGGTGTTGCCGTCGCGGATGACGCCAACGACGTTGAGGCCGTTCCGTACGGCGACAGCATCGCCGGAGATGGTGATGGGGCCCTCGCCGGACGAGGCCGGGGCGAAGGTAACGACGGTATACATGCCGTTGAGCAGCTGGCCCTTGCGATTGTCGACCTGGACTTCCGTGAGGAGGGTGCGGGTGTTCTGGTCGATGGAGGAGGCGGTGCGGGTGACGGTGCCGGGGAACTGGGCGGAGGGGAACTCCTGAAAGCGCAGGGTGGCGGACTGACCGGGGTGGATGGAGCTGGCGTACCCCTCGGGAACGGAGACGAGGATGCGGAGGCGATTGACCTGAGCGACGGCGAAGAGAGGGCCACCCTGACCGCCGCCGGTCGACGGAGTTGAGGCGGTGGGTGCGGTGCCGGTGGAGCCGGCGGTGTTGGCGGAGGCGCCGGAGGTCTGACCGGGCGTGGACTGGCCGGCGGGTGCGCTGCCGCTCGACCCGGTGCCCTGGGCGGAGATGAGAGAGCCGAGATCGACATTGCGCTGGGTGATGACGCCTTCAAAAGGGGAGGTGACGCGCTCGTAAGACTGAAGGGAGATGACGCGGCCGAGATTTGCGCGGAAGGCCTCGACGTTGCGCTGGGCAGCGGCCACATTTGCGACCTGGGCGTTGAAGTTGGTCTCCTGTGTGTCCCCATCCTGGCGAGAGAAGACGCCTTTGGCAACCAGGACGCGGTACCGCTCCACGGTGACGCGGGCGAGGGCGAGCTGGGCCTGCTGCTGGGTGAGCTGAGACTCGGCCTGGCGGAGCTGCTCGCGCGCCTGATCGACCTGCTGATCGAGGTCCGGGGAGTCAATGATGGCAAGAAGCTGGCCGCGATGGACGCGGTCACCGATATCGACGAGGCGGCGCTTGAGATAGCCGTTAGCGCGGGCGTAGAGGAAGGCTTCCGTGAGCGGGGTGGTGGTGCCGGGGATGACGAGCGGCGCGCCGGCGGGAGCCTTGGCAACACGGACGGCGTCAACGACGGGGGTGGCCTTCTGCTCGTCGCGGGCCTGCTCCGCGATGTGCTTGTTCCGCTGGTGTCGGGGAAGGAAGCCAGCGAAGAAGGCGACCAGGAAGACGATCAGGATGACGAGGCAGACGAGAAAGAAGAGACGGTAGTTGGCGGGCTTGTGAGCGTGGCCTTCGGCCTGCTTGCGGCGTTCTTTGACGTGCTTCGGGTCGGAGTTGGTATCGACGAAGCTGTCGCCGACCTTGGTGTCGTCGGCGGAGTTTGGATCGGCGAAGCTTTCGCCGAGACGATGCCGATCAGCGAGAGACGGATCGGCGAACTGATCACCGACCGTCTGCACATCGCCGCGGTTGCGATCGAGAAAGCTCTGCTCGAGATCGTGATTTGGAGCGTGTTCGAAGGAGTCGCCGATGTCGGAACGGTCGTCGGGGAGGAGCTTTTGCGTGGGACCGGGACCTAGCTTGTGATCGTCTGGAGTATCAGGCATCGATGAGGGGTTTCTCTTGATTCAGGTTATGGCCGCCATGTTCGCAAAGAGGGCTCTCCGCTGCGCTCGGTGGGAGACCAGAAAGGCAAGGCGAGCTGGTGGCCTAGGCGGTTTGCTGCTGCGTGAGTGGTTTGCCGCCTTCGTATTCGACATCGATGTCACGGTCGTAGTCGATGGGGGCATTCTTTTTGAGGAGCGAGTAGAAGACGGGAACGACGAAGAGGGTGCCGACCGTGGCGAGGAGAAGGCCGCCAATGACGGCACGGCCAAGCGGAGCGTTTTGCTCTCCGCCTTCGCCAAGGGCGAGCGCCATGGGGAGCATGCCGATGATCATGGCGAGGGCGGTCATGCAGACGGGGCGAAGACGGGTGAAGCCGGCGTTCAGGGCGGCATCGAAGCGGTTTTTGCCGAGGGCGCGCTCGTCGTTGGC
>CAXTCB010000201.1:0-3238 GCA_964242875.1 uncultured Acidobacteriaceae bacterium
TGCACTTCACCCTCACCCACCCGGTCTCAACCGTCATCGTCGGCGTCGACAACCTCGCCCAGCTCGAAGAGAACGTCAAGATCGCCCACGCGTTCACGCCGCTCTCACACACCCAGATGGCCACCCTCAACGCCGCCGCCGAGCCCGTCGCCGAGCAGTCTCTCTTCTTCCGCTTCACCGACCGCAGCAAAGGCTGATCGCTGGCTCTGACATCGACACACTGTGCAGGGAGCGGCAAAGCCACACGCCGCTCCCTGCACAGACATGTAACGGTGGTTTGGGTTACGCCCGCTTCTGTCGTGTCGGTGCAGAAAAGTTCGGCGGTTTGTTCGCGACCCATCGCAGAAACCGCTGCATGTCCTCCCGCCCTCGCAGCTCGTCAAGGTCGGCGTACTCCTCGGCTAGGTCACGATTTGAAACCTGCGCGTGAATGGCGCGATGGCAGATCGGATGCAATGGCACAGTCTCGGTCCCGCCCTTGCTCTTCGGCACGCGGTGATGCCACTCCACACGCGCCCCAAGCGGGCGCTGGCATAGCGCGCAGGCAAGCCCATCCTGCATCTCCGTCCGCGCCGTCCGTTCCGCCGCCTGGCGCAAGCCCTGCCGTCGCTTGATCCGTCCCTGCATCTACTCCGATTGGATGCCGTCTACCAGTTCCTCCACAAACGCCACTCCAGAGCACGCCTGCCTAACCGCGCATCTCACCCCCATGCTCGACGCACCACAGATCCCCTCCGCCTCCGCGCCAACCGACGCCATCGGCCCCCACTTCCTCTCTTTCCTCGGCTCCCTCCCGCAAGGCCTCAACACCCGTATCCACATCCTCACCGACTCCGACGCCGATGGCCTTCCCGCCGCCGCCATCCTGGTCCGCGCCCTCGGCCTTGCGGGCTACACCGCCGTCACCGCCGAGGTCCGCCTCAAAACCGAGTCCGCCTGGTCGCCCACCGTGCTCGATCGCCTGCGCGCCCGCAATCCCGAAGCCTTGCTCATCCTCGATCTCGGCTCCCGGCCAGAGCCATTGCTGCCCGGCATCCCGACCCTTCTTCTCGACCACCACAAGCCGCTCGGCACCCCACCCGGCGCCACCCTCATCACCGGCTACCGCGAGGCGGGCACCGGCCCCAATCAGATCGAAGATGCCAAAAAGATCCCAACCACCGGCCTCATGGCTTACCGTTGCGCGCAAGCCCTCGTCCCGCGGCAGGCTGAGTCGCTCCTCTGGCTCGCCGCCATCTCACTCCTCTCCGACCTCGGCGACAAAGCGCCGTTCCCTGAGCTGGCCGCGGCGAAAAAGCTCTTCGGCGGCGGCGCCCTCCGCGATCTCACCTCGCTGCTGAACGCCCCACGCCGCTCCGCCACCGGCGACGCCTCCGCAGCCCTCGCGCTTCTGCTCCTCGCCGACTCACCCAAGCAGGCCCTCAAGGATCCAGACTCCGCCCTTACAGACCTGCGCCAGCAACTGCTCGCCGCGAAGGCCGAGGTCGGCGAAGCCCTTGCCCTCGCCCGCAAGCTTCCACCCCGCTTCTCCACCGCCGTCCGCGAAGAGCTCGGCGCAGACCTCGTCGCCATCCGCATGGACACTCCTTGCCAGGTCCACCCGCTCGTCGCTCAGCAATGGCGCGCCCGCTTCCCCAGGTCCGTCATCTTCGGCGTCAACACCGGATTCCGCCCCGGCTGGGTTCACTTCTCCGGCCGCGCGCCCGCCGGTGTCAATCTCATCCGCTTTCTCCATGCCCATCGTCCACCGGAAGCTGACTCCGCCTACGGCAGTGGTCACGACCAGGCCTCCGGCGGCGCGCTCCCCACCGAAGTCTGGAATCGCTTTGCACACAGCCTCGGCTTCGGTCCGGAGCTCCAGGTCGCCTCGCCTCTTACCTGAGCCCCATCCAACCGGCTATGTCCAGCGCCCTTCCGTCGCGCCCCGATCAGATCGCGCACTTCAAGCACCTCACCGAGATCGCCCTTCCCGCGCTTGCCCGCGAGCAGCACTGGCCCATTCGCCTCGACCATTGCTTCAAGCGAATCTGCCTCGATGCCGCCTTCAACGATGTCTGGTACAACCACCTTCCCCGTCCCGCAGAACGCCATCTCGAAGGCGATCCACTCGCTCGCGCCATCGCCTGCGCCGAGGCCATCCTCAGCGGCGGCCAGCCCATCCTCGATCTCCACAACAACAACAGCCTGCGTTACCGCGGTAAATCGCATCCCACGAGAAAGACAAAGCAGGAGCCCGCACGTCCATGAGCAAGACCCCAAAGGCCTCGGCCTCTGAGCAGACCTCCGCGGATCAAACGCGTCGCAGCCGTCCGCGATTGTCCCCCGCAGACGCATCCGGTGCTGACGATCTCAAGGCCGCATCAATCAATCAGTCCACAAAGAACAATCAGTCCACAAAGAAGAAGGCCGCGAAGAAAAAGGCGAAAGCCCCCTCCGCCAAGGCCGCCGCCGAAGCCGATCTTGCCCGCCGCATTGCCGATCCACTCTTCCCTGCTCGCGCCCTTGAAGGCCTTGATCCGCTCCGCTTCCCACCAGAAGCCATGCGCCTCGGCTTCGCAGTTAAGGTCATGGGCCAGCCCGGCCTCAAGTCCAACGACACCCGTCGCTGGCAGCAGAACCCTCACCTCCGCGTCTCCCTCGGCTACCTCGCCGAAATCTTCGCGTACCTCCGCAAACACCGCATCCACATGTACCGTATGGGCTCGGACCTCGCACCCTACGCGACCCACCCGACCATGCCGCAGTTCCACTCCATGGTGCGCGATTCCACGCAGGATC
Organism: uncultured Acidobacteriaceae bacterium; assembly: GCA_964242875.1. GTDB lineage: Bacteria > Acidobacteriota > Terriglobia > Terriglobales > Acidobacteriaceae > Edaphobacter. The sequence continues at coordinate 2,779 of CAXTCB010000201.1, forward strand.
TCGCATATCTGGGCCGCCTCGCGCGCGAGGCCGACATCCGCCTCTCCTTCCATCCTTCGCAGTTCATCGTCCTCAATAGCGAAAACGAAGACCTCACCCGCAAGAGCATGGCCGACCTCGACTCACAGGCAGACATCCTGGACCGAATGGAGTGCGGCCCCGAAGCGATCCTCGTCGTTCACGTCGGCGGCGCTTACGGCGATCGCGCCTCCGGCTGCGAGCGCTGGATCCGCAACTGGTCTCGTCTGTCCGAGCCCGTCCAGCGCCGCCTCGTGCTCGAAAACGACGACATCCGCTTCTCCGCCGCAGACGTCCTCAAGATCCACGAGGGCACCGGCGTCAAGTGCGTCTTCGACTACCAGCATCACTGGTGCTTCAACCCAGAAGGCCTTCCCCTCGTCGAGACACTCCGTCGCTTCACCGCAACCTGGCCCGCCGGTGTCCGCCCGAAAACCCACTT
>CAXTCB010000202.1:0-3202 GCA_964242875.1 uncultured Acidobacteriaceae bacterium
GAGCATGGCTTTGGCGTCGGCGACCGCTTGCTGGACCGACCGGTACTTGCGGTACTGCTCGACGGTGGGCTCAAGATCGCGATGCTGCTTGGCGGTGGCCTGAAACTTCTTCTGGTCGCTGACCAGGGTGGGGTCAGAGAGCTGGGTACCGAGGTCTTCGTAGCGGACTTCCATCTGGGCGAGACGGTCGAACATTGGGGACTCCTCCTGCGGCGGTGGCGCAGGTCATAGAAAGGGTGGACTCAAAGAGGAAGGAGGGGCAGGCGCGGGCGCAGCTAGGCAAAGTCGTGACGAGCGAACACTCCGGAGGCAGGGAGGTCGGTCACGAGGGCAGGCGCCGGGATGGCGGGGTGGACACGCATACCTCATTAGATGGTACAGCGGGCGTCAAGATGCGGGTGCCGTCGCCTTCCTGCAGATCCTGCTCACATCCTCGATCGGGGTCACTCAGGTCTGGACCAGAGAGGTTCGGGCTCCGCTGGAGACGCGGTTGGGGAAGCGTGACGCCCGGAAAGAAGGTGCAGGGCGGGAGAGATGCACCGCGCCAGAGCAGGGGCAGACGCCGTTGTCGCAGCGGACGCGCCGCCGTGTCGTCGAGCACATGACGTTTAGAGGGACTCATTCGGGCGGGTGTTTTCTATACTTCTCGGGTGAAGCGTCACGCCCTCATCTTCGGCCTTGTCGGCGGACCTCTGATTGCTGCGCTCCAGTACACGCAGTACCGCTTCCTCGTCATAGAGCATTCTGTAGAGATTTACGGTGCCCTGGTCGCAGTCCTTTTCTCGGCCTTCGGGATCTGGCTGGGTCTGCGGCTGACACGAGGGCGCGAGGTGGTGCGTGAGACGGTGGTGGTCAGGGAGGTTCCTGTTCCTGCCGCGGTGCGGGCGCCCGTTCCGTTCTCCCCGGATCGGACGCGGCAGAGATCCCTTGGGATCACGGAGCGCGAGATGGAGGTTCTGGCGCTGGTCGCGGGTGGGTTCAGCAATCGCGAGATCGCCGCACAGCTGTTCGTGTCCGAGAACACGATCAAGACGCATTGCGCGCGCGCGTTCGACAAGCTGGGAGCCTCCCGGCGCACCCAGGCGGTTCAGCTTGGCAAAGAGCTGGGGCTCCTGCCGTAGCGGGTCGCCCGAAAGAGTGACTTTGGCCGGATCTTTGTAAAATCACTCGAAAGTATGACGCCTGCAGCCCGCAAAGCGGTCATGCTGACCTTACCTGGACTCATCCTGCTGAGCCTCTTTATGAAGAAGATTGTTCTTACCTTTGGTTTGATCTCCGGCGTGATGATCTCCGTTCTGATGAACGGCTCGATCCTGCTTTCGACGAAGAGCGGCACTGGCCACAGCATGGCTCTCGGCTACACCATGATGGTGGCGTCCTTCCTGCTGGTGTACTTCGGCGTACGCAGCTATCGCGACAACGTGCTCCCGGGCCGGATCTCCTTTGGCCGCGCTTTAGGATGCGGGCTTCTGATCACGGCCATCACCTGCGCCTGCTACGTCGTCACGTGGGAGCTTGTCTACTTCAACTTCATGCCCCATTCCATGGACGGCTACTTCGCCGCACAGGTGCGTCATGTCCAGGCCTCTGGTCTCGATCCCGCGACGACGGCTGCGAAGATCGCCGCGATTCATCACTCTCAGCAGCTGTACGGGAATCCGCTCGTCAATATGGCTTACACCCTGATCGAGCCGTTGCCGGTGGGAGTGGTGATCAGCCTGGTATCAGCCGGTCTGCTCCGCCGCAAAGAGTCGCTACCCTCTGCTTCGGCAGCGTCGGTTGCCTGAGGAGTCCAAACCCTGAACCCGCCGATGCAGGCGTCGGCTCAATCTGAACCAAACAACAGAGGAGACAATATGGCTGCAGTAACCGGCTTCGGTGGCATGTTCTTGCGCACGGACGATCCCAAGGCACTCTACGCATGGTACGAACGGCACCTTGGACTGATCAAGATCGAGGGGGCTTACGCCTTTCCTGCACCGACGAATGGTGGCCAGATCGTCTTCTCCTTCTTCAAGCAGGACAATGGCTACTTTCCCCCTGCACAGAAAGCGATGATCAATCTCCAGGTGGACGATCTCGATGGTTTGCTGGATCGTTTGCAGGCGGAGGGTGTGACGGTTGACCCGGAGCGCCAGAGCTATGACTTTGGCAAGTTTGGTTGGCTCACGGACCCAGCCGGAAACCGGGTTGAGCTTTGGGAGCCTGTCGCGTCGGAGAACGAGGTGTGACCGACCTTTGACGCAGTCCCCGATCTCGCAGGACTGTCAGGAGTCTATCTGGCGAAAAGCCGGGTGCCCGACCGAGGAAGGTGGGAACGGGTCTGGAGGGTCAGGGGGGCGACCAACCCCGGCCTGTGCGGCGCATCGCACCTATGGGCGGCCGAGTTGCGAGGGCGCTAAGGAGACCTGGATGGCTGACTTTCTGGCGGTAGCGACTTTGGCGGAGGAGATGGCTGCCACGGCGAGCCGACTGGCCAAGCGGGCGGCGATTGCGGAGGCGATCGGGCAGGCGGCAGGCGACCGCAGCGAGGCCGCGCTGACGGCTGCCGGACGGTTTGCCATGTACCTGGCCGGGCTGCCGTTTGCGGAGGCGGATCCGCGCAAGCTGAACGCGGGCGGCGCACTGCTGAGCAAGGCGGTGCTGGCAGTGAGCGGCGCAACAGATGCGCAGCTGACGGCGGCGTACCGGCGGCATGGTGATATGGGGGCGGCGGCGTTTGATCTGCTGGTCGCCAAGGATGAGGGCAGGGACGGCGGCGTAAGCCTCCAGGATGTGGAGGTTGCGTTTGACGGGATGGCCACGGCCAAGACGACGGCGATCCGGGCGTCGCTGGTGCAGGGGCTGCTGGCGCGGGCGACGGCGATAGAGGCGAAATACCTGTTGAAGCTGATGCTGGGCGACATGCGGATTGGAGTGAAGGAGTCGCTGGTGGAGGAGGCGATTGCGGTGGCGGCCGGGGCGGAGGTGGTTGCGGTGCGGCATGCGGTGATGCTGGAGGCGGACCTGGCGGGGGCGGTGCGGCGCGCCTTCGCGGGGACGCTGGACGCGGCGCGCATGCGGCTGTTTCATCCGCTCGGCTTCATGCTGGCGAGCCCGGTGGAGACGCCGGAGGAGGCGATGGAGCGGTTTACTCCGAAGCCGCCGAAGGTGGTGGTGGAGAAGAAGCCGAAGCGCAGGGGCAAGAAGGCGATTGAGGCCG
>CAXTCB010000203.1:0-3131 GCA_964242875.1 uncultured Acidobacteriaceae bacterium
AGCGCTCCCACCTCTACCGCAAAATGAAAGCCCTCGGCGTCACCGTCAAGGAGTAGCTCCCATGCGCATCCTTCTTCCCGGCGGCACCGGCCAGGCCGGCACCATCCTCGCCCGCTTCTTCCACGCTCGCGGTGATGACGTCACCGTCCTCTCCCGCACCTCATCCTCGTCCACTCCGTGGCGAACCGCGCAGTGGGATGGCCGTACCCTCGGCCCTTGGACCCAATACGTCGAAGACGCCGACGCCGTCATTGGTCTCGCCGGCCGCACCGTCAACACCCGCTACACCGCGCAGCACCGTCGTGAGATCCTCGACTCCCGCATCGGTCCCACCACCCTCCTCGCGCACGCCGTCGCGCAGACCAGCAAGCCGCCCCGTGTCTGGCTCAATGCCTCCACTGCGACCATCTATCGCCACGCCCTTGATCGCCCGCAGGACGAGCCCACCGGCGAGCATGGCGGCCATGAGGCCGGCGTGCCCCGGAGCTGGGCCTTCGGCGTCAGCGTCGGCGAGGCCTGGGAGCACGCCTTCTTCACACCCGACCTCCCCGCCACCCGTCGCGTCGCCCTGCGTATCTCCATGGTGATGAGTCCGGACCCCGGCGGCGTCTTCAGCGTTCTTTCGGGACTCGTCCGCAAAGGTCTCGGCGGCACACAGGGTCCAGGCAATCAGTTCGTCGCCTGGTTGCACGACGCGGACTTCGCCCGTGCGTGCGCGCACCTGATCGACACGCCAGACCTCAACGGCCCGATCAATCTCTGCTCCCCCAACCCGCTTCCCAACCGGGACTTCATGCGCGATCTCCGTCACGCCTGGCATGCCAGGCTCGCTCTTCCCGCGCCCGGCCCCCTGCTTGAGCTCGGCGCCATCTTCCTCCGCACAGAAACCGAACTGATCCTGAAAAGTCGCTACGTCGTTCCCACCCGCCTGCTTGAAAGCGGCTTCCACTTCACTCACCCCACTTGGCCCGAAGCCGCCGTCGATCTCGTCCGCCGCAGCCGCTCCTCTCCAGCCACCACTTCAATCGATCCGCAGGGCTGAGCCGGCAACGAGCAGCGATCGCACTCCATGACCCGCCGAAGATCCACCCGCAAACTTCGACCGGATCAAGGCCGTAAGCCCTGCCTTCATCCTCTCTCGCATCTCCTTTGGGTACGGAGGGATCATGGCGACCAAAAAAGCAGCAGCGAAAACGTCGGCAACCGGGAGCGCAGCCGGCAAGCCCAGCAAGGCACCCGCTGACAATTACACCAAACCTGAGCTGCGCGAGCGGATCAAGGCAGAGGTGCTCTCCGGCGACAAGGGCGGTCGCGCTGGCCAGTGGAGTGCCCGCAAGGCTCAACTTGTCGCGCATGAGTATGAAGCAGAAGGTGGCGGCTACAAGCACGCCCGCACCGACACCCAGAAGTCACTCAAAACCTGGGGCGACGAACACTGGCACACCGAAGACGGCAAGCAGGCCATCCAGGGCGACACCACCCATCGCTACCTTCCAGACGCGGCCTGGAAAGAGCTCTCGCCCGAGCAGCGCAAAGCAACGGACCAGAAAAAGGTCGCAGGGTCAAAAGGTGGAAAGCAGTTCGTTGCCAACACCGCTCCCGCCGCTAAAGCGAGAAAACGAGTCACCGCGAAAAAGAGTTCGTAGAAGCTGACACCCGAATCCGACGCGCCGTCAGCCGCGAGTGGTAGACCCGCCGTCATGGCACGAGCGGCGCAACGTGAGGTGGAGACACCTTCAAAATCTCAGGCGCAACGTGGTTAGGGAGCGCAGCACTGGTCCTGTGTGCTGCGCCCTGCGGGCTTCAGTCCTAACGCCAGTACCCACGCCGATAGTAGTACCCGCCACGACGGTGATAATACCCATCCCGAACCCACACCGCGCCCGGACGTGGCGGCGCAGCCCATTGCCCAGGTGCCCAAACATATCGCTGACCATCCCAGCGGTGGTACCCACCCTGCCAGACATACCCCGGACGTGGTGCCGGCCCATAGTGCTCCACCACCGGCGGCGGTGGTCCAATCCGAATCGCGACTTGCGCCTGGGACGCAAGCGGAAGCAGGGAAGCAAAAAGTGCGAAGACTGCAATTCTTTTAAGCAGATCATCCTCCATTGCGGCGGTAGCCGCGTTCTATGGATTCAAACCTGACGCGGGCAGAAATGTTGCGCTGGGAGTTGCATCCTTCGTGCATCTTCTGTTGAACGGACCTGGCAAAGCTGGCCTTCGGCGCGTGAAACCACGCTTACTCTTCCGGCTCCTCGGCCGACTGCTTCGCCGCCAGGTGCTCCATCTGCCGGCGCCAGTCCAGGTCATCCACAAACCCGCGGCTCGACCGCCACTCATCCTGCACCTTCACAAACAGCTCCAGAAACACGCGCGTTCCCAGCAGCCCTTCAATATCCTTCCGCGCCGCCGTGCCGATCCGCTTCAGCATCTCGCCGCCCTTGCCGATCAGGATCGCCTTCTGCCCCGTGCGCTCGCAGATGATCGCCGCCGCAATCTTCGTCAGCGGCAGCCGCCCGTCGCGCCCCGGCTTCATCGAGGCCGGATCCTCCCATTTCTCGACCACCACTGCGGACGAGTACGGCACCTCCTCGCCCGTCAGCAGCAGAATCTTCTCGCGGATCAACTCCGCCACCAGAAACCGCTCCGGCTGATCCGTCACCTGGTCGGCAGGGAAGTACCGCTGCCCATTCTTCAGGTGGCCAATCACCTTCTCGAGCAGCAGCTCCAGCCCCTCTTCCTTCCGCGCCGAGATCAGCACCACATCGGCAAACGTGTGCAGCCCGCTCCAGTGCGCAATCAGCGGCAGCAGCTCCGCCTTATCAATCGCGTCAATCTTGTTCAACACCAGGATCACCGGGCACTCCAGCTTCCGCACCAGCGAGAGCGCAAAGTCATCCTCCGCCGCGCTCTTCGCCCGCTTGCTCGCCGTAAACTTTTTGCCTCGCGCGGCTGTCTCCGCCGCCTCTTCGCCGGTCACCTTTACCGGCTCTGTCTGCGGCAGCCGGTGCGTCGCATCGACGATAAAGATCACCGCATCCCGGCCTTCGAGCGCGTCATGCACCTCCTGCATCATGCGCCGGTCCAGCTGCGTCTCCGGCTTGTGCACGCCCGGCGTATCCACCAGC
>CAXTCB010000204.1:0-3119 GCA_964242875.1 uncultured Acidobacteriaceae bacterium
GATCTGCTTCTCTACCGATACACTTCCACACGACCCCGCTTACCCACCCCCTCATGCCCCCCACCACCTATCCCGCCCCGCACCCCCTCGGCGACCTCCTCCGTTATTGGCGAGCGCAGCGCGGCAAAAGCCAGCTCGATCTCTCCCTCGATGCCGGCGTCTCGCAGCGCCACCTCAGCTTTATCGAAAGCGGTCGCAGCACCCCCAGCCGCGATCTTCTCCTCGCCCTCGCGCAGACCCTCGACATCCCCCTGCGCGAGCGCAACGCCCTTCTGCTCGCCGCCGGCTACGCGCCCCTCTTCCCCGAAACCGCGCTCGACGCACCCGACATGGCCATCGTCGCCCGCGCCATCGATCGCGTTCTGCTCCAGCAGGAGCCCTGGCCCGCCCTCGTCCTCGATCGCCACTGGAACGTCCTCAAAACCAATCAGGCCGCGCCCCGCTTCTTCGGCTCCTTCGTCGATCTCGCCAGTCGCCCTCGCCCGCGCAACCTGCTCGACCTCGTCTTCGACCCCAACGGCCTTCGCCCTTTCATCGAGAACTGGGAGCTCGTCGCCTCCTCCCTCCTCGAACGCGTTCACCGCGAAGCCGTCGGCCACGTCGTCGACGGCAAAACCCTCGACCTTCTCACTCACCTCAGGCAGTACCCCGGCGTCTCCGCCCTCAGCACCGTCGCCGGCAAAAGCCACGCGCCCGTCATCCCCATCACCTTCCGCAAAGACGGCCACCGCTCGTCCTTCTTCTCCCTCATCACCACCGTCGGCACCCCGCAGTCCATCACCGCGCAGGAGCTCCGCATCGAGTGCATGTTTCCCGCCGACCCCGATCTCCCCTGAGCCCATCTGTAACTGTTCTCGTCACCGTCTTACCGCGTCGGCCACGCCCACTTCGGCTGGTTGAACAGCGTGGCACCTGCCAGCTCCGTCTCCCCAAACGTCTTCTGCAAGTGCAGGTGCCTGCAGATCGGCGATCCCGTCAGCCGCTCGATCAGCACCGGCGCATGCGACACCACAATCACCTGCGTCTCGGCCGCCGCCGTCACAATCAGCCGCGCCAGCGCCGGCAGCAGATCCGGATGCAGACTCGTCTCCGGCTCGTTCAACACCAGCAGCTCCGGTGGGCGCGGCGTCAGCAGCGCCGCCGTCCACAGCAGGTAGCGCAGCGTTCCATCTGAGATCTCCGCCGCCGATAGCGCCCGCAGGAGCCCATGCTGTTGTAGCCTCACCTCAAACCGCCCCGCCGCGACGTCAATAAACACGCGGCTGCCGGGGAACGCATCCTCAACCGCCGTCTGCAATGCTCCGTCCGACCGGAGTTCAACGATTGTCTCGATTGCCGCCGCCAGGTTGCTCCCGTCATGCTGCAGCACCGGTGTGAACGTGCCAATCTGCGCCGATCGCGCCGGCGCCTCCGCATCCGTGCGAAAGTGATCGTAAAATCGCCAGCCCCGCATCCCCTCACGCACCGCCAGCATCTCCGGCGCCCGCTGCGGGTCAGCAATACTCGTCAGCATGCTGTCCGTGTCGGCCAGGTGCTGCGTCAGCATCACCGGTTCTTCGTCCCGCGTCGTCGCAAGCCACACAAAACTGTTCCGCCGATCCACCAGCGCGGAGGCCTTCCGGTAACACGGCCCATGCCAGATACACTCGCGTTTCACCTGCGGATCAAGCTGGAACATCGTTGCAAGCGGAAGCTTCAGCGGAGGCGGATACCCCAGGTCGATGCTGTAGCCGTACGCGTCCCCGCCATACCCGAGCTTCAGGCTTGCGGCATGCCGGTTCTTCAACGGCTCCGGCGCATGCACCCCCTGCCGAACGCTCCGCGCGATCGTCTCCGGTCCAGCCCAGAACGTCGACGGCAACCCGCCCTCCCGCGCCAGCGACGCCACCACCGCATTCTGCGCCACGTCCGCCAGCAGCCGCAGCGATCGGTACACGCTCGACTTGCCGCTTCCGTTCGCCCCCGTGATCAAGGTCAGCTGTCCCAGCGGCAGCGCTACGTCGCGCAGCGACCTGTACCCCTGCACCGCCAGCGTGCGGATCATGCCTTCGCAAGCTGCGCCCGCACCAGCGCCTCCCACTCCGCCTCGAGCGGCCCCCGCTGACTCTCCGCGCCCGCCCGCCGATACCAGTAGCCCGCGTTCCCCGCATCCCCTTCCTTCCGGTGCAGATACGCATGCACCGCCATCGCGTCCTTCGTCTCCAGCGCATCCACCAGCGCGTGCGCCCGCTTCCAGTCGCCCCTTGCCTCCCACCACAGCGCCGCCAGCGGTGCCGACACATCTGCCGCCGGAGCCTCGCCCGCCATCGACGCCCTGAACTCCTCGATCGTCATCCCAACCTCACCTTCCAGAGCCACGCCCGTCCTCGTTCCGCCTCTGCTCCGGAGCCAGAATACCCGCCCGCACCCGTCCCGCTACACTTGAAGAGCAGCCCCCGTGCCCGACAACTTCGCCCAACTCGTCAAGCAGCAGGCCGACATCGTCAAGATCATCGGCGACTACGTCCGCCTGCGAAAGTCCGGCGCCCAGAACTACACCGGCCTCTGCCCCTTCCACAAAGAGAAGACCGGCTCCTTCTCCGTCAACGCCGCCCACGGCTACTTCTACTGCTTCGGCTGCCACGAAAAAGGCGACGTCTTCACCTTCGTCATGAAGCTTGAGAACGTTCCCTTCCCCGAAGCCGTGCGCAACGTCGCCCAAAAGGCCGGCGTACCTCTACCAAAACGCGAGTTTTCAAGCCCCGAAGAGGCCCGTGAAGCCGGCATTCGACGCCAGTTAATCGACATCCACGAGGCCGCAACCCAGTATTTTCAACAAGCTTTGCAATCCCCTGAGGCCGCCCGCGCCCGCGAATACCTCACCGGCCGCGGCGTCACCCCCGACACCATCAAGACCTTCCGCCTCGGCTACGCGCCCGACGACTTCAACCACATGCGCGACGCCCTCCGCCCCCACTTTGGGGAAGACGCCATGCGCGCCTCCGGCCTCTTCAGCGCGAAAGAAGGCGCCGACGGCTCGCAGGGCCAGATGTACGCCCGCTTCCGCAAACGCATCACCTTCCCCATCGCCAACGAAGCCGGCAAGGTCATCGCCTTCACCGCCCGCGCCCTCGACGACA
>CAXTCB010000205.1:0-3109 GCA_964242875.1 uncultured Acidobacteriaceae bacterium
CGCCTGCGCCTGGTAGCCCGTGTTGTAGTGCATCTGCCCGCAGCAGGTCTGCCCGGCCGGAAAGTCGACCGTATGCCCCAGCCGCTCCAGAACCCGCACCACCGCCTTGCCGGTCTCAGGAAAGAGCGTGTCGTTATAGCAGGTGATAAACAGCGAAACGCGCAGAGCCGCCTCCATGCTGATCCACCGCGACCGAATCAAGCAATAGAGACAGACTACCGCTCCGGACGCCTCTCTGGCGCGGCCTCAACTTTGCCTCACGCAAAGCGACGCAGCCGCCTGCAGTATGACAAGATTACGTTGACTTCGGCCGCCGGCCGTCTCTGGAGATCTATGAGCCTCGTTGCTGGTGTCGATTTCGGAACCCTCAGTGTTCGCGTCACGCTGCTCGACAGCGAGCGCGGCCGCCTCGCCACCGCCGTCGCCGAGTACCCGCTCAAGCGGTCCCGCCAGGATCCCGACCAGGCCACGCAATCCCACGCCGATCAGATGCGTGCGCTCGCCCAGGCCACCCGCGACGTAATCGCTCAGGCCGGCGTCGACGGCAGCTCCATCGCAAGCATCGCGCTCGACACTACCGGCTCCAGCGTCCTCTTCGTTGACGCCGCCATGCAGCCGCTCGACGACTACTATCTCTGGTGCGACCACCGCGCCAAGCACGAAGCCGCCGAGATCACGGCGCTCGCGCACGAACAAAAACTCGAAGCCATCCAGTGGTGCGGCGGCGTCTACTCGCACGAGTGGGGCTTCGCCAAGCTGCTGCACTGGCTGCGTCACAACCCCGACAAGCGCGCCCGCTTCGCCTCCGCCTTCGAGCACTGCGACATGGTTGCCGCTACCCTCTGCGGCATCACCTCACCGGCGGCGGTCAAGCGCAGCGCCTGCGCCATGGGCCACAAGTGGATGTGGAACCCGAAATGGGACGGCCTGCCTCCGCAGCAGTTCCTCTCGGCAGTCGATCCCCTGCTCGACGGCGTCCGCGAGAAGCTTGCAGGAGACTACCTCACCAGCAACCACATCGCCGGCCATCTCTCCGCCGAGTGGGCCGAGAAGCTCGGCCTGCGCGCCGGCATCCCAATCCCCGTCGGCGCCTTTGACGCCCATTGGGACGCCATCGGCGTTGGCTGCCGCGTCGGCGACGTGGTCAACGTCGTCGGCACCTCCACCTGCATTATCGCGATGGAGGAACATGCATCGCTCATCCCCGGCATGTGCGGCGTCGTGCCCGGCTCCGTGCATCCGAACTTCGTCGGCGTTGAGGCCGGCCTCTCCGCCACCGGCGACATCTTCGAAGCCATCGCGCGCCGCGCCGGCACCACCGTCAAAGACCTCGCGAAGAACCTGGGGAGTTACAAATCCGGCCAGACCGGCCTGCTTCGCCTCTCCTGGGACAACGGCGACCGAACGGTCCTGGTCAATGCGAACCTCGGCGGCGTCACCCTCGGCTGGAACCTGCTCCACACCGCCGAAGACGAGCTCTTCGCGGCCATCGAAGGCACCGCCTTCCACACCCGCATCATCCTCGACCGCATGGCTGCGGGCGGCGTTCCCATCCTGCGCGTGATCAACGGCGGCGGCATCCCGCAACAGAATGCCGTGCTCAACCAGGTCTACGCCAACGTCCTCAATAAACCTGTGCTTGTGCCCGATGGTGTCCCCACCTCGCTCGGCTCCGGCATCTTCGCCCATCTCGCCGCTGGTACCTTCCCGACTGTTGAAGCCGCGCAGGATGCCATGTGCCTTAAGCACCGCATCTTCACGCCGGATCCCGCAGCCGCCGCCCGCTACGACCAGCTCTTCCCGCTCTACAGCGACGTCTACTTCGCGCTCGGTGTCCCCGACGCCAAACCCATCGCTTTAGGGACAATTCTCCCTCAATTGAAGCAAATCGCCGCTGAAGCCTAAGTCCTTCCTCGCGTGCGTCCATCCCATCGGGTATGAGCGAGCCATTGAGGTTTCCTGGCACTGGTGATCTTGGCAGCGTGCAGACGTGTCAGCGCGGCGGGGTGACGCTTGCGTATGTAGACACGCGATCAACCCTGCCACCGATCGTCTTCGTCCACGGTTGTGGCGACGACCATACCGTCTTCGAAAACCAGCTGACCTTTTTCAGCAGCTCGCATCGTGTCATCGCCGTGGATCTTCGCGGACATGGCAGCAGCGATGCTCCCGAGCAGGACTACACCGTCGCCGGCTTCGCGGAGGATCTCGCGTGGCTGTGCACTGAGCTCTCCTTGAACAAGCCTGTCCTGGTCGGTCACAGTATGGGTGGAAACATCGTGCTGGACTTCGCCGCCCGGTACCCTGACGCGCTCTCTTCCCTCATCATGATTGATTCCTGCGTCCTGCCAACCCCGGCCATGCTCGAGACGGTAAAGCCACTTGCTAATGCGCTCCAAGCCCCGGGCGCGTTCCTTGCGTACCAGAACGCACTCCAGCAACTCTGCCTTCCCACCGACAGATCCTCGGCCGAACACATCAGATCGTTACAGATTTCGGACCATGTTCTGGCGTCTAGCTGGCTCAATCACGTAATGAACTACGATGGCGCGCCGGCTGCTGCTGGCTGTCGCGTCCCCTTGGCGTACATAGGCTCCATCATGCCGTTCATTGACCTTCCCCGCTTCCAGGCGTTGACCCCCCAGCTCGAAGTAGCTCGTACGCTCGGCTCAGGCCACTTCTCTCCGCTTGAGGTGCCGGACCAGATCGATGCCATGGTCCGGACCTTCCTATCGCATCACGAGCAGGAACATCGGTAAACCACAGTCGAGAGCTTCATCGATCACGCGCACCGATCGCCGCTACTCCTCCCGCAGCACCTCAAGCGGCTTCTGCCCAAGCACCCGGTAGCTCGCCACCCATCCCGTCGCTACGGTCAGCAGCATCGTCACCACCAGCACGCCCAGGTTCCACAGCGGATGGAAGCTATACGCCACCTCCATCTTGCGCAGCACCAGCTTCGCGATCCCATTTGCGAACACGATCCCGACCACCGCTGCCACCAGTCCCAGCACGGCAAACTCGATCGAGAAGATCGCCGCGATTCGCCCGCGCGTTCCGCCCAGCGTCTTCAGCACCACCACCTCGCGCAGCCGCCGATACCGCGTTC
>CAXTCB010000206.1:0-3096 GCA_964242875.1 uncultured Acidobacteriaceae bacterium
TGTGACGTTGAAGTAGGCCTTGGTGGAGTGGGTCTCGAAGGGCCCTGGAGGGTCCATGGAGGCCTGGGTGGTGGCGCGCATGAAGGGCGGAGTCTCTTCGAGGGTGGGCTCGACCTTGGAGGGGATGGTAATGATGTGGTTGGTGTTGATGTAGGCGATCAGGCTGGAGAACTGATTGTTGAAAGAGCTGAGCAGCTTGTCGGGAGATGGGTGGATGGTGGCCAGCTGGGCGAGGACCTCCTGCGGCGACTTTGAGGGGTCGACCTCTTTGGCGACGCGGGCGAATTCGGCCTGATTGCGATGCAGGTCGGCGTAAGCGATCTCGAGCAGGTGGGTGAGGGGAACGTCGACCATTTCGTCGTCGCTGAGTTTCTTTGCGAAGGTGGCGGAGCCGAGGCGATAGTCGCCGGAGGAGCGGGGGAGCAGGTCGGACTTGAGCCAGTCGCGATAGCTTTCGAGGGCGTGGATGACGGCGGTGTTGGACTGCGCGAAGTCAGCCTTGGCCTGGGTGTCGGTAGCGTCCTTGAAGGCTTCGGGGACGTCGGTCTGGAAGAAGGCGATGATGCCGTCGATCTGCTCGAGGGCGATCTCGGTGAAGATGCGGGGCGGGTTTTTGAGGTTCTTGCGGGCAGCGGTAAAGACGGCCGGCATCTGGTGCTCGCGAGCGATGGCGGCCTTTAGGCGGGTGTTGACGGGGGCGAAGGGACGCTCCATGAGGGTGAAGACGGAGTTGGTGATGCCGGAGGAGTAGAGATCGGGGTTCTTCTCCCAGTTGCGGATGGTTTCAAGGGAGAGGAGCTGCGAATGGATGGAGTTGAGCAGAATCTGCCGGTCGGCGGCGACGCTGGCGTCGAGGGAGTCTGCGGGCACGGCGTTGATTTTGGACTCGAAGGCGTGAAGGGCCGCGATGTTTTTCTCCACAGCCGTGGCGCTGTAGTCCTCAAGCTGCGTGTCGTACTGGTGAAAGCCGGCCTGGGTGCCGCCGGTAGGGGAGAAGTGGAAGAGGACGTCCGAGAAGTACTGGTCGGCGAGAGTCTGGAAGGTTTGCGCGCCGCCGTCTGCGGAGAGGTGCTGGGCGGAGAGCGAAGGCGTGAGGAGAAGGGCCATGGCAGCGACGGAGGCGAAGACGCGAACAAGCATGTGGAGCCAGTGTACAAGGGCCGCCGGGGTGCCTGGATCAGGCGTCTGCGACAGGGATCATGCGGAAGCGATGCAGGATGAGGCTGAGCTCCACTTCCCGGAGAGCAGCGGGCAGGTGCGTGGCGGCGGCGAACTCACGGAAGAACTCCGGGCCGATAAGAGCGGGCGTGAAGATGCAGGCGAAGCGGGTGGGAAAGGCCTGGCGATTGGCGAAGCTGTGGGAGACACCGCGCGGAATGAACAGCCGTTCCCCGGCGCCAACGTTGATGGACTGATTGCCGACGGACCAGAGGCTCATGCCATCCATACCAACGATCATCTGGTCGAAGTCAGTGTGGAGATGGGGGACGAGGAAGCCGGCGCGGGGAGGCACGGTGCACTCGCAAAGGGAGAACTGGCCTTGTGTCTCCGTGCCGGTTTTGAGGAACAGTACGGTGGAACCATCAATCTGAATGATTTCGTGCATGAGCTCACCCGATGAAGCGTGCAGGGGTTGTGGAGCCATGACTGTATCAGAGATACGTGAGGTAAGTGGATCTCCAGCCTCGTTTAGACGAGGGCAGCGGAGCGGGTGACGTCGAGCGCCTGGAGCAGATCGCGGGTTTCGCGAAGGACGTCTTCGGCTTTGGAGCTGGTGAGGGGCCAGCGAAGGGTGCCGTTGGGCGTGAAGGCGGCGCCGTCCTTCGCGTGGCGGCTGACAAGCTTCATGAGCGCGGCGGGATCGGGGCCGAGAGCGGCGTGGGAGCGGCCGGCGTTGGCGAAGGATTCGGAGTGGACGGCGTCGTTGAACTTGATGTGGAGCATGTCACGCATGGTCTTGATCTGTCCGGCCTGGGCGCGCATGGGTGCGTTCGCGGGGCGGTTGCCGATGGAGGCGCGGGCGGCGAGGGTGGCGTTGGTGACCTCCCGCGTGGCGACGGTACGGGTGCCGTACTGGAGGGGTCGGGCCGGCGGGGCGGGGCGGGCGATCTGGCCGGGGCGCAGAGGCTGGAGTGAGAGAGGGCGACCGTTTGTGGGTGCGGGTTTCGCGGGTGCGGGTGCAGACTCTTCCACGGCGGTTCGCTTGCGCTCAAGGGTGGCGATGCCGAGCTGCTCCGAGAGGAGGCGGATTTCGCCGGCGGCGAGGAGGTTGAGGACGGTCTCCGGGATGGCGCCATAGCGGTCTTGTAGCTCGTCGCGGATCTCTGCGAGATCCGCCTGGGCCTGTGCGCCGGCGACGCGCTTGTACATGCGGAGGCGTTGGTTCTCTTCCGGTATGTAACTGTCGTCGATACGAATCGAGATGCCGAGATTGACGGTGGTGGTCTCGTGATCGGGGCTGCCGTCGCCTTTCATCTTGCGCACGGCTTCTTCGAGCATGGTGGTGTACATCTCGAAGCCGATGGCCTCGATGTGGCCGGACTGCTCGCCGCCGAGCATGTTGCCGGCACCGCGAAGCTCAAGGTCAAGGGCGGCGATCTTGAAGCCGGCGCCGAGATCCGAGAACTCCTTGAGCGCGGCGAGGCGGCGGCGGGCAACCTCGGTGAGCTGCTGCTCGGGCGGGATGAGGAGGTAGGAGTAGGCGCGGCGATTGGAGCGGCCGACGCGGCCGCGGAGCTGATAGAGCTCGGAGAGACCGTGGCGGTCGGCGCGGTTGATGATGATGGTGTTGGCGAGCGGGATGTCGAGGCCGTTCTCGATGATGGAGGTGGCGCAGAGGACGTCGTACTCGTGATTCATGAAGGCGAGCATGACGCGCTCGAGCTCGGACTCGGGCAGCTGGCCGTGGCCGACGACGACGCGGGCGGAGGGGACGAGCTCGCGAATCTTGGAGGCAAGCTCGTAGATGGTTTCGACGCGGTTGTGGACGAAGTAGGTCTGACCACCGCGCTCGAGCTCCATTTCGACCGCGGTGCGGACGAGCTTTTCATCGAACTTGGCGACGATGGTCTGGATGGCCATGCGGTCTTTGGGCGG
>CAXTCB010000207.1:0-3076 GCA_964242875.1 uncultured Acidobacteriaceae bacterium
ATGCCTCATTCTGCCGAGATTGGTGAGGCGTGACCGGTGCGCTCAGGGCATGGTGGATCTCGTTGCCGGTAGGCCGTTCGATGGGATCCACAACGAGCACCTCGACCGGCGTATTTCCTTCAGCGGTCAGCCTGAGACCTATCTGTTCCGCAATGGCGGTCGCCAGGGGTGGAGCATCCGCGTCCTCCGAGGGCGGGGGCATTCTGGCGCCGACCTTTGTGAACTGCGCCTCATCGGGGTCCAGCGAAGGAGAAAGTCATACCTTCCCTGGAGCCCGGTTCGATCTACCATGGGCCGATCGACGATGCCGGATTGCATGGGACGCGCGAAGCCGGTCATGGAGAGATTGCTCGCCTTCATGGCGGCGACTCTGGGGACCGGACCTGGATCGGGTTAGCGACGGCCGGGCGCGAGATCGGCTCAGGGACCTGGGAGACGTGCGTCGTTGTCTTTTAGAATGGACGCCCATGCGATCTTTTTTCTCGGTGCTTGTGCTGTCAGTGGTTGGTACGTGCAGTTTTACGCTTTGCGCGCAGGACGCGGCTCCGGTGGTGCGAGCGGATCCGGCGGGGAATGCGAGTGCGGCGCCGGGGGCACCGATGACGCGCCCGTCGGAGATCCTGCAAGGTCCGTTGACGGCGCTGCAGCAGGCGCTGAGCGGGGTGCGTCTGGAGAAGTGGAAGATGTCTGGCGAGCTGCGGGATGCAGCGGATGGGGATCTGCGCTCGATTGAGCGGGATTTTCGGGAGACGCTGCCGCCGCTGCTGGCGACGGCGGATGCCGAACCGGGATCGGTGGCGAAGGTGCTGCCGGTGATGCGGAATGTGGATGCGGTGTATGACGTGGCGCTGCGGGTGGCAGCGATGGGACGACTGACGGCGCCGGCGCAGCAGAGTGCGGCGCTCGATACGGCACTGCAGCAGGTATCCAACGCGCGCCGGCAGATAGGGGACCAGGTGCAGCAGGCTGCGGTGGCGGGGGAGAGCCGGATAGGCGAGCTGCAGACGTCCTTGAAGGCGAGCCAGGCGGCGGCAGCGGCGGCACAGGCGAGTGCGGCTCCAGTGGCGCAGCCGGCGACGAAGGCAGTGGTGAAGCCAAAGAAGAAGCCACGGCCGAAGCCGGTGGTTGCTCCGGCAACGACAGCACCGGCGGGCGGAACGACGACGCAGCCGTAAGCCTGCAGGCAGCAGCCGCAGGTTTGCAGGGAAGGACCGCGGGTATGCTGGGGTCAAGGTGATCTGACCATGGCGACAGAGAACGAAGTGGTACAAGGCGGGATCGTGGCGCTGCCCGCTGACGATCTGCGACGCACCCTCACGGTGGCGCGGCCGGATACGGATGAGGGGCTGGAGCACATCGGCGTGGTGGGGGACACGTACACGCTGCTGCTGACGGGCAAAGAGACGGCCGGGCGGTACTGCCTGATCGACATGCATATCCCTCCGGGGGGAGGGCCCCCGCCGCACCGGCATGACTTTGAAGAGACCTTTGCGTTGTTAGACGGCGAGATTGAGGCGACGTTCCGGGGCGAGACGGTGACGGTGCGGGCGGGGGAGACGCTGCACATACCGGCGAATGCGCCGCACCAGTTCCGGAATGTGTCGGACAAAGCGGTGCGGCTGCTATGTGAGTGCTCGCCGGCGGGGCAGGAGGACTTTTTTCGGGAGATTGGCGTGCGGGTGGCGACGCGGACGACCCCGCCGCCGGCGCTTGATGAAGCGGGGCAGGCAGAGTTTCGCAGGAAGTCGATGGCGCTGGCGCCGAAGTATCGGACGGAGCTGCTGCTGGGTAAGGGCTAGTTGGGGGTAAGGGTGAGGATCTGGCTGCCGCGGTTGGCGGTGAAGGGGAGCGGGTAGGTCGCGGTGTCGAGCCAGGCGGGGAACTGGTCGCGGAACCAGGGGCTGAGGGGATTGCCGGACTGGCCGAGGGGAAGGACGAGGGTGTCGGCGTCGGGGTTGGCAAGGTCGGCGGTGAAGCGCTCGGACGGACCGAAGGTGCGGCGAGACTGACGCACGGTGAGGCCATTGCCGGCCTGCGGGTGGATGCCGGAGCCGGTGGGCAGGCCGGCGAGGTGGCTGAGAAGGGGAAGCTGGGCGAAGAGGGGAAGCTGGATCTCGACGGGATTGGCTTTGCCGCTGGACCATTTGGCGAGGTTGGAAGGGGCGTGGGCGTCGAGCAGGCCCTTGTCGACGGCGGCGGCGAGGAGGTCATCCCAGGTGGCGAAGGCAGAAGGGAGCCAGCGGGCGGGGGTGTGGGCGATGAGCTGCTCGAGGGCGAAGTTGCGTTCGCCCCAGGTGTAGAGGTGGGCGGTGTCGCTGGTACCAGGGGCGAGTTGGGGGGTGAGGAGCATGGGCCAGAGGGCTTCGCGGGCGGCGGTGGTGATGGCGGCAGCGGCGGAGGTGGAGGCGACGTTGCCATCCCAGGCGCGGAGGAGATCGGCGGCGGCGCGGAGGCGTTTGGTGGACTTCGGCGAGCGGTCGATGGCGTAGGCGAGGCGTTGGGCGATGAGGTGGTCGGAGTCGGAGAAGACGTCGGTCTGGACGCGCAGCATGTCTTGCGGGGTGAGGCCTGAGCGGTTGGTGAGGAGGCGCCAGATGCGTTCGTTGCGGTAGGGGTCGGCCCAGTTGAGGGTGATGGGGAAGGGGTAGGCGTCGGGGGTGACGCGGGCGTTGGCGGTGGCGAGGAGGCCGCCGGGCGGGTCGAGGGTAGAGGGAAGCTGATCGAACGGGATGGTCGAGGACCACTCGTGCGCGGCGGCGTCGGGGCCGATGGCATCGGTCGGGACGGGGGAGAGCGGGGAGGGGAGGAGGATGGGGCCGCGGAGGGGGATGCGGCCGATCGCGTGGTAGGCGATGTGGCCGGCGTCATCGGCGGCGAGGAGGTTCTGGGCGGGGCCGGTGTAGGTGCTGGCGGCGGCGATGAGATCGGCGGCGGAGGTGGCGGCGTTGAAGTTGGCGAAGGGCAGCGAGAAGCGGTCGGTGTCGTAGAGGGACCAGCGGAGGGCGATGGAGCGGGGCTCGGAGGGAAGGATGGGGTTGAGGAGCGGGGTGTCGACGTTGCCGTGGCGGGTGGACTG
>CAXTCB010000208.1:0-3052 GCA_964242875.1 uncultured Acidobacteriaceae bacterium
CCACCAGCAACGCACCCTCGCACGACGCCAGCGACCGCGACACCTCGTACGAAAAGTCCACATGCCCCGGCGTATCGATCAGGTTCAGCTGATACATCTCCCCATCGCTGGCCTTGTACGCCATCCGCACCGTGTGCGCCTTGATCGTGATCCCACGCTCCCGCTCCAGATCCATCGCGTCCAGCACCTGCGCCTGCATCTCGCGCGAGGTCAGCGATCCCGTCATCTCGAGCAATCGGTCAGAAAGGGTGGATTTGCCGTGGTCAATATGCGCGATGATCGCAAAGTTGCGTATGTGCTGAGGATCCATGAAGGTCCCTCTATCTTACAGTCGCAGCAAGCTGCGGCTCGCCCTTACGCCGGAGCTGCCGCCGCGCGGTTCACGATCTGCTTCAGATCGTTCACCAGGAACTCAATCGCATCGTTCAGGTTCCGATCCAGCGTCCGTTGCCGCACAGCACGCTGCACATGAATTGATCCAGCCCACAGCACCGTATGCGTCGATCCATCCAGCAGCCGATAGTCGATGCGGCGACCCTCGAACAACGTCGCTCCGTGTCCCTCCTCCACGATCCGCGACCGCACCTCAAGCACAAGGTCCGCCTTCCCAGGAGATCTCACCACCTTGTAACGACCCCAACCCACCAGCGCAGCGTACATACGATCGTACGTCTGCTCTGGAATCCCAATCGCCTCGCTGGCGTCGACAAACTCATCCTCCCCGCTATTTGCCAGAAAGATCGTCTTTGCCGAAAACACCTCAGCCGGCACCGGCGCACTCACAGGCGCTTGCGACCACAGACAGGCAGGAACAACCAACACGGCAAACAGTGCCGCAAAGACGGAGCAGGCTTGGCAGAAACGTTGCAACACAGGACACCCCTTTTCATCAGCGATTCAGGTCAGACGCATCTCTCACTGCGCCTGCAACTCTCCTCAGTGAGGAGGCTTCCTGTCAAGACAAGCGGAGTGACAGAGAACCTGCCCGAGAGATCGGCGACGGACGCCTCCGGCCCCGCATCCACCCGGACAAACGGATCGGTGTGCCCGCATCGACACTAGCCAAAGTCCAAGCTTCATTGCCTGATCAACTCAGTACAGCCTCTCTTCCATCTCTCACTACGGCCCTGCCCACATGCCCTCCGCTGCACCCGCGCCTCTTCTCCGCCTCCACGGGCTCGACACCCTCCGTGCCGCAGCCATCCTGGTCGTCATGCTCTACCACCTCAGGATCCAGGGTCTGCTTCCCGCAGTCTTGACTCCGGTCGCCGCCGCGGGCTGGATCGGCGTCGACCTCTTCTTCGTCCTTAGCGGCTTCCTCATCGGCTCGCAGCTGCTCAGATCCTTCGTTCACACCGGAACACTCTCACTCCAGGACTTCTACGCCCGCCGCGCCTACCGCATCCTGCCCGCGTACCTCGCCGTCCTTCTGCTCTACATCACCGTTCCACTCTGGCGCGAGGCCCCCGGCCCCTCCGCCCTTTGGCAGTACCTCCTCTTTCTCTGGAACCTCACCCTTCTGCACTACCCCGCAGATCGTGCCTTCTCGCATGTCTGGTCGCTCTGCGTGGAAGAACACTTCTATCTCCTGCTCCCTTTGCTGCTGACCCTCTTTCTGCGTCGACCATCGCTCGCAAAGACCATCGCCGTCCTCCTCCTGCTCGTTCTCGGCGGCATCGCCCTGCGCGCCTGGCTGCTCCACCACGTCGTCCTCGCGGCCGATGAGGACCAGCGCGGCCTGCTCATGATGAAGTTCCTCTACTACCCCACCTACACCCGCCTCGACGGCCTCATCACGGGCGTCACCCTCGCCCTCGTCCGCAGCTTCCGCCCCGCCTGGTGGCAACGCCTCTCGCAACACGGCACTCTGCTCGCCCTCGCCGGCCTCGCTATCGTCCTCGGCGCCCTTCGCCTCTGCGCCTTCGACTACCCCACTCCCGATCTGCCCGCCAGCCTCCTCTTCGTCTTTCCGGCACTCTCCCTCGGCTTCGGCCTCCTCGTTCTCTCCGCAACCTCCGCCCGCGGTCTGCTCAGCAGGCAGGTCCCCGGAGCCACGCCCCTCGCCACCCTTGCCTTCAGCCTCTATCTCACCCACAAGTCCGTCGCCCACGCCACGCACCGGCTGCTCCCATCCCTCACCGCTGAAGCCAACTGGCAATCCGCCGCGATCTACCTCGCCGCCTGCCTCGCCGCCGCAACCCTTCTCTACCTCTCTGTGGAGCGCCCCTTCCTCCAGCTTCGCTCGCACCGCGCCCGCAAGCGATCAGCCGCACGCCTCGACCTTGAAGCCCGCCTCGACCCGGCCTTGTAGAAAGTCCATCTCCCGACCGAAGCACCACAGCCTGTAACGGGTCCGTTGTCGTCGCCCTTTGTTGTCATCCCGTAGGAATCTGCTTCTTTACCAAGCAGCTTGATGCCACCCGCTCCAGCCTCATCGCCCAGGCAGCTCCCACCACCTCTAAAAGATCGGAAGCGGACTAGCCCCCGCCACCCTGTCCACCCACCCATACCGTGCCTCCACCCCATCCGAACCCCGCCAGACATCCGGCGTCCGCGACACCTCCCAATCCACCGGCTCCGCCGGCCGCATCGCCGCCGCACCCACCTGCAGAAACGCCTCCCGCAACGCCCGCTTCTGCTCCGCTCCCACCGCTCCCGGCTCCGGAGACACCAGCAACACTGACCCCGTCGCCGCCACCGCCCGCAGCCACTGTTCCGTATGCGACCAGGAGACCGCCGCCGTGATCGGCACGCAGTCCGCATCGATCGAGAAAAACCTCCCGTGCTGCGGCATCCGAAACGCCAGCGTATTCACCCCCATCCGCCGCGTCCGCTCCCAGTTCTTCCCGCTCACGTCATCGCCCGTCCGCTGCGCGTCAAAGATCCCCGCCGCCAGGTGCCCCACCGTATTACATCCCAGCACCAGCCGGTCGTCCCCTGCCGCCACGCGAATGTCCCGGTACAGCGCAGCGATAATCTCCGCATTCGTCTGCGACCGGTCCCGAAAGCTCCATCCATCCCGCGTCGGCGACGCCCCCATCCCGAACCCCCA
>CAXTCB010000209.1:0-3047 GCA_964242875.1 uncultured Acidobacteriaceae bacterium
GCGGGGATCGACAAGCCAGAGATTCTGGAGCAGGCGCTGCGGGCGGTGCGGACGTTCAAGCCGCTTTCTGATGCGGAGACCAAACGGATTCTCGATCGCACCCGCGATGCCGCGCTTGAAGGCAAGTACGAGCTGTTCAAGACGTCGACGTACTTCGACGGCACGGCGCGCAACACCGACTGGCTGGGTGAGGAACTCAAAGGGATTGCCTCGTAGCGGGCTGCATTACCTTTCCGGGACGGAGATGGTGAGGTTGCGGTAGGCGATGACGCCGTGGTGGTCGCCCTGGAGATAAAACGGCCCGGGCTCGGCCTCGTGACTGTCGAGTGCGCCGCCGGTGGGGCCGGGGAGCTCGACGTTGTCGTGATACATCTTGCCGTCGCGCAAGACGGTGACGTGCCTGCCGACGAGGGTGACGTCAAAGGTGGTCCATTGGCCGAGGCCGTTTGCCGCGCCTGCCGGCGGCGGATAGTAGCTGTAGATGGCGCCCATCTCATGCGACGGGAGTTTTCCACCTTCGGTGCCTATTTGTAACTCGTAGCGACCGCGCAGATAGACACCGCTGTTGCCGCCTTCCGGGCAGTTGACTTCGACGTGGAGTTTGAAGTCCTGGAAGGTGGCGGTGGTGCGGATGTTGGCGGCGCCGTGGGTTGGATGGCCGGGGACCTCGGGATTGTCGTTGACCAGCTCGCCGTCGCGGGCGATCCACTTGTTGTTGTCGACGTTGCCGATGGGCTCCCAGCCGGCGAGGTCCTTGCCGTCAAAGAGCGGTTTGGGTTTGGTCCACTTTGTGGGTACGGGGCGATCGAGGGACGGTGCGTGCACGCCGATGAGCGTCGGGCCGTCGGTGTCGCCGTGCTTCTCGATGCCGGCAAGTTTGCCGGGGCCGGGGGAGGTGAGTTCCCAGCTCACGGCTGGATCATGGCCTGCCTGCTGCACGGCTACGATGAGCTTGCCGGATTGCATGTGGGCGTCGAGGATGGGGTGCCAGGCGCCGCCCCGGGGCTGCACGCGGCCATCGAGTTTGCCGTCGTGTGCGGTGAGCTCGATCCATTGCGGGTAGGGGGTGCCGGTGGCGGGGGTGGCGGTGATATCCCAGCGGCCGACGAAGGGTTTGGTGTCCTGCGCGGCGGCGGTGGCGGTGAGCGCGGTGGCGAAGATGGATGCGAAGAGGAGCTTAATTTTCACGGGTTGAGTGTAACGGGTTTTTGCTGAGGCATGTCACGCGCCTGATCGATTGCCAGTCACGCGGCCGCCGTTTGCGATGAGGCGACTCCCGATATTGAGGGGCAGGTGTCCGGTGAGGGTCTCTCAGCCTGTCCGGTGAGATGAAGCGGCCTGCCTTAATCCCTGTGAGCCTCTGCGACGGCCAGGAGTGTTCGTGGCTGCGGTTTTGAAGGCCTCGACGGCGGCGCGGGAATCGCCCTGCTGCAGCAGGAGCTCTCCAAGCTGTTCCCGAGCGGGGAGGATTGGACCTGGAGTCACGGGAAGCTTCTCCATTGCATCTTCGTCGTCGGCCGCGCTGCGGAGGAGGGCAAGTGCTTTCTCCGGTTGATGCGTGGCCTGCGCCGACCAGGCTGCGACCTCACGTCTCATGATGTCAACCTGGGCTGCCCAATAGCTGTTTCCCGCCTGGCGAAGCTGGTCCGCACGCTGACGCAGCGCCTCAGATTCCGTGTCCGCTTCGCGGGGATGATTGTTTCGTGCGGACCCGAGCCCGCGTGCCCAGATGGCGATCGCGGCAACGTGAGGTGGCGCTCGATCCGGGATGGTGGCGATCTTTTCGGCGTCGGCCCATTGCCCGCGTTCGACGAGATAGCGCACGGGGATCGCGGTTGCGGCGTAGCTGATTTTGAAGTCTGTTCCACCCAGATTCGGCATTGCCTGGAGCTGCTGAACCAGCTGAGCCGCGTCCTGGTCACGTTCCGTTTGCAGATACGCATAGGCGAGGTAGTCCATGGCGTGAAGTTCTTCTCCCGTGTCGCCCTGCTGATGGGCTGCATTTTGAGCGGCGAGATTGGAGGTGATGGATTCATCCCAGAGACCGAGGCGCGTGAAGATGTGCGACGGCATATGCAGCGCATGCGGCGCGGAGGGAGCGATGCCAGCGTAGAGCCTGGCGGCGGCAAGCCCTCGCGGGGCCATCTCCTGGTTGTCGCAGGCGTGGATCAGGTAGTGGGGAACTCCCGGGTGGTCGGGAAAGGCCCGGAAGAGGGGTTCGAGCAGACTGGCGGCCTGTTTCTGCCGCTGGTGCTGGCGATCGAGTGGAGACGCGTTGGAGAGCAGAGCGAGCGCGTAGAAGGTCTGGACCTCGGGGTCGTTCGGATAGGTCTGCGCCAGCCGATGCATGGCAGCTTCATACTGCAGCGCGCGCGTGCTGAAGGGGACGGTACCCCCTTGTTGAAAGACGATCTGGAGTGCATGGATGAACCCGCGCTCGCGATCGGAGACGCGCTCGAGCCTGTCAGCCTGGGCGATCTGCTGCTGGGCCGCGGCCGTGTCTGCAGGTGACGGCGGCAGATCCCACAGCTGGTGGAAGTGCGTCATGGCGCTTCCCCAATGGGCGATTGCGCAGCCCGGGTCCTGCTGGGCCACCGTTTGGAAGGCCTGGTCCGCCAGATGATAGGTGAAGGAGTGCAGGAGGGCGACGGCTCGGTTGAATTCCTGCTGTACTTCAGGCTTACAGGACGTCTGAAACGAGACGGTGCCCAGCTTTGCAGGCAACGGATGATCATGCGCCTGCCGGGGAGCGACAGGGACCGCCAGGACGATCCAAACGACGAACGCAAGACGTGTCATCTCCGCCTCCCTGAAGTCCGCTGCTGTTGCAATCGCTTCGATCTTACGCCGAAGCTGCGAAGGGTCCGGAGGTGCGTGACGGGTATTCGTATGACGCCGGTGGTGCCCTGAAGACGGGGTGTTCGCGGTTAGCGGCGGTTGCGTTCGTAGAGGAGGCGGAGGCCGGTGAGGGTGAGGAGATCGTCGACCTGCCTGATGTATTTGGAGCCGTCGGCGATGAGGCGGGCGAGGCCGCCGGTGGCGAGGAC
>CAXTCB010000210.1:0-3028 GCA_964242875.1 uncultured Acidobacteriaceae bacterium
TCAACCTCACCGGCACCAACGCCGCCCTCGGCCCCAACGAGCCTCGCTTCGCCACACGCCCCGGCACAGCCGAGCGCTTCTTCGACATGTCCGCCGCCTACTCGCCAGCTCTTCGTGCCCTTGCGCGGGCTGAGGCCGAGCGGCAGGGCTTCGATCTCCCCGAAGGCATCTACCTCGCCGTCCTCGGTCCCTCCTTCGAGACTCCCGCCGAGATCCGCGCCTTCCGCATCCTGGGCGCCACCCTCGTCGGCATGTCCACCGTGCACGAGGTCATCGTCGCCCGCCACATGGGTCTGGCCGTTCTTGGCATCTCGCTTGTCACCAACGCCGCCGCCGGTGTCACCGCGGAAGCCATCGACCACAACGACGTTCTTGCCGTCGGGCAACGCGCGGAAGCTCGCTTCACCGCGCTCCTCCTTGCCCTCATCCCACAAATCATGGGCAGTCATCGCTCTTCGGAGGCATAAGTCCTGAACACGCCGCAACGTCCTCTTCCCTCTCTTCATGTCTGACATCGCCCGCCAGCTCCTGCTCCCGCACAGACCCTTGCTTCTCGGCATCGCCGGCTGCTCCGGCTCCGGCAAAACCACGCTCGCCCGTGAGCTCGCCGCCCAGTGCAACGCGACGCTCTTGTCTCTGGACTTTTACTACCGGGATCTCAGCCACCTTCCAGCGGACGCCCGTTCCACGCTCAACTTCGATCACCCGGACTCGCTTGAGATCGATCTGCTCATCGAGCACCTCACCGCGCTCCTCGCTGGGATCGCCGTCGATCGCCCCGTCTATGACTTCAGCACTCACACCCGCGTCAGCGGCCACACCGAGCGCATCGAGCCCGCTCCCGTCATCCTCGTGGAAGGCATCCTCGCCCTTCACTACCCCGCCCTGCGCGCTCTCTTTGACCGTTCGGTCTTCGTCAACGCGCCACACTCCGTCTGCCTCGCCCGTCGCATCCATCGCGACGTTCGCGAGCGCGGCCGCACCGAAGCCTCCGTTCGCGAGCAGTTCGAGCGCACCACGCGTCCCATGGCCGATCGATTTGTTCTTCCCTCCGCAGCCCACGCCTCTGTCACCGTGGAAGGTACAGAATCTCTGGATTGGTCGGTCGAACTCGTTCTCAACGAACTGCGGCACGCGGGCCTCTTCCGCCATCATCGATCCGGCTCGCAGCACTTCTAAGCTCACCTCAATCGTCGCTCCGGCTGCCGAGCCCTGAGTGCCAGGCTCAGCCCCTTGAACCCGCCTCGCCTTGTCCTGCAACGCTGGCGCTCCGCGTCTCCCGCGCCAGAGTGCCGCCCCCCAGCTCCAGCATCGCCTCGCGCGCCTCCGCAGCCGCCGCCTTCCGCTCCGTCTTCAGGAAGTGCACCGATACCTCAGCAAATCTCACCCGCACCTGAACGCCCTCAAGTGTCAGAAATCGCCCGACATGCTCCAGCAGACCGCGATCTCCCCAATACGCCACATCCTCCTCGACCGTCGCCCCCCGCGGGCCCTGGACCGTGTATCGAATCACGCCCACCGTCACCGGCAACGCCGCCGTTCGCGCCTCCGCAATCAATCCTCCCCGGAACGGCAGCAGACCGCGCCCATCTGACGTCGTTCCCTCCGGAAAGAACACCACAGGCACTCCCGAGCGTGCAGCCGCCAGCATCCCCACACTCGCCGCCGCCGCGCTTCCACCCTTACCCCGCTCGACAAACACCGTCCCCGCCATCTTCGTCATCCATCCCACCACCGGCCATCGGCCCACCTCGGCCTTTGACACGAACACGCACGGGCGCAGCGATGCCAGCACCGTGATGTCCAGGTAGGTCTCATGATTCAGCACCACCGTTCCCACATCCGGGAACGACCCTTCGACCGCGACGGGAATGCCCAGCCATCGCAGAATCCGGCCGCAGAAGCGCTGGTTCCACCGCGCCCGATCCTCCCGTGATCTCGGCTGCGTCACCACCAGCTCCGCCACCCCGTGCAGAATCAGCACCACCAGAACGCTGCCGCGCCAGATCAACCTGCCTGCCGTGCGTGGCCCCCATCCCCCGCGCAGCACTAGCCCTTGAACTCCTGCACCGGATCGGCGCTCTTCACCCACGCCGTGTAGATCAGATCCCGCAGCTCGATCGCCCCCGCGGCCAGCCGCTCATCCACCATCGCCTTGCCGTCCGCCGTGCCCGCGCCTGCAAACGCGCCCGTCTTCTCGAGCGCATACAGCGGCTCGACCAGAGTGTGCGAGTGGTGCAGATACTCCATGTACCCCGCCCACACGTCATCAATCAGCTTCGGCTTCGCCGCCTCCACCATCGGCGCCACGTCGCCCGGCTTCACGTTCGCCGTCACGTACACACTCTCAAAGTCCGCGTGAATCGTATGCAGCGTTGTGTACCCCTTCGGGTTCGGCCCCGTCGTCCACCCGTTGTAGTTCACCGACGTATGCAGTGGCATCGACCCATCCGCCACATAGTGCCCCAGCCAGCCAGCGTCGTACACAACCGCCAGCTCCACCGGCTTGGTATCGCCCTTCGCCGCCACCAGCTTTCGATACTCCCGCAGATCCACCTTCAGCCGCTCCCAGACCTCGAGCGTCACATACGGCTGCAGCCCCACCTTCTCCACACTCAGCGGAAGCTCCGGATGATCCTTTTGCAGCACCGCAAGCGCCCGCACATAGTCATACCGCCGCTTCGGCAGCACCGGCAGCATGTCCGCATACTCGAGATCGATAAAGTGTTCCGGTGCCTGCGCCGCATTCAACTCCGGCTCGGCCGCGTTCCGCCATCGGTCCGGCTCCGGCCCCAGATAGTCCATCGTGTTCTGCGCCGCCGCATCCCGTAAAAACTCCGGCACCTCCACCGGCAGATTCGCCGATGCCAGCCGGTTGATCAGCCGATGCCCCGTCTCGCCCCACGCCCATCCCTGCTCCACCAGCAGTACCGGCAACAACACCACCGCCGCCGTCACCCGTACGAACCCGCTCCATCGACCAAACATCCCCGAAGTATAGCCGTCCTCCCTTGCCCTTCGATCAAAG
>CAXTCB010000211.1:0-3014 GCA_964242875.1 uncultured Acidobacteriaceae bacterium
GGAGGCAAGCAGAACTTTGTCTTCACGCTGACGACAGGGCAGAAGGAAGAGGATGCGGAGTTCTATCCGTTTGATCAGGACCTGATTGCGAATGCGCCGGACCAAGATCTTGAAGAGATGCCGGATGGGGTGCGGCTCTGGGTGGAGCGATCGCCGGATCTGAAGAGCTTGCCGAAGCAGATCCATGGCCTGCTGCGGCTGAATGATGATGAGGCGTACGAGTTTACGGCTCCAGTCACGGTGGGTGAGATCCCGAAGGTGGCAGGGCCGGCGAAGCATGGGACGGCGTCTCCGGCCGGAGTGACGGTGCTCGGGGCGATTGGGCTGGCGTTCGTTGGCGGAATCATTCTCAACCTCATGCCCTGTGTCTTTCCTGTCCTGTTCCTCAAGGGGTTGGCGCTGGTGCAGACCTCCGGCGAGGAGCGATCGAAGATGCGGTCGCATGGCGTGGTGTACACGCTCGGCATCCTGGCGAGCTTCTGGGTGATCGTGGCGGTGCTGCTGGTGTTGCGATCGACGACGAACCAGATCGGGTGGGGCTTTCAATTGCAGTCGCCGACGTTTCTGGCGGTGCTGGCGTTGGGGCTGTTCTTCTTTTCGCTCTCCTTGGCGGGGCAGTTCGAGCTTGGGCTTTCTCTGACGAACGCGGGGGATTCACTCACGCGCAAGCAGGGGTACGCGGGGAGCTTCTTTACCGGGGTGCTGGCGACCGTGGTGGCGACGCCCTGCACGGCGCCGCTGATGGGGGCTGCGATCGGCTTCGCGCTGGCACAGCCTGCATGGATTACGTTTGCGGTCTTTACAGCGCTGGCTTTGGGACTCGCGGCGCCGTATCTGGCGCTGACGATCCAGCCGGGGTGGACGAAGGTGCTGCCGCGGCCGGGTGCCTGGATGGAGACGCTGAAGCAGCTGACGGCGGTGCCGCTGTTTGCGACGGTGATCTGGCTGACCTGGGTCTATGGCCATCTGTACAGCGACAGCGCGACGCCGCAGAGGGGAGTGGACCGGGTGGCGGATCTGCTGCTTGGATTTCTGCTGCTGGCGATTGCCGGGTGGGTGCTGTCGAAATGGCCGGCGAATCGCAAGGCAACTCTAGCGGCTGTGATCCTGGGCGCGCTCGCGGTGGCGGCGCCGCTCTATCAGCGCAAGGACACAACGCTGGCGTGGCAGCCGTACTCCCAGGCGACGCTCGATGCAGCGCGTGCT
This sequence comes from uncultured Acidobacteriaceae bacterium, assembly GCA_964242875.1. Classification (GTDB taxonomy): domain Bacteria; phylum Acidobacteriota; class Terriglobia; order Terriglobales; family Acidobacteriaceae; genus Edaphobacter. The sequence continues at coordinate 1,207 of CAXTCB010000211.1, forward strand.
GCAGGCAAGCCGGTGTTTATCGACTTTACGGCAGCGTGGTGTCTCTCCTGCCAGGTAAACGAGCGGCTGGTGTTGAAGTCGGATGAGGTGCAGGCGCAGTTCCGATCGCACGAAGTGACGCTGATTCGGGCAGATTGGACACAGTATGACGATGCAATCACGCGGGAACTCGCGAGCGTGGGACGAAGCGGCGTTCCGACGTATGTGCTGTATCCGTCGGAGAAGGGAAGCCCTGCCGATGTGCTACCAGAGGTGCTGACCAAGCCAATCGTTCTGAACGCGCTGGCGAAGGAGCTGAAGTGATCTCGAGGACGTTCTGTTGCCGTGTCGAGGAGACGCCGGTGAGCGAGGCGAGTGTCCAGGGAGGTGTTAGAGACTGGAGACGGGATCGCCCATCAGCGTTCCTGTAGTTGCAAGTGCGTCCTGTGCGGCGCGCTCCACCTCAGGATCGGTCATGGATTTTATGGTCTGTGAGACCGACCACTTGTGGCCGAACGGATCCGTGAACTGGCCGTAGCGCTCTCCCCAGAACATATCGGCAAAGGGCATGGTCACAGTGACGCCGGCTGCGACGGCGGTGTCCCAAAAACTTTGACCGTCGGTGAGAAGAAGCGCGAAGGTGACCGGGGATCCGCCGAGCGCGGTTGGAGGCTTAGAGCAATCGTCTCTCATGCCGGAGAAGTCGTCGCTGATCATGATGAGGGAGCCATTGACGAGAAGGCGTGCATGCATGATCTTCTCGGTGCCGGGCATGCGGTGGACTTCACCCTCCTGGGTGGCACCCAGAGCTTTCCTGTAGAACTCGATCGCATCTGCGGCGTTTGAGACGACGAGATAGGGCGTGAGGGGCGGAACCGGAGCTGACATGGAGGCACTTCCAAGTGAAGTGATGGCGCGAGAACTTTACCACGGCTTCAGCTGCGCCTGGAGGCTTTCAGTTTTGCGATCTCGTCCATGCGGGCGGCCAGCTGGCGTTCGCGGCCTTCCTGTGTGGGCTGGAAGTAGCGACGATCGACGAGAGAGGGTGGGAGGCATGGCATGTCCGCGACGCGACCTTCCACATCATGCGCGTACTGGTAGTCCTTGCCGTAGTCCAGCTCCTTCATGAGGCGGGTTGGGGCGTTGCGCAGGTGCAAGGGAACGGGTGCGGCGGCAGTGGCGGCGATGTCTGCCTGGACGGCGCTGTAGGCGGTGTAGACGGCGTTTGACTTGGGCGCGAGGGCAAGATACACGACGGCTTGGGCGAGGGCGAGACCGCCTTCCGGCTGCCCGAGAAAGTGCATGGCGTCGCGGGCAGAGAGGCAGAGATTGAGGGCCTCGGGGGCGGCCAGGCCGATGTCTTCGACGGCCATGCGGACGACGCGGCGGGCGACGTACATGGGATCTTCGCCGGCCTCGAGCATGCGGCCGAGCCAGTAGAGGGCGGCGTCGGCGTCGGAGTTGCGAACGCTCTTGTGGAGGGCGGAGATGATGTCGTAGTGCTGCTCGCCCTTCTTATCGTAGAGCAGAACGCGGCGTTGCACGGCCTCCGCGGCGAGCTCTTTGGTGATCTCCGAGGTGTTGCGGCCATCGGCGAGCGAGGCGGAGACGTCGAGCGCGTTGAGGGCGTTGCGCGCGTCCCCGCTCGAAAAGCTGGCGATGGTGGCGAGGGCCTCAGGCGTGATGGAAAGGCCGGTGCTGCCGAGGCCGCGCTCGGCATCGTGCAGGGCGCGCTCGAGCAGCGCGATGACCTGATCTTCTGACAGTGCCTGCAGGGTGTAGACGCGGCAGCGGCTGAGGAGCGCGGCGTTGATCTCGAAGGAGGGGTT
>CAXTCB010000212.1:0-1161 GCA_964242875.1 uncultured Acidobacteriaceae bacterium
CGGCCATACGGCGCGCGCTTACGGCTGTACGCGGGAGTCTTGAAGACCGGCGCTGGACGGTCGAAAGGAGGGGGACTCGAGCCTTCCAACGCAGCCGCAGGAGCTGCGCAGCACCAGCTCGACCGGCAGGGTGATCTTTTGCGGAGGCTCTTTGGCCGTGGCGCGGTTCAGTCGGTTAAACAGGAGCTCCGCGGCGGTTCGGCCGAGGTCCATGACGGGCTGCCGGATGATGGTCAGCGGAGGGCGCATCAGCTCGGCGAGATCGACATCATCAAAGCCGACCAGCGCCATATCCCTGGGGATGTTCAAGCCGAGATCGGCGAGGGCCTGCAGGGTGTAGCGGGTAGTAAGGCCGTTTGTGGTGAAGAGCGCGGTAGGCCGATCGCGCCGGGTCCAGAGCGTTTTCATGAGATCGGTCACAATGGTCTGCGTCATACAGTCGAAGTGCGCTTCCACCTTGAGACCGGCATCGTTCATGGCGGACTTGTAGCCGGCGTAGCGGGTCTTCATGGTGAAGAGCTGCCGGTGCAGGGCGATAAAGGCGATGCGTTGATGGCCGTGGCTGACGAGGTGATTGACGGCGAGAATGCCGGCCGCTTCGTTTTCGGCCTCAACGCTGTCGAAGGTTGACTGCGGGATCGGTCGATCGAGGGTGACGATGGGGAGATCGCGGAACTCGGATGAGGTCAGGTTCGAGGAGCTGCCTTCGGCGGGAATGACGATGAGGCCGTCGACGTGCCGCTGGATCATCTGACGGACCGCATCGAGCTCGCTCTTCGCGTCTTCGTTGGTCGTTGTGAGGATGACGGAGAAGCCGTGATCCTTGGCGACCTCATCGATGGCATGCGCGCAGGTTGCAAAGAAGGGATCGTAGAGGTAGGGGACGAGAACGCCGATGCTTTTGGAGCTGGAGCCGCGAAGGGCACGGGCGACCTGGTTGGGCTTGTATTGCAGTTGCTCGATCGCCTGGTAGACGCGATGGCTGGTCTCTTCGCTGACGCGGGCGGTTCCGTTCAGGACGCGCGAGACGGTCATCGTGCCCACGCCGGCAAGCTTTGCGACGTCCTGCATGCGGGCCGAGCGGGACGTCTCTGCTTCGGGATTTCTTCTCGACAGAGCGTTCTTCAGATCTCTTTCTCCCACCGCCTGTGATCCTTTTTC
>CAXTCB010000212.1:1261-2984 GCA_964242875.1 uncultured Acidobacteriaceae bacterium
CGGTTGATCTCCGGTTGATCTTAGACAGACGCTAATCTATACAACCGACTTCGGCTACAGCAAACCATCGCGGTCTGCGTCACGAACTGAGGCGGCAGGCGTTACTTCCGTTCCGAGGCTGGGGGCGTTGCGGACTCTGCCGCGTGGGACAGAGCAGCGGAGGGGATCTCCCCGACGCCGGGCAGGCCCGGGCCACGCCACCAGACACGGAAGTTGTCAGCGCCGGTGGTGTGGGTTTCGAGAACGGAGAGCGTGTGGAGGCCCTTGGCGAGCGCGGCGTAGCCGGTCGCCTCCCGAACGGCGTTTCCCTTCAGGCCGCACACCTGAGCGAAGGGCGGGGGTGACTCTGCCAGAACCTGGCCGTCGAGGACGAGGCGACCGGCATCGTTGGAGAGCAGGGTGAAGGTGTAGGCGCCGTCCTCGGGAACGGTGACGTAGCCGCTGAAGCTGGTGGCGTAGTTCTCCGGCCGCGGGCGAAGGCTGGTGACCTCGAGGCGTGGCGCGATGCCCTGGATGGAGGCGGCCGCCCCGGGAGCCAGGTCGTCGAGCGAGGGGTGATCGAGGGTGAAGGCCCCGTACGCGAGGCCGGGTTCGGTGGCGCGGAGGGCAAGGGCGGGCTTGAGGGCGTCCGCGACGAGCACGGGGACGTAGGCGCGGCCATGGCGGCCAGCCTTGTCGCGGATCTCCAGCAGCACGCGGAAGCGGCCGTCGCCGTTCCCGAGGGTTCCATTGGTATCCGGGAAGCGATGCCGGACGCGCCGGCCTTTGGCGAAGGTGCCGTCGCCGAAGCTCCAGAGATAGGTCCAGTCTTGGGTGAGGACGCCGGGTGGTGCCTGTGCCTCGAGGTGAATGGACCTGCCGGGAGCGACGACCGATCGCTCGAGCAGGATCTCTGCGCGGGGGCCGTCGAGTTTGTAGTGGGGGATTTCGGCGCCGTCGAGCACGTCTATGGGAATGGAGGTGTTGGTGGTGGCGGGCGTGCCGCCGAGAGCGACGTTGTCAAAGGTGACATCGGAGACGGATCCCTTGACGAGGGAGGGGATGAGCGAGGGGAGCTCGAGGCCGAAGACATCGCTGAAGCGGACGCTGGCGATGCCGGGTACGGGCTCCATGAGCTCGGTGAGGGCGTACCAGTGCTCGAGGCGGACATCTTCGAAGGCAAAGTCGCTGCTTCGTCCGCGGCCGTTCGGGTCGGCCCAGATCTCCATGAGGGCGAAGGGGATACCGCAGCCGCCCAGGCCCATGTGCAGGATGTCGGTGTTCCGCATGAGGAAGTGGCCACCCTCGAAGTTCTTTTCCGGCCAGCCGGCGCGCACGATGTTGGAGATGCTGGTGGAGAGCACGCTGTCTTCGACGCGGACGTTGGTGACGGGATTGCCGTTGACGGCGAAGGCGACCGGACCGTAGCCCTCCCACGCTCCCTGCATGGCGAAGACGTCGTCGGCGGCGCGGAAGAAGCTGTCCTTGACGACGGTGTCGCCGCCGCCGAGCCAGTCCATGCCGTCGGCGTTGGCGTTGCCGGAGTTGGCGCCGATGACCTTGATGTTGTTGAAGAGGATGTCGCGGGAGTCTTTCATCTGGATCTGCCAGGTGCGACTGCGAACGACGCAGGTGATGCCATCCACGGAGACATGGTGGGCCTGATCCATGACGATGCAGTGCCAGTTTCGCTTGTGCATCCAGCCGTCGTCGTCGGCGGGGTTCTGCGGGCCGTCGTAGACGA
>CAXTCB010000213.1:0-2969 GCA_964242875.1 uncultured Acidobacteriaceae bacterium
GCGCTGATCGATCCGGTGGACTGGGTGAATGGATGGCCGACGGTGCGGAACGGGCGGTGGGCGTCTGCCGGGAAGGTGGCGGGGCCGGTGGCACAGCCGTACCAGGTGAGCGACCGATACAACGACGCGAAGAAAGAGGATGAGCCGGGAGAGCTGATCGCGGCGCTGTCAGACGAGTTCAATGGACCGACCTTATCGAAGCAGTGGCACTTCATCCATCCAGGCGCGGACAACAGCCATGTGCTGACGGGGACGAGCTACCAGGTGGAGACGCATGGGCCGGATGAGAATGGCAATCCGGACCTGGTGTCGATCCTGGGCGAGCCGGTGCCGGTGGAAGGCGACTGGCTGGTGGAGACGAAGCTGACGGTGAGCTTTCCGTTTGACGGCAGCTGCTGCGAGAACTTCGCGCAGGGAGCGCTGGTGATCTACGGCGATGACGCAAACAGCGTGAAGCTGGATGTATTTGCGGACTTTGACACGCGGCAGACGGAGTTTGCCAAGCAGGTGGGGCCGGTGCCGGCGAACTATCCGACGTATGGCGGGGCGTTTGTGGGGAACCCGGCGCAGACGACGTGGCTGCGGATCGTAAAGCACGCGGGCGGTGACGAAGGCGAACGGTACACGGCGTACACAAGCGCGGACGGGTACAACTGGACGCGAGGAACGACGTGGACGCACCAGCTGGGGCCGGGGGCGCAGATTGGCGTGTCGGCGCAGAATATGGCGGGGTTCACGATGCAGTTTGATTACGTGCGGGTGTATCGGCTGAAGGAGTAGGCTGCGCGGTGCGTTCACGGCAAGGGGGACAACGACTCTGTCTTGCCAAGCGAGTGCTGATCGGTCGGAGAGACAGAGCCGGCGGAAGCGTAGAGCACGAAGCCCGTATGCTCGTGAAGCCGGAACCAGAGCGTTTTCCGTGCGGTGATTGCGTTAAGAAAGAGCCCAGCCGGATCGATCCTGCCGCCGTATGAACGGTGCCGCCTCCGGGCAATTTTTGGCGACCATCTTCGGGCCATCCCAATCGATCTTGCGCCCGGTGCGCAGGGAGACGCAGCCGAGCAGCATGATCTCGGTGAGGCGGGCGCCGACATCGAAGCGGGAGTAGCACATCTCCGGCTTGTTTGCCTTGACGGCGGCGAGCCACTCCTGGGCGTGGGCGGCGCCGGTGTCTCCGGCGTAGTGGTTGCGGGGGATGCGCTCCGGGTACTGGGCCATGGCCGGATGCTTGAGGTAGTTGATGTATTCCTTGTCGCCCTTCAGCTTGATGAAGAAGTTGGATCCGTAGTCGTCCGGCGAGAAGACGGTGCCGCCCTCGCCGATCAGCAGACACCCACTGTCGGGAAGTTTGCCCTGCAGCGTGACGATGTCGGCGGTGAGATCGGCGGGTGGCTTGTTGCTCAGGTCGTGTCCGCCGCGTGCCTCGGGGTCGGGCTGGCCGCCGTCGTACCAGAAGAGGGTCACCGGATCGTGCTCGATGGTGCGGTCGTGATGGAAGAAGTGCGGATGCTCGAGGGCGATGCGGCCTTTGCGCCTAGGGAAGCTGAAGCGAATTTTGGAACCGACCGGGTAAGACTCCTTGTTCATGACGCCCAGCGGTGTGGCTTCGATTTCGGTCGGGTGATCGAGATCGAGAGCGCGAAAGGCCATGTTGACGGTATGGCATGCCATATCGCCGAGCGCGCCCGTGCCGAAGTCCTGCCATCCCCGCCAGGTAAACGGCTCGTAGATGCCTTGTTTGTCCTCAGGTTTTCGGCGGCCTTTGTAGGGCCGCATGGGAGCGGGGCCGATCCAGGTGTCCCACACCAGGGTAGAGGGAATGGGATCCTCGCCGGCGGGGCGGTCCATGGCCTGCGGCCAGATGGGCCGATTGGTCCAGACGTGGACTTCGTGCACCTGCCCGATGAGCCCATCCTGGATGGTCTCCACCCCGCGACGGAAGCCATCGGCGGCGCTGCCCTGATTGCCCATCTGGGTGACGAGTTTCTTGTTGTGAGCCATCGTGCGCAGGTAGCGTGCCTCATAGATGGTTTGGGTCAGCGGCTTCTGGCAGAAGACTGCCTTGTTCTTCTTCATGGCCAGCGACGCGATGATCGCGTGCATGTGATCCGGTGTGGAGACGGTGACTGCGTCGACCTGATTGCCCATCTGCTCGAACATCTGGCGATAGTCTTTGTAGACTTTCGCGCTGGGATATTTTGCGGTCTGGGCGGTGTATGCCTCGGAGCCTGTGTCCACATCGCAGAGCGCGACGATGTTCTCACCGGCACAGTTGTCGGTGTCGCTGCGGCCTTTGCCGCCGATGCCGATGCAGGCGATGTTCAATTTGCTGTTGAGGTGCTGCGCGCGCACGAGCGCAGGTGCGCCAAGCGCGACGGCACCTGCGGCCAGCGAACCGGCTTTGAGGAATTTACGGCGGTCGACACGCGAAAGCTCCGTGGGTTCGGGGGCTTCAATATGGGGCTGAGGTTCAGTTGGTTTCGACACGCGCACAAGAATACACCGCTTCAAAAGTGAATGATGCTGCACTCTCTTAGAATGTCGTGAAGTGGCCAGGACGGTGCATCCCCGGCCACGATCCTGACAGTTGGGATGGTTGCAAGTTTGAGGTGGAGGTTCGGTCGATGTGTCGAAATATCAAGATGCTCTTCAACTTCGATCCGCCGGTTAAGCCTGAGGAGATTCGGGCGGCATCGCTTCAGTTTGTGCGGAAGATCAGTGGGTTCAACAAGCCTTCAAAGGTCAATGAAGAGGCCTTCCAGCACGCGATTGATGCCATTGCGGGCATCTCTGCGGACCTTCTTGGCTCGCTCGAGACGAACTCGCCTCCGAAGAATCGGGACAAGGAGGCGGCGCGCCTTAAGGCTCGGAGCGCAGAGAGGTTCACGAAGCAGATAGAGCCCACGTAGGTAGCGCGTACGTGTAGCGGAGGGCGCGGGTTTGCTGCGCTCGAGTCGCGCTGAGCGGCG
>CAXTCB010000214.1:0-2968 GCA_964242875.1 uncultured Acidobacteriaceae bacterium
GCGACGACGACCTGGGCGGGTACCACCTGGTGTGGACGCGGGACATGGTGCAGTCTGCGACGGCGCTGATGGCGTGCGGACGGACGGAGACGGCGGTGCGGGCGCTGGTGTACCTGGCGTGCACGCAGCGGGCGGATGGGGGATTTTCGCAGAACTTCTGGGTGGATGGCGAGCCGTACTGGTCGGGCATTCAGCTGGATGAGGTGGCGTTTCCGATCATCCTGGCGTGGCGGTTGTGGAAGCTGAACGCGCTGGACAACTTCGATGTGTTTCCGTTTGTGGAGCGGGCGGCGTCGTTCATGGTGCGGTATGCGCCGGTGACACAGCAGGAACGATGGGAGGAGAACGCGGGGTACTCGCCGTCGACGCTGGCGGTGGTGATCAGCGCGCTCTTGTGTGCGGCGGACCTGGCGCGGGCGCACGCGGCGGCGGATGTGGCGGAGTTTCTGGGGAGCTATGCGGACTGGATCGAGGCGCACCTGGATGAGTGGACGACGACGGATGACGGGGTGCTGGATCCGGAGGTGAAGCGCCACTACATGCGGATTCGACCGCCGGCCGAGGGCGAGCCGTTTCATAATGCGTCGGTGAAGCCGGGGTGGGTGCATCTTGCGAACCGCGGGCCGGGCGAGACGGCGGACTTTGATGCGCGGGAGATCGTGGATGCGGGCTTTCTGGAGCTGGTGCGGTATGGCGTGCGGCGGGCGGACGATCCGCTGATCGTGGACACGCTGAAGGTGGTGGACAAGGTGTTGAAGATCGACACGCCGTTTGGCCCATGCTGGCGGCGCTACAACCATGACGGGTACGGGCAGCGGAAGGATGGCGGACCGTACATGGGATGGGGGCAGGGACGGGCGTGGCCGCTGCTGGGGGGCGAGCGGGCGCACTATCAACTAGCAGCCGGCGCTGCGCTGGCGACGGGCATGGATGTGACGTCGCTGATCAAGGCGTACGAGGCGTTCAGCTCGGTGGGTGGGATGCTGCCGGAGCAGGTGTGGGACAGGGCGGATCTGCCGGAGGAGGGTTTGTATTTTGGCCAGTCGGCGGGATCGGCGCAGCCACTGGTGTGGGCGCATGCGGAGTACCTGAAGCTGCTGCGATCGGTGGTGGACGGCGCGGTGTATGACCGGATCTCCGTGGTGGAGGAGCGGTATGCAAGGCCGGTGGGCGAGCGGACGTTTGTGAGCCGGATCGAGATCTTCCAGAAGACGCGGAAGATTGATGCGGTGCCGGCCGGAAACACGCTGCGGGTGCTGGACGCGGAGGCGTTCCGCGTGGTGTGGACGGCGGACGACTGGGCGACGAAGCAGGAGACGGACGCGCAGCAGGTGGGGAGCCTGGGATCGTTTGCGGACCTGCCAACGACGGCTGAGCAGACGGGCAGCCTGAAGTTCACGCTGTTCTTTCCGCAGCGCAACCAGTGGCTGGGGCAGGATTACACGGTGGGGATTCTGCCGCCGAAGAGCGAAACGGAGGCGGCGCCGGTGCCGTCTGTCGCGGTTAAGCCATCGAATTAGAAGCGGAAGGGCAGGAGTAGGGAGTAGGGGAGCGGGAAGAGCTTAGAAGCAAGGGCGATGGCGTGGTTTTGGGTTCGGTCGGGGCTGGCGGGTACACTAACAGGCGAGACGAAGCACCTGCGCGGAGTGGTGGCGCAGCTTACATTTTGAGACGAGGGAACGATGACTGACGAGCAGAAGCAACAGGATTTAGACCAGATTTCGATCAACACGCTTCGCCTTCTCGCGGTGGACCAGGTGGAGAAGGCGAAGAACGGCCATCCCGGCGCCCCGCTTGGCTGCGCGCCGATTGCGTATCTGCTGTTCCACAAGCACATGAAGTTTGATCCCTCGGACCCGAAGTGGTCGGACCGCGATCGCTTTGTGCTGTCGAACGGGCATGCGTCTGCGCTGCTGTACGGGGTGCTGCACCTGACGGGGTACGACCTGCCGATGGCGCAGCTGGAGCAGTTTCGCGAGTGGGGATCGCATACGCCGGGGCATCCGGAGTATGGCGAGACGCCGGGCGTGGAGGTGACGACGGGGCCGCTGGGACAGGGGTTTGCCGAAGCCGTGGGCCTGGCGATTGCGGAGAAGCATCTGGCGGCGATCTACAACCATGACAATCACACACCGGTGGATCACCACACCTATGTTCTGTGCGGCGATGGCGACCTGATGGAAGGGATCTCGCATGAGTCGTCGTCGCTGGCGGGAACGCTGAAGCTGGGCAAGCTGATTGTGTTCTACGACGACAACCTGATCTCGCTCGATGGGCCGACTGACCTCTCGTACACCGAGAATGTTGTGGAGCGCTTCGAGGCGTACCACTGGCATGTGCAGACGGTGACGGATGGCAACGACCTGCATGAGCTGGAGAAGGCGCTGGAGGCGGCGAAGGCGGAGACCACGCGGCCATCGCTGATCAAGGTGCGGACGGTGATCGGGTACGGAAGCCCAAAGGCCGGCACGAACAAGGTCCATGGCGAGGCGTTGGGGCCGGAGGCGACGAAGGAGACGAAGCGGAACCTGGGCTTCCCCGAGGATAAGAGCTTCTACGTGCCGGAAGAGGCGGGGAAGAACTGGCTTGAAGCAAAGTCCAAGGGAAAGAAGCTGCACGACGAGTGGCAGAAGAAGTACGACGAGTACCAGAAGGCGTATCCGGAGCTGGGCGCGGAGTACGACCGGTGCACGTCGATGAAGCTGAAGGAAGGCTGGGCGAAGAGCCTGCCGGTGTTTCCGACGGACAAGCCGATTGCCACACGGAATGCCGGGCAGACGGTGATGAATGCAATTGAGAAGATGGTGCCGGAGCTGTTTGGCGGCGCGGCCGATCTGACGAGCTCGACGAAGACGATCTTCAAGGACTCGGAGAACTTCCATCTGGATCCGAAGGGGCGGAACGTCTTTTTTGGCGTGCGTGAGTTCGGGATGATGGCGGCGGTGAACGGGATTGCGGCGCACGGCGG
>CAXTCB010000215.1:0-2955 GCA_964242875.1 uncultured Acidobacteriaceae bacterium
CGTCGGAGGTTCGTTCGACCTGCTTGATGGTGTCGACCGCCGGCAGACCGACGATGGCCGCGCCGTGACGGACGATGGCGTCGATGGTTCGCTCGATGGTCGCCGGATCGATCAAGGGACGGACGGCATCGTGCACAAGGACGATGTCTTCCGGATCACACTCAAGCGCCTGCAGGGCATTCTGCACGGATTCCTGGCGATGGTCGCCGCCTTCGACCAGGTGAACGCGCGGACCAAGCTTGAACTCTGCGATCTGTGCCTGCATGCGCTCGCGTTCGCTCGCTCGCACGGCGATGCAGACGGCATCCACCCGCGGAACGGCGAGAAAGGCGCGCAGGGAGTGGACCAGGATGGGGATCCCGCCGATCTCCAGGAACTGTTTGGGCGCACCGATTCCAGCCGCCAGCATGCGCGTGCCGATTCCAGCCGCCGGAACAATCACAAAGACTCGCATCGCCCCGGAGTATACCAAGCCGTTCGGGTTCGGATATTCCGCGGGGGCCGGGCGAGCGAACCAGCGACCGTTAGACCGTGACCTCGAGCGATCCGTCACTCAGCAGCACCATCTCGTTGTTCAGCCGGAAGCCATGGCGTTCGTAGAGCGGCCGGCCGAACTTCGAGGCGTGCAGCGTGAGCACGCGCAAGCGCAGGCGCCGGCCTTCGGCGACGGCCGTTTCGAGCAGCTGCTGCGCCAGGCCGAGTCGACGGTGTGACGGGGCAACATAGAAGTTCAGCAGATAGCCGCGCGCGGGTTCAATGTCCAGGAAGTGCGGAGGAAACTCCATGACCCAGAGACCGGCACCGGCGATCGGGACGCCGGCGTCTTCCATGATCCAGCCGCGGTAGCTGCCATCTGCCAACCGCTCCCGCACCCATGGCACAAATCGAGCCTCCATGGCGTCGAGTGAAGTGGGTACCGGGAAGACGGCATCGGTAAACATGGCCCGGCGCTGCCCGGCGATCAAGGCCGCATCCGCCGCTGTGGCCACCCTGGTGCTGATCTCGCTCATGGAGAAAGAGTATCGCTGGCTGGCTGGGTTTGCCCTCTCCCACGAAGCTTCGTTCCCCGCGGTGACGCGCTAGGATGAAGCTCGTGCCAACCCCGCCCGAGACCCTGCTTCCCTTTGACCGCACATCCTTCACGCCTGGGCTTCGCGTTGCCGTGGCGCTCTCGGGGGGCGCGGACTCGACCGCGCTGCTGCGCGTGCTGCAGGCGGCGAACTCCCTGCCGCGGGAGGCGCTGGGCCTGGGCCTTTCGGCGATTCACGTTCATCATGGCATTCGCGGAACGGCGGCGGATCGCGACCAGCAAGCCGTCGAGCAGCTCTGCGCGGGGCTGGGGGTCGCGCTGCGGGTGAGAGCCGTTGATACTCCGGCTCGCGTGGCTAACTCACACGAAACGCTGGAGGAAGCAGCGCGAAGCCTGCGCTACAGCGTCTTTACCGATCTGATTGCCGCCGGCGAGGCCGACGCCATCGCAACAGCGCATACTGCCGACGACCAGGCCGAAACCGTGCTGATGAAGCTGCTGCGCGGTGCCTGGACCGAGGGCCTGGCGGGGATCTTCCCAATCGTCGAGGTGAAGGCGCCAAATGGACGCGTAGGACGGATTCTTCGGCCGCTGCTCGGGACGGATCGTGCAGCGATCGAGCACTACCTTACGTCGCTGGGTCAAAGCTGGGTTGAGGACGAGACCAACGACGATCCGGCGTTTACCCGGAATCGTTTGCGGCAGCAGCTGATGCCGGTGCTGCGGACGTTCAATCCCTCGCTGAACGCAACCCTGGGGAACCTGGCGGAGATTGCGCGGGAGGAGGAGATCTACTGGCAGCGGGAGCTCGACCGGGCGATGCCGCAGATGGTGCTGCCGGGAAAACCTGTGCGTGGGGGTGGCAGAGCAAACAGCACCGCGCCTGACTCTGCTGTACTTGCGATCGATCTGGAGCGCCTGAAAGCTGCGGGGCAGGCGCTGCGGCGGCGCCTTCTGCGGGCAACGGCGCGTCAGCTGGGGGTGCAACTCTCGTTTCCTGAGACCGCCCGCCTTCTGGCGCTGGCCGGTCTGGGAGCTCCGATCGCCACCGTGCCCTCGAAGCCCGGAGGAAGCCTGGCGCTGTCCGACGGCTTGCGGGCAGAGCGCTCGGTGCGGGAGCTTCGACTCACCCGTTCCACACCGGCGGAGAAAGCCCGCTAGTGCCGCCTGAAGCTGCGCTCCTGCCGCTTTCGTTGCATCAAGTTTAGAGCGATACCGGCCAAATGAAGAGAGTAGAATCCTTATTACCTGACGGCGTTTGGGGTTGCCTGCGTGGACCCTACCTCCGGTGGCCTATGCCCTGGGCGTGCGGAACCTTCCCGGTTCGCTCTCGTCTAAACCTACAGGTGGATGTGAGAGCATCCGCCGGCTGAAGCCCTGAGGGCGTCGGCTCTTCGCCGCAGATGAAATGGGGAACTCGATTTGAACTCGACCGTCAAACAAATTCTGATTTGGGTGTGCATGATCACCTGCCTGCTCCTGCTGTGGCAATTTGTTGTTCACAGCACCGGGATGGGCCAGGAGAAGAACATCTCGCTCTCCCAACTCCTTACCGATGCTGATCAGGGCAAGATCAAGGACGTTACGGTCAACCAGAGCGAGGTGACGGGCCACTATCGCGAGGGTGACACGAAGACACAGTTCCACACCAACATTCCGGCCAACTACCCGGACATGTACAAGACGCTGCGCGATCACGGCGTGGACATCACGATCAAAGACCAGAACTCAAATGCGTGGCTCAGCATCCTGATACAAGCCGCTCCGTTTGCACTGCTACTTGGTCTCTGGTTCTTCTTCCTGCGCCAGATGCAGTCCGGCGGGAATAAGGCAATGAGCTTCGGCAAGAGCCGTGCCCGTCTGCTTTCCATGCAGCAGAAGAAGATCACCTTCAAGGATGTCGCCGGCGTTGACGAAGCGAAGGA
>CAXTCB010000216.1:0-1499 GCA_964242875.1 uncultured Acidobacteriaceae bacterium
CCGCCGTGGGCGAGATCGAGGCCGAGGATGCAATCGCCGGGGGTGAGCAGGGACATGAAGGTGGCGGCGTTGGCCTGGGAGCCGGAGTGAGGCTGGACATTGGCGTGCTCGGCCGAGAAGAGCTGTTTGGCGCGATCGCGGGCGAGGGTCTCGACGACATCGGCGTATTCACAGCCGCCGTAGTAGCGTTTGCCGGGGTAGCCTTCGGCGTACTTGTTGGTGAAGACGGTGCCGGCGGCCTCGAGCACGGCGCGCGAGACGAAGTTCTCGGAGGCGATCATCTCGAGGCCTTCGTGCTGGCGGAGGACTTCGTTCTGGATCTGCTCGGCGATCTCCGGGTCGGCGGAGGCGAGGGGCGCGTTGAACTCGATGGGCATGGGTTGATTTTATGCTGTCTGGGCTGGCGGTGAGGCTGTTTGGACGTGAGATGGAGTGGCGGTATGGGGAAATGCCGGGGTGTTGTGGGTGGGGTGATGCGCGTCGCTGCGCCCCGGGGTAAAGACGAAAGGCGGGGATGCCTTTGACAAGCTCAGGGCAGGCTCTTCCGCTTTGCTCCGGATGACAACCGAGAAACCGATCGGCTCAGGATCGCAACGGAGAGAACAGCTCGCTCAGGATGACCAAACACTGCGTGGCCCAGGGTGGCTGCGCGACTGGGCGAACCCGGGCAGGTGGACCAGGCGCACGGCAATGTGGACCGGGCGGGGAGACGGCGTTGTGGCAGAAGGTTCTCCTGCGAGCGGAGGGCGGCGGCTGAGGCGGCGGTCTTTTTTTGTGCCCTGGGAGTTCTGTTTCAGAGCGGACGCGGGCGTTAACCGGCGGGTGGCCGGCGGTGGAAGGAGGCGCGGCCCCATGGAATTGCGATGGATTTCGGGGTAGGATGAGACCTCCGTGGGCCCCGTGTTGTTTCCCGACGACCAAGCTGCAGGGCAAGCGATCGCCAGACCTGCTCATTCAAGGAGGTCCTTTCGAGATGGATGTGTTTTGCGATGCGCGCGAGGTGATGCGGCGCTTTGAACGGTACGTGATCGACCTGCGCCGGCTGTTTACCTTTCATGGCCTGACGTGCGGGGCGGCGGAGAACTTCTGCGAGCTGGCGGTGAAGCTGGAGGAGAGCCGGGCGCTGCGGCTGGACCTGCCGGCGCTGCTGCGCAATATCCGCGACCTGGAGCAGGAGGCGATTACCGCGGACGAGATGCTGACGGTGGTGGCGCTGGCGAGCGGCGGGGAGGAGCTGGTGGAAGGGCGGGCGAGCTCGACCGGGCTGATGCGCACGATTGGGATGCTGCAGATGATGCTGGCGGGCGTGGGCACGTGGGCGGAGACGAACGGGGACGAGCGGACCGCGAAGGCGGTGACGGCGGAGGGAAGCGCGGGCGAGGAACGGGTGTTTCTGGAGCTGGCGATTGAGGAGCTGCGGCTGCAGCTGAGCGCGGTCTCGCGACGGATGGGCGAGCTGGCGCCGCAGAGACAGGGGCAAGGGGCAGGCGAAGCGGCTT
>CAXTCB010000216.1:1599-2797 GCA_964242875.1 uncultured Acidobacteriaceae bacterium
GCGGGCGGCGGCCGAGGCGGCGATGCAGGAGCGGGAGCGGGTGCGGGCGTGGCCGCTGGAGGAGCGGGTGTCCTCGTTGCCGGCGATGCGGCGGAAGACGACGGGGCCGATGGGCTCGAGGGCGGTGCCGGTGGAGAGCGAGAACGGCCGGCGAGGGCGGATGTTGCGGCTGGGCGGAGTGGCGGCGGGGCTGCTGCTGGCGACGATGGGGATCTATGGATCGCTGCGATCGGCGTCGGCGCGAGCGGAAAAAGAGGGGGGCCGGGCGGCGGCGGGAGTGGATGCGGGCGGCGCGGGTGGGAAGGGAGCGGCTGCGCCGGCGGCGGCGGCGGTGATGGCACCGCGGGCGGGGGGTGATGCGGCGACGGCTGGAGCGACGGCGGGCGGGGCGCCGTCACGGACGGACGAGGCGCGGATGGCGAAGACACCCGTGGTGACAGCTCCGGTGGCAGCCAAGGCGGCGCCGCGGGTGGAGGCGGCGAAGGTCACGGTGCCGAAGGCGGTGGGGATACCGGCGGAGGTGGCGGCGAAGAACCGGCGGGATGATGCGGCGGTGGAGTCGGCGCTGGCGACGAGGCCGAAGACCGGCAAGTTTCTGTTTGTGCCGGCGGATGTGATGGAGAAGCACCTGCTTTCGGCGCGGAAGCCGGTAGGGGCGCAAGGGGCGGGGCGGGTGGTGCTGAATGCGTTTATCGCGAAGGATGGGACGGTGAGCCGGACGGACGTGGTGGAGGGACCACCGGGGCTGATCAACTCGGCCGTGGCGGCGGTATCGTGGCGACGGTACCGGCCGTTTCTGGTGCGGGGCGAGCCGGCGGCGGTGGTGACGCCGGTGACGGTGAGCTACGGGACGCAGTAGGTGGTGGGTGCGGTAAGAGAGGGTTTTCGCGTCGCTTCGTTCCGCGGTAAGAGCCAGTACGGGGGTTCCTCGCTGCGCTCGGAAGGAACCGGGGAGAGCAACCGAGGAATGCTTCGCACTGGCGGTTGGAACGAGAGGCGGAGGTCTCTCCGCTGCGGCCTTTGGCCTTCGGTCGAGATGGCGGCCTCATTGTTTGGTCGAGGTTTGGTGGGACAGCAGGTCCCTCCACTTCGCTACGCTTCGGTCGGGATGACAGGGTTGGGAGAAGAAAGGAAGGGCGGGTCAGGCGGGGGTGCGGAGGCGTTTGAAGGCAGTGTGGAGGAAGTGGCCCATGTAGAA
>CAXTCB010000217.1:0-2725 GCA_964242875.1 uncultured Acidobacteriaceae bacterium
CCGTCGAAAACCTGCCCCCCACCGGTGACGGCACCCCCGAGCTCATTGCCACCCCTGGCATGGGCGCCATCGCCGACATCTGCGCCTTCCTCAACATCTCCCCCGTTCACGACATCAAGTGCGTCGCCTTCATGGGGGAGCGCACCTTCCCAAACGGCACGCGCGAAAAACCTGTCATCGCCTTCCTCCGCGGCGATCACCAGGTCAACGAGACCAAGCTGCAGAAGGCCTCGCAGTCTGAAGCTCTCCGTCCCATGACCCCCGAAGAGCTCACCCGGTACCTCAACGCCCCCGCCGGCTTCCTCGGTCCCGTCGGCCTCGCCGTCCTCCCCGCTTGGGCCATGAAGTACGAGCACGGCTTCTACACCGCCGCCTCGCTCGCCGCCGCCAAAGGTCTCAACCCCGACAAGCAGGCCCAGCTCCTCAACCCCCACGCCTCCACCGTCATCCTCGACGCCGCCCTCACCGGCCGCGAAAACATGATCTGCGGGGCCAACCAGCTCGACTACCACCTCCGCAACATCTCGGTCGCCCGCGACATCACCGCAACCTCCACCGAAGACATACGCAACGTCAGCGAAAACGAGCCGGACCCCATCGATGGAAGCCCTCTTCGCATCGGAAAAGCCGTCGAAGTCGGCCATATCTTCAAGCTTGGCGACCGCTACACCGACATCATGGGCGCCCGCGTTCTCAACGCCGCCGGCAAGGAAGTCATTCCCATCATGGGCTGCTACGGCATCGGCGTCGAACGCATTCTCACTGCCGCCATCGAGCAATCCGCCGCCCATAACCTGTCCTCCCGACCAGAGGTGCAACGCGCTGCAGCGGAGGGACCTGCGTCTTCGGCATCGGACCCCACCTACGCCCTGCCTCCCTCCATCGCGCCCTTTACCGTCGTCGTCACCGTCACCAATGTTCGCGAAGAGCCTCTCCGCGCCGGCGGCGAACAGGTCGCCCATGCGCTCGAAGCCGCCGGCCTCGATGTCCTCCTCGACGACCGCGACGAGCGCGCGGGCGTCAAGTTCAAAGATGCCGACATCATCGGCATCCCCTTCCGCGTTACCATCGGCAAGCGCTTCCCCGAAGGTTTCGTCGAGTTCACCGATCGCCTCCGCAACCAGTCCGCCGATGTACCCTCTTCTGAAATCGCCAGCCTTCTTGCAACGCGCACCTTGGGACTGGGTCACGGAATCGGGGTCCGCAAATCCACCGCATAGTTTGTTTGTTGTCAGTCCGTAGAGATCTGCTGCTGCCTTTGCTTTTGTTCCGCCATATCGCGCGAACCTGTCTGCCATAAACTCAAAGCAGCAACAACCGTCAGATCCGGAACCAGTCTCGAACTTGTCGACCTCCCCATCGTCCAGTTCGGATCGTCCAATCGAGGGGGAAACCGTGGCCGTCACTCTCAAATATCGTCCGCGCAGTGCAGGGGACGCGCAACCGTCCGTTGCGCATCGTCGCACCTCCGTGCTCGGCCATCCACTCCTCCGCCTCTTCCTCATCCTCATCGTCGCCGTCCTGGCTATCGCCGGCGTCTTCGCCGTCTACTTCTACCAGCACTACAAGACCGTCGTCGACGATCGACTAGCCGCCGGTCCGCTCTTCGCGCCAGTCGCGCAGATCTATGCCGGCCCCCGGGAAGTCCGCTCCGGCCAGGTCCTCACCGCAGAAGAGATCGCCGTCGATCTCCGGCGCGCCGGCTACGCCGCCAACTCCCAGCTCGGCACCTACGAGATGCGCGGCACCGACACGATCTTCATCAAACCCGGACCGCAGTCCTACCACTCCACCGATGGTGCCACCATCGTTACCGCCGCAGGCACCGTTCAATCCATCACCGCCGAGAATGGCGCCCCGCTCGCCGCCTATCAGCTCGAGCCGCAACTCATCACCGCCCTATCCGAAGACAAGAACCGCACCAAGCGGCGCCTCGTCACCTTCAGCGAAATCCCTCACCAACTCGTGCAGGCCGTCACCTCCATCGAGGACCGACGCTTCTTCGAGCACGGCGGCGTCGACTACCACTCCATGCTCGGCTGGGTCTATCACGACCTGCGAGGCGATCGCCGCTTCTCCGGCGGCGGCTCCACCCTCACGATGCAGCTCTCGCGCGGCATCTTCCTTTCGCCGGAACGCCGCCTCAAACGCAAGCTGATCGAAATTCTCATCACCTTTCATCTCGAAAATCGCTTCACCAAGCAGCAGATCTTTGAGATGTACGCCAACCAGATCAACCTCGGCCAGCGCGGCTCCTTCGCGGTCAATGGCTTCGGCGAGGCCGCCCAGGCCTACTTCGGCAAAGACCTCCGCCAGCTCGATCTCTCCCAGTTCGCCCTGCTCGCCGGCATGGTCCAGAGCCCCAGCCGCCTCAACCCCTACCGCCATCCCGAGCGCGCCATCGAGCGCCGCAACGTCGTCCTCAACGCCATGGTCGAGACCGGCGACATCACCCCCGCGCAGGCCCGCACCGCCTCCGCCGAGCCCCTCCATCTCGCCCCGCAGAACGTCGATGCCAGCGAAGCGCCCTATTTTGTCGATCTCGTGCATGATCAGCTCAATCAGCGCCTCGGCGAGCAGGAACAGACTCACGAAAGTCTCCGCATCTACACCTCGCTTGACCCCGAACTCCAGCGCGTTGCTTCCGAAGCCGTTGAGTTCGGCATGAGGAACGTCGACTCCATCATCGAGAAGCGCAAGCGCGGCAACGGCGACTCCTCCGCCC
>CAXTCB010000218.1:0-2705 GCA_964242875.1 uncultured Acidobacteriaceae bacterium
CTCACGCAGAGCCAGTTCAACGTCCGCATCCCCGGCCCGCTCTCCGGCTACACCGACGGCCGCTTCACCGACGGCACCGATACCCTGCCCGCCGCAACCCTCTACACCGGCGTCTGGATCGAGCAGCTTGCCGCCACCTTCCCCGCCAAACCCGCCGTGACCGCCTCGCTCGACGGCGGCACCAACTACGCGTACGGCTTTGCCTTCACCGGAACCGGCACCAGCCCCCTCACTCTCACCACCGGCGTCACGGTGAATGTCGACAACATCGGCCAGCAGGTCACTGACTATCTCACCGCCCATCCCACTATCCCCGCCAACACCCTCGTCGTTGTCTGGGGCGGCGCCAACGACGTCATCAACGCTACCTCCGCCGCCAGCATCACCACCGCTGCCACCGGCGAGCTCACCGCCATCCAGCGCCTCATCACCGCCGGCGCAACCGATCTGCTCATCGCCAACCTGCCCCCGCTCGGCGCCATCCCTCGCTTCAACATGACCGCGAATGCAGCCACCGCCACTGCCGGTGCGCAGGCCTTCAACACTGGTCTCGCCGCGGGCCTTGCCGCCCTGCCCGCAGCCAACCCCGGCGTGACCCTCAACCTCAAGGCCTTCGACGTGTTCTCGCTCTTCAACACCGTCATCGCCAGCCCTTCCACCAACGGGCTCCTCAACGTCACGGACAAGTCCCAGGCCGACGTAACCGTCAACCCCGACCGCTACTTCTTCTGGGACGACCTCCATCCCACCACCACCGTCCACCACCTGCTCGCCGTCGCCGCCGCAGCTCTGGTCGCTCCCCCCTCGCCCAGCATCTCCGTCGCTCTCTCACCCACCAGTGTCACGGTTAAATCCGGCAGCACCGCCTCCTCCACCCTTACCGTCACTCCCGCCGGCGGCTTCTCCGGCTCCGTCACAATCTCCTGCGCCAGCTTGCCAACAAACGCCTTCTGTAACGGTGGTGACACCCCGCCCCACACCTTCTCCACCCCGCAGACCTTCGCCGTCACCATCACCACAAATGGCGTAGCGCCACCGACTCCGGCCGGTCTGATCCCCTCCACCATCTCCGGCCCTGGTCTGCTCGCGGGATCGCTTGCCTGCGGCAGCCTCCTTCTGCTCTTCATCGCTCGCCGGCGCGCCGGCAGTCTCCGCCCCGGCCTGCTCGTGCTCATCGCCGTCCTCTCCCTCGCCTCAGCCCTCGGCCTCTCCGGCTGCGGCGGCTCGGGCCATAACACCCCGGCCGGTACCTACACCATCCCTGTGACCGTCACGCCATCCGCCGGCTCTGCCGCCACCGCGAACCTCACCCTCATCGTTCAGTAACTCCCTTCGCTACACCTGGCCGCGGCAGGTGCTCCTCACGCAATGGGAGCTCCTGCCGCTTGATAGATCGCTTCCACCGCCAGCAGATCCTTCAGGCCTTCCTCCCCCGGGGTTGCTATGGGCTTGTTCCGCAGAAGGCAATCGGTGAAATGATTTACCTCCAGCACGAACTGGTCCGGGTTAAACACCTCGCCGCTTCCTGAGATCTCGCCGTCCTTCGTCACCCCGCTGTACTTCAGCACCGTATTGCCATAGGTAAATGCAGGTTCGATCCGCACATGGCCCGTCGAGCCGTTTATCTGCAGAAAACTCGTCCCGCTCTGCCCATACGAGCTGCCGCAGTTCGCCAGAATGCCCGACGGAAACTTCATAAGCCAGTCGATACTCTGCTCCACATTCGCGAACTTCGGCCCCTTCTCGCGCGTCGCCACCAGCGCCCGATACTCCGCCGGCTCCTCCCCCGTCATCCACCGCACCGTGTTCAACGCATACACCCCGAGATCGAGCAGCGATCCTCCGCCCGAAAGCGTCCGATCCAGCCGCCATTGCTGCTTGTTCTTCAACCCATAGAATCCGGCCTGGAACGCCTCCATCTCGCCAAACGCGCCCGAGCGCACCATCTCGTGAATCTTTCGAAACGTCACGTCATACTGCAGCCGGTAGCCGATCATCAGCTTCACGTTCGCTTTTCGGCATGCATCGATCATCCGCCGGCACTCCGCTGACGAGATCGCCATCGGCTTCTCGCAGAACACGTGCTTGCCCGCCTCCGCCGCCCGCACCGTGTACTCGCAATGCATGCTGTTCGGCAGCGCGATGTACACCGCATCGATCGCTTTATTGTCGCGGATCCGATCAAACGTCTCGTAGGTGTAGATCGAGCTCTGCGGCACCTCATACTGGCTGCTGAATTTCGTGCCTTTCTCCGCCGGGTGTCCCGTCACCAGTCCGGTCAGGCTCGCAGAGTCACTGCTCGCCACCGCGCGCATGAACACTTCGGCGATGCTGCCCAGGCCCACCGGGGCAAACCCAATGCGTCGTGATCCCGCCTTGCTTGCATCCTGGCCACCCGCGGCGAAAGCAGGCACATGCGCGCCGGCGATCGCCAGTGCGGAAAGTTGAGAGAAGCGACGTCTGTCCATCCTGTGTCAGACGTGGTCCACCACAGATCGTTACGGACATCGAAGACGCATTCCCTGCCATTCGCTCGCGCGCCGCGCACCGTAACGCACTTACATCTCCGCCCATTGCCGCAGCAGGTTGTGGTACACCCCCGTCAGCTGCAACCGCGACTCCTTCACCGCCGCCGCATCCTTCTCCGCACTGCCCGCCAGCCGCTGAATCGCCACGTCCAGATCAAACAGCATCGTCCGCCGCTG
>CAXTCB010000219.1:0-2687 GCA_964242875.1 uncultured Acidobacteriaceae bacterium
GTTGTCATTCCGAGCGAAGTCGAGGAACCTGCTGCTCTACCGGGAACGCCGGGATCACCCGGGAACAATCGTTCGACCCACACCCCTCGCTACCGCTTCGCCTCCGCCATAAACAGGCTCTGAAACTCCGGCAGCTCCCGCATCCCGGCAAAGTGCCGGTCCTCCCGCAGCTTGGCCTCATCGTGGAATCCCGCGCTGATCGCCCGCCGCAGATACTGCATTGCCGCCGCGTGCTTCCCCGCCTCGGCACAGGTCTCCGCCAGGTAAAAATTGATGATCGCCACCGACTCCTTCGAGCCATTCGTCTGGATCCCGTTCATCGCACTTCGCTGGAAGATCTCCGGATCAAGTGACAACGCTTGCTGATACGCCTCCATGCCCTTGTGCATCTTGCGCTTCGTAAAGTACAGCGTTCCCAGGTTGTTGTAGACCGAGGCGTTCTTCGGTTCCAGCTTCAACGCCCGCTTGTAGAACTTCTCCGCCCGGTGGTAGTCACCCTCCACGTAATACACCGTTCCCAGGTTGTTGCTCGGTCCGGAGTACTCCGGGTTAAGCTCCATCGCTTGCTCGAAATCAACCTTCGCCTGCGGGTAAAGACGCATCTTCTCGTACGCAATGCCCGTCTTGTTCAGCACCTCCGCATTCGGAGACACGACCGCCTCATACACATGGATCGCCGACACATACTCCCGGTGCGCCATCAGCAGATCGGCCTTCTGCACCAGCGCCTCATTCGCCCCTGCCTGCACGGGAGGCAGCCCGTTATTCGGCGCCCCGGCCGGAGTCGCATAGCTTGTCTTCTGCGCCGTCTCTTCGGCAAACCCGCGCAGGCTCCACAGCACGCAGACACCGATCAGCACCGCGATCGGCACCCGCCCTCGATAGCAAACTCTCTGGGACACCATACATTTGGCCTCCTGCTGACGGCGCATCTGACGAAACCGCGGGAGGGAACACCGCCAGCAAATCGAGCCATCATCATCCTCCCGGACCGCGCTTCTGTAAAGAGGCTTCTCGGCACTACGCAACGCCATCAAACTTCCTTCTTTGCGTGTCATCCCGTGGGGATCTGCTTCTCTACCGGGACCTTCCTGCCGCCCCTCACACCACCATCGCGCTTCCCAACGGAACATACCGCGCCGGCTCTCGCACCAGCTCGATCTCGTGCGTCGGCGTCCGCCCAAAGAACCGCTTGAACTCCCGGCTGAACTGCGACGCACTCTCATACCCCACACGATCCGCCGCCTCCGCCGCACCCAGCCGGTCATGCAGCATCAGCATCCGCGCCTTGTGCAACCGCAACGTCTTCAGGTACTGCAGTGGCGACGTCCCGATCACCGCCTTGAAGTGATGGTGGAACGCTGACACGCTCATCCCCGCGTCCGCCGCCATCGCCGGCACGTCGAGCGATCTCGCCGGATTCGCGTGCATCCGCTGCAGCACGCCATGGATCTGCGCCAGCTGCCCATGGATGCCCAGCAGCGCCCACAGCATCCCGCCCTCCGGTCCGGCCAGCGCCCGGTACACCATCTCCCGCACAATCCCGGGTCCCAGCACCGCAGTCTCCACCGGCGAGCGCAGACACTCCAGCAGCCGCAGCGTCGCTTCGCTCATTGCTTCATCCATCGGCGCCGCCTGCACCCCCTTCTGGTCGCTCGCCTCCCCGCCCCGCGTTCGATCCATCCGCATCGTCAGCTCACTCAGCGTCCCCAGGTCCACCCGCACCGAGACCCCCAGAACCGTCTCGCCTTCCGTCAGATCCGTCTCCACCTCAAACGCCAGTGGCACTGACAGCACCAGGTAGCGGCTTGCATCGAACACAAACTCCCGCGATCCCACATACCCCCGCTTTCGCCCACTCGCCAGGATCACCAGGCTCGGCTCATAGAGCACCGGCGTGCGCGGGTAACTCCGATCCGCTCGCATCAACTTCACACCCTCCAGTCGGCTCATCTGCGTGCCCTCGGCTGTCGCCATCTCCCGCAGCAGCTCCACCATCCGCCGCCGGTTCGCCTCGATTGCCATCGTCCTGCACCTCACCCTCCCAGCTTAGTGGCCGGTTCGTCATTTCTCCTCAGGATCGGAGAATCAGGCAAGCATCCTGCAGCTTCGTGTCTGGAAACTCCCTCGTGGTTGGAGTCTAGTAAGAGTCAGCAGGAAGTCCGCAACCCGGTCTTCGAAAGGCACACACAGCACATGGGCAAACTCACAGGCAAGATCGCTCTCATCACCGGCGGCAGCGAAGGCATGGGCTTCGACACCGCACAGGAGTTCCTCAACGAAGGCGCCTTTGTCTTCATCACCGGCCGCCGCCAACCCCAGCTCGACGCCGCCATCGCCAGACTCGGTGAAAACGCCGCCGCCATTCAGGCCGATGCCGGCAAGCTCGCCGACCTCGATCGCCTCTTCGCCGAGATCAAGGAGCGCAAGGGCAAACTCGACGTCGTCTTCGCCAACGCCGGCATCTACGAGCAGAAGCCGCACGCCGAGGTCACCGAAGAGTTCTACGACGCCTGCGTCGACATCAACATGAAGGGCGTCTTCTTCACCATTCAGAAAGCCCTTCCGCTCATGGATCAGGACGGCTCCATCATCCTCAACGGCTCCTTCATCGGCAGCGCCGGCTTTCCCGGCATGAGCGTCTACGGTGCCACCAAGGCCGCCCTCCGCAGCTTCGCCCGCACCTT
>CAXTCB010000220.1:0-2682 GCA_964242875.1 uncultured Acidobacteriaceae bacterium
CCGGCCTTGGCGGCGATGTCAGTGAAGGCGCCGGGAGGGCCGAGAGAGGCGGCGGGTTTTGCTGCTGCCGGGGTCTGTGAGAGCAGGAACGATGGCAGGGCAAGCAGGCCAGCGACGACGAGGACGTTCAGCGATCGAGACAAGCAACAACTCCTTCGGCGTTTGCAGCTGCAGGCAGCCGCTTCGGGGCTAGTTGCCTGCTCCTTTTGTAGCATTTTGCGTGGTGGCCGGGCGGCCGGTCAGCTCACGGATGAGGTCGACCTCGTGCTGGCGATAGGGGGTGTCGTCGTTGCGGAAGACCTCGTGGAACCAGACGGTGGGTTGCAGGCGGACGTAGGGGTGATCCCAGGAGTCCCACGGCAGCCAGGTCTGGGTCTTGCCGGCGACGAGGCCCCAGTTGATGGCGGCGACGTGGTACTTCTTGGCGACAGGGAGGGTGCCGTCGAAGGTCGAGCCGGCGCCGCGAGCCATGTACTCGGTGCAGATGATCGGACGATGGTTGGGTTGGAGCTCCTTGATGTGGGCCTCGAAGACCTCGGGCCAGCCGTAGTCGTGGAAGGAGAGGATGTCGGACTCGGCGAGCTGGATCCTGGTGGTGGTGCTCTCCTTGTCAGGGTGGGACCAGTCGCCCTTCCAGACACCGCTGGTGAGCGGTTGCGACGGGTGAGCGGATCGTGCCCAGGTGAAGGCTTTGGGGAGAAGTTCGTTGACGCGCTTCACCTTTGCGGGCTCGTCTTCGACCACGTCGCCGCCGCGATTGTCGGGCTCGTTCCAAACATCCCAGCCGAGGATGCGGTCGTCGTTGGCGAAGGCGCCGACGACGCCGGTGACGTAGGCCTTGAGTTTGGGCTCAGCCGCGGGGTCAAGCAGACGCTCTTTGCCAGGGCTCTGGACCCAGCCGGAGTTGTGGACGCCGGGGATAGGCGGGTGCTGCGGGCCGAGGTGCGGGTTGGTCTCCCAACAGGAATCGAAGAGGACGAGCAGGGGCCGGATGTGATGTTTGGCGGCGATCGTGAGAAAGGTGTCGAGGCGCTGTTTGAAGCCGGCGGGGTCCTGCTCCCAGAGCTGGTCCTGCAGGAAGACGCGCGCGGTGTTCATGCCGATGGACTCAGCCATGCCGAGCTCGCGATCGTTGATGGCCGGGTCGAAGGTGCTGGCCTGGAACATCTCGAGCTCGTTAATGGCGTTCGAGGGGATGTAGTTCGCGCCGACGAGCCAGGGTTGCGCGGCGTACCAGGTGTTGGCCTTTTCTTCCGACCAGCGCTGGTCGCTGCCCTTGGCTGCTGGCGCGGCGGTAACGCTCAAGGAGAGACACGGAAGAAGAGACAGAGACAGGAGGGCAGAGCGAAAAGCCGGCATGGGGCGAACACCTCTCGAGCATGTGGGGCTCACGTTCCTTGCGCAGGATGACCGATGCGGTCACAGAGTGGAGCAGGAGACTGAGCCGCCCACCACGATACAGGAGACAGCGGCTGCGTTGCGTGGCAGCAGCGACCGTCTTTGCCACGGCTGCGTCTGGCTGCCTATACTTCACGCACTCATGCTCTTCCTTGACGATCGACCTGATTTTCTTCATAGCTTGCCCGTGCGCGCGGACGTCGCGCGCGTTTTCCTTCGGTGTTGCAGAGCATTCTCCTGGAGGCAGGCGTGAAGCGTCGGTCAGTGTTGAGGATGGGGTTGCGGATGGCGGCGCTGGCGACGGGCGCGGCGGCGATGCCGGCGGCGCGGGCTGGCTCGCTGCTGGCGATAGCGGATGACGAGGCGGCAGGCGGCCCGGTGAAGCGCGTGCTGCTGGTGACGAAGTGCCATCTCGATGTCGGCTTTACGGAGACGCAGGCGCAGGTGATGCGGCGGTACTTCGACGTGTACTACCCGCAGGCAATGAAGACGGCGGCGGCGTTGCGCGAGGCGGGCGGCGACCGGTACACGTGGACCACGGGCTCATGGCTGCTCTACGAGTACCTGGAGCAGGCAAATGCGCCGCAGCGTGCGGCGATGGAGACGGCGATTGCGAAGGGGGATATCGCGTGGCATGCGCTTCCCTTCTCGTGGCAGACGGAGATGCTGGACGCGACGATGATCACGGGCGCGCTGGGCTTTTCGCAGAGCCTGGATGCGCGGTTTGGCAAGCGGACGATCGGCGCCAAGATGACGGATGTGCCGGGGCACACACGCGGGATCATTGCGCCGCTCGAGGCTGCGGGTGTGCGGCTGCTGGACATCGGCGTGAACGCGGCGAGTACGCCGCCCGAGGTGCCGGACGTGTTTCTGTGGAAGGACCCAGCCGGACGATCGCTGGTGATGGTGTATCACCGGCACGACTATGGCAGCGTGGTGCGGGTGCCGGGATCAGACCTGGCCATCGACGTGGAGGTGCGCAACGATAACAGCGGACCGCACACGACGGAAGAGATTGCGGCGATCTATGCGAAGCTGCGCGCGCAGTTTCCCGGTGCGACGATCACGGCGGCGACGCTGAGTGAGGTGGCGGCGGCGGTTGAGCCGTATCGGGAGAAGCTGCCGGTGGTGACGGGCGAGATTGGCGACACATGGATCTACGGGGCTCCGAGCGATCCGCCGAAGGTCGCGCGGTATCGCGAGATGGCGCGGCTGCGGCGGGAGTGGCTGACGCAGAAGAAGCTTGCCGTGGGTGACGCGACGGACCGGCAGATGCTGCGGCGG
>CAXTCB010000221.1:0-2679 GCA_964242875.1 uncultured Acidobacteriaceae bacterium
GCATCCATCGTGTCCGAGTTGCGCGTGTCATAGTGCCCGGTGACCAGGTACATCCGCTTCGCCTGCGCCGGGTCCGACCCGCGCAGCACCGCATACACGTTCTGTAACTTCGTCGGTTTCGCATAGCGGCTCGTCCGCCCCGTTGCATCGGGCGCGGGCGGCGTATACACAAACACGTCGTCCTTCACCTCCAGGCATCCGCCGCACGTCTTCGAGATCGCCTCGAACTGCCCATGAATCCAGTCCGCCGCCGCCAGCACGCCCGTCCCCGCCGGCAGATTCGTCTCCTCGCTTGAGATCGTGCTCCGGTTCTGAAACGCCACCAGCTTCTCGATCGTGCGATGAATCGACTCCGCCGACACCTTCTTCAGTGCCGCCGCAATCGCCGGATCCGCCGCCTCCGCCCGTATCGGTCGCCCAGCCCGCTCATAGTCCAGCATCTGCCCTGCCCCGCTGAGCGGCGCAAGCGACGAAACAAGAACAGCAACTGCAGGTAGGGAAGGGAATCGCATAGGTCTCCTCGAACGTTGCTCGCAGACTAACCTGCGGCTCTGCCTGCGACCAAACGCCTCCCCGCCGCAAGCGCTGTCGAGCCATCGTTGGCTCCCGTCGCAAGCGCCTGCTGCAGCGTTCCGTCGGGCCACACCGCCATCGAAAAAAGCTGACGCACGCCCCGCTCTCCGCATCGCACTCTCATGCCCGATACCGCAACCACGCTTCCCGATCGTCAGCTCGGCCGCTCCGGCCCCGCCGTCTTCCCCCTTGCCCTTGGTTGCATGGGCATGAGCGGCATGTACGGCTCCACCGACGACGCAGAAAGCATCCGTGCCATCCACGCCGCCATCGACGGAGGCATCACCCTTATCGACACCGGTGACTTCTACGGCATGGGCCACAACGAGATGCTGATCGCCCGCGCTCTTGGCGAACTTGCGCCCTCGGTCCGCGAGAAGGTCCTCCTCAGCGTCAAGTTCGGCGCCCAGCGCACGCCGTCCGGAGCCTGGTCCCAGTTTGAAGGCCGCCCCGCCGCCGTCAAAAACTTCCTCGCCTACTCGCTCCGGCGTCTCGGCGTTGCGCAGATCGCCATCTATCGTCCCACTCGCCTCGGCGACGGGGTTCCCATTGAAGACACTATCGGCGCCGTCTCCGACATGATCAAGCAGGGTTACGTCCGCTTTGCTGCCCTCAGCGAGGTCGGTGTCGAGACCGCCCGCCGCGCCCAGGTCGTCACCCCGATCGTCGATGTCCAGCTCGAGTACGGCCTCACCACTCGCGGCATGGAAGCGAAAGTCCTTCCCGGTCTGCGCGAGCTCGGAATCGCCGTCACCGCCTACGGTGTCCTCTCCCGCGGCCTGGTCTCCGGCGCCCGGCCAACCGAGAAGTCCGACTTCCGCCGCTTCCTCCCGCGCTTCGCTGGTGCCGCTGGCGAGGCCAATCGGCTGCTCATCGCCACGCTGGACACCATCGCCGCTCAGCACGGCGTTACTGTCCCGGAACTCGCCATCGCCTGGGCACTGCACCGCGGGAACGACATCATCCCGCTGCTCGGCTCCCGCACCGTCGTCCAGGTGCAGTCCTCGCTCCGGGCCCTCGATCTCCGGCTCACCCCGGAGGATTTGGCTGGACTCGAACAGGCACTTCCCGCAGATCAGATTCAGGGCACACGCTATGACAAGGTCGCCATGACGCACCTCGACAGCGAGCGGTAGCCTCTAGAAGTTCAAGACCCGGAGCGCATCCGCCACCCAGATGCCGACAATACCCGCCGTAAGCACACCGGCAGCCGCTCCAAAAATTCGTACGTACGGCTGAACCTGGTTCACCCGCCGCACAATGTCATATTGCTGCTGCTGTCCGTCCGGATTGTTCTCCGCCAGAAACAGTTGATCATCCTCATAGCGCGTCAGCTGCCCCCGATAGGTCAGCAGACCCACAAAACAGGCAACCAGTGACGCCCAGATAATCAGCAGTGTAGGAACAGCAGAGACAGCTGTATTCAGAGTCATGACCTCAAATCCTTCCTTGGAACGACGCCGCCGATGCGATCGATCCGGCATGCACCCAACGTGCCGGATCATACCCTTTAGGACCGCCGATAAACCAGCGAAATAGCACAGAAGATGCAGTCTTGCGATCCTCGCGGCACCACCCTCACGGTCGCAGCGCCAGCCGGATCTCCACGGCCGCCCCAATCGACAGCAACAAAATCACGATCGAGACCATGCTCAGATAACGGGCCGCCCTGCGTGCGCCCTCAGGCGTTGGTTGCGTAATGCCAAACGTATTCACAAACACGTACACCAGAAACACGAAGAACTTCATCCAGCATCTCGCAGTCACCCTTAGGGAAGGGTCGTTCCTCTGGCGGCCTCGCCCGGCCCCGGCGTTCCTGTCTCGGGACGCTTGCGCCACAAGCAGATCCTGCACCGTTCGCGGACTGCCTGCATCTACACCTGCATAGAGTATGCGCCTGCCGTACACACGCCGGAATCGCGCTCTTGTAGCCCGTACCGCATCGGCATACACTTGATATCAGACCGATCCTGTCCGAATCGGACACACTGGAGAACACATCTATGGCAACTGCGACCAACATCCCCACCGCCGAAGTCGTAACCGGCGCGCCAGCGACCCCCAGCCAGCCGGTGAATCTCACCCCGTCTGCCATCGTCAAGGTCA
>CAXTCB010000222.1:0-2581 GCA_964242875.1 uncultured Acidobacteriaceae bacterium
AGTTCCTCAACGCCGGCGTCATCGTCTTTTGTCTCGAGCGCCGCTTCCTCGCCGCGCACGTCCGCTGCGAGGCCGCCCGCCTCCACGCCCTCTGGCCCGCCCTCGACCTCGACGAGGTCTCCCGCCAGCTCGATGCCTTCCGCCGCATCGCCGCCGCCGACCCAACCGCCGGCCCCATCGCCCGCCTCACCCTGCGCGAGCGCTTCCATTGGCTCGTCTCCCCCCGCAACACCATCGTCCAGGTCTCCCCCGTCCACACCGGCCTCACCACCGACCCCGCCGCCGTCGCCGCCGACCTCCTCAACCGCCTCGTCCCCCGTTCCTCAACCTGAGTGCTCTTCGCAGTCCCTCGCCCTTGAGGCCACTCCAACATGCGTGAGGCGCGGTCATCGCCTGAACGTGGACGGAAGATCAGAGGCGATCGAGCATCTTCCCCGCAAGGAGCTCAGCGATGCTGATCGCGGTTCAGACCTTCTCTCTGCAGGCTCTTCCGCTCGCCCGTTTGTGGGACGTCGCCGGCGTTGCGACACATAATGCGACTTGTCGGTGCTGACGCTTCGTGTAGATTGTGCACCTGTGATCAGTTGCACATCTCAGATCTTTAGCCTTGTTCAGAGGTCCGTATGAAGGCGAAGCGAATGCGTTGGCTGGCGGCGTTTGCTCTCACCGCGTATAGCGCCATTCTGATCAGGTTCGTGGTCTTCAAGGCAATACCTGCCATTCGCGTAGGGCACCTCAGGCTCAAGTTTGCCCATCCGCACACAGGTCCTGCCAATCTCATCCCGTTCAAGACCATTGTCCCTGAACTCCTTGGTCAGGGGAATCACTTGGTGGACGTGGTGAACTTGCTCGGTAATTTCATTCCGTTTGTACCCGTAGGACTTCTTGCTCCGCTTGTTTTTCGATCCGTCTCATGGCAGAAGGCGTTCGTCCTCGGAGTTGTCACCGGGCTGACCTTCGAGGTGTTGGAGGTCATCTTCCGTGTAGGCATCTTCGACGTTGATGACGTGACACTGAACGCCTTCGGCGTTTTAATCGGCTACGGGGTGTTCGTGATCTTCAAACGGGCCGAAACCTCGTCGAAGTAGGTTCGCGGTCTCAACACGCGCTGTTTGGAAGATCCCTTACCCAGTCGTAATCGATCATTCCCACGGTTGCGTCTCTCTGCGAGATCTCACCATCTGCCGTCGAAAGCCGCGATCTCAACCAAAGCGAGACAGCGTCACCGGCTCGCAGCGTCAAGAACTCCCCTATTCCCCGCTGCTGTCTTCCATTGTGTTCCCCGGACGCATACGACCGTTCGCAGGTCAGTTCGAAGGCTCGCTCTCCCTTGTCCGTAGCACCCTGTCTGCAACCCCCGCCGCTGCCCGCCCCGCTGCCACATCGTGCACCCGCAACACATGCGCCCCCGCCAGCACCGCCGCCGTATTCGCCGCGATCGTCGCGTGCAGCCGCGCCTCGCTCGACGCCTCATCCTTCACTCCGTCGACCGCCAGAAATCCTTTGCGCGAAAGCCCGATCAGCAACGGCCGCCCCAGGGCATGTAGCTCCGCCAGCCCCGCCAGCAGCGCGTCGTTCTCCGCCCCGCGCTTCCCAAATCCAAACCCAGGATCGAGCATCACCGCCTCGATCGGCACCCCTGCGCCCTCCGCTACGCGCAGTCGCTCCCGAAGCCCCTCAAGCACCATCGGCAGCACCTCCTCCGCCGCCAGCGCCGGCAGCCCGCTCCACTCCGTCGGCCGCCCCCGCGTGTGCATCAGCACCACTCCCGGCGCCGGCGTCGCCCCCGCCAGCGTATCCCCCATCGCCCTATCCCACAGCATCCCCGACACATCATTGATCACATCTACCCCCGCCGCCAGCGCCGCCGCCGCCGTGCCCGCATGGTACGTATCGACAGAAAGCAGCGCCTCCCGCCGCGCCGCACGCAACCCCCGCACCACCGGCAGCAGCCGTGCCTGTTCCTCCTCGGCCGCCAACGCCGTCGCCCCCGGCCGCGTCGACTCCGCCCCCACATCCAGCAGATCCGCTCCCTCGTCCAGCAACCGCAGCCCATGCCCCACCGCCGCCGCAACCGACAGGTGCCGTCCTCCATCCGAGAACGAGTCCGGCGTCACATTCACGATCCCCATCAGCAGCGTCCGCTCTCCCAGCACCACGCGCCCGCGCGGCAGCTTCCAGTCATAGCGCGGTCGAGTGGGTGGAACAGGCATCTCCAGCGAGTGTAGGTCCTCCCCCAAAGCCGCCTCAAAACCACCGTCATCTCGACCGAATCCCAAGCCAGCGGAGCGCGTCAAGGGAAAGCGGAGAAGCCTGTCAAACGACCCCTGTCTTCCAGCCCGCAATGCTAGACTCCGCCCATGCCCGCACTCCGAACCATCGGCTGGACGGCCACCTGGGCGGCCTCCCTTCTCCTTTGCCCGCCGATCGCCAGACCGCAGAACCCCGCCACCAACACCAGCCTGCAACACCAGATCGAAGCCCTCACCGCCGAGCCCGCCGTCTCCCGCGCCCACTGGGGCGTCATGGTCACCACCCTCGACGGCGCCCCGGTCGCCAGCCTCAACGCCGCGCAGTTCTT
>CAXTCB010000223.1:0-2555 GCA_964242875.1 uncultured Acidobacteriaceae bacterium
CACGAGTGGGCGATGGAGAACGAGGCGATTCCGGTGACGGAGTACCAGCGGATGGCGATGGAGTTCCGGCCGGTGCCGAACGCGGCGCGGGGATGGGCGCGGCTGGCGAAGGCGGCGGGGATGAAGTACATGGTGATGACGACGAAGCACCATGAGGGGTTCTGCCACTGGGACTCGAAACTGACGAACTACAACGCGATGCAGCAGGGGCCGAAGCGCGATTTGGTGCGGGAGTATGCCGAGGCGGCGCGGGCGGAGGGGATGCGGGTGGGGTTCTACTACTCGCTGATGGACTGGCACCATCCGGATGGAGCGAAGTGCAAGACGGATGAGGCGGCGCGCAAGCGGTTTGTGGAGTACACGCACGGGCTGATCCGCGAGCTGCTGACGAACTACGGGAAGATCGACGTGCTGTGGTATGACGTGGACTGGCCGCTGACGCCGGAGCAATGGGAGAGCGAGCGGATGAACCGGATGGTGTTCGAGCTGCAACCGGAGATCATTGTGAACAATCGCAACGGGCTGACGGGCGACTTCACGACGCCGGAGCAGCGCATTGAGGCGGCGAAGGACGGACGGGCGTGGGAGTCGTGCATGACGATGAACGACTCCTGGGGCTTCCAGCGGGCGGATGATGCATGGAAGACGCCGAAGACGATTGCGCGCAACCTGGTGCAGTGCTCACGCGACGGCGGGAACTACCTGCTGAACATCGGGCCGAAGGGGGATGGAACCATTCCGCGGGAGAGCGTCGAGATCCTGACGGAGGTGGGGCGATGGATGGAGACGAGCGGCGAGACGATCTATGGATCGGACATATGCCATGTGCGGCGGAGTGAATATGCGACGTTTACGCGCAAGGGCAACACGCTGTACATGCATGTGTACTTCTGGCCGGCGAGCTCGCCGGTGACGAGCGTTGGCGAGGCGAGGAGTGATCTGGGGATTGCGGGGCTGACGTGCAAGGTGAAGAGTGCACGGTTTCTGAAGTCGGGGGTAGCGATTGAGGTGAAGCAGGATGAGCTGCGGACGCATCTGCTGGGGCTGCCGATGGATGCGCCGGATGCACCGATGACGACGATTGCACTCGAGTGTGACGGCGAGCCGATGCAGGATACGGACAACGTTCGAGTGAATCGGCTGCGGGAGAAGGTGGGGATCTAAGGTTGTCGTCTGAAGAGCGATGCCTAGACGAGCGGGATCTCTTCGGGCAGGCTGGCAAGCATGGTGGTGAGTCGCGGGTCGGCGGAGCTTTGGCTGTAGACCTCGACGTAGAGGCTGGTGAGCCAGTCGCGGAGGGTGGACCTGGAGAGTGTTTGCTTTGGCGCGGCAGGGTAGAGCAGAAGGTCCATGGGCGGCGGCGTGCCGCTTGAGACTTGCGGCATGCGGTAGCAGAGGCCGGCGATCTGGTGTGCGCCGAAGCGTTGGTAGAACTGCTTTCTGCGGGAGAGCAGGGAAGGCTCCGGTGCGGCGGCCTGGTCGGATTCCACTTCGATGAGTACGGAGCGGTGTGCCTCAAGGAGCACAGGGAAGATGTGCTGGAGGAGACGGCGACCGAGACCGAGGCCGCGCAGGCTGTGGTGGACGGCCAGATATTCAAGCAGCGCGATGCTGTGTGTCGAGGACGCGTGGACGATGGCGAAGGCGATGACCTGGGCGTCGCGTTGCGCGATCCAGAAGCTGTAGTCGGGGCGGGTGAGCATTTGCTTGAGCGTGTCGGAGGGCTTGCGCTCTTCGGGCGGGAAGGCCTCGCGATAGAGGGCGAGGAGCTGCCCGAAGGCGTGGGTGTCTGAGGTCGCGAGCTCTGCGACAGAGATGCTGTCGACGGTGACGCGGGATGTGCTCGTTGTGAACCTCTTTCTCTGGTTGGCCGTGAGCCGTTAGGGATCATTTTGCCGCATAGCGGATGGGATGGGTTACGAAAGGGTCGGTGTCGAACGATGGTCGGCTCAGAAGGCGCGCGGGTTGTGCGCCTTACAATGAGCAGGGATGACGGACACGAGCGGACGAAGACGGATGGGGTGGCGGAGGGTGGGTGTAGTGGTGGGCTGCGCTCCGCTGGCGCTCTTGTTAGGGTGTCCGCAGAATGATCCGCTGGGGCCGCCGCCCCCACAAGCGACGGCGCCGACGCTGGGAGCTCCGCAGACCAAGAAGGCAGACACGAAGACGCCGACCGCTGCGGCGGAGCCGACGCCAACTACGGCGGCGCAGATGGCACAGGCGACGGCGCATGCGGCGAAGGTGCAGGCGCTGATCAACAGCGCGGAGCGGGCGTATGCCAGTGGCGTGAATAACTATCGCGCGGGACGGCTGGATGCAGCGCGCGCGGACTTTGACGCGTCGATCGACCAGATGCTGACGAGCGGGATGGATGTGAAGACGGACCCGCAGCTGGCCGACGAGATGGATCATCTGCTGAGTGCAGTGAACTCACTCGAGATGGCGTCGCTAAAGCAGGGCAATGGATTTTCGGCGCCCGTGGAAGCGGCGCCGCTCGATGCGGCGGACGAGGTGACGTTTGCGCCGAATGCGGCGTTGACGGCGAAGGTGCAGAC
>CAXTCB010000224.1:0-2554 GCA_964242875.1 uncultured Acidobacteriaceae bacterium
CGCAGCAGATCCACCGCCGCCGGCATCGCAAACTGCGTCGCGCCCAGATCCGCCGCAAAGAACCCACGCCGAATCTTCCCGCTCTCCTCCATCGCCTTCAGCACGTCGTACACCGCCGAAAAGCCACCGACCAGTCCCTCCGCATGCGCCGTCTCCCGAAACACAACCCCATACCGCGCCAGCAGCTGTTGCGCCTCCCCCAGGCTCCACTCCGTCATCCGTCGCGCCCGATCTTCATCGGTTACAAATGCGTTCGCCTGGAGTGCCCATCGCCCCTGTACCGTCGGCGGCGTCGTCCTCCGGCTTCGAAAACCAGCCTGGTTATGCACCCGCCGCGCCGCCGGCCGACCGTTCTTCGCCGTCGTCGAGGTTGCCCGCGCCCCATACGCCCGCAGCGCCGACATCCCGTCGTTTGTCACCATCCCGCGCCACACCAGGCTCCACATGGCCTCGATGGTCTCACCCGGATACCCGCCGCCCACCCCGTCGTGCAGCTCCTGAAAGAACGAAGCGCCGCGCGTCCTGAGATACGCCAGCACCTCTTCCTCCTTGCCCGAGAGTGGCTCCGCCTCGCCACCTCGCATCGGCGGCCACAGCAGCGGCAGCTTCTCTGCCAGGTAGAGCCCGATACGCCCGTCCCGCTCCCCCAGCGGCTCAAGACCTACCCACACCACCTCTCCTGCTGCGATCAACGTATCCAAATCAGACGCCCTGTACCCCAGCACCCGCGACGGCAGGATCTCCGTCTCCACGATCGACGCCGGCAGTGGCGCCCCTTGCAGATTCTCAATCACATCCAGCAGCGCATCCAGGCCGCGACGTGGTGTCACCACCCCTTGCCATCGCGTCAGCAGTCGCGCCAGCACCCGCTGCTCGACCGGTTCCACCTCCTTGCGCAGCCGTGCCAGCGACTTCCGCCGAACCGACCGTAGTACCTCCACCTCAATCCACTCGCGGTTCAGACCGCCCGGCCGGAACCCGCCCTCCTGCACCCGCCCCAGCCCAACCAGCCGCTGCAGCACCGCCTCAACACTCTCGATCGGAAGCGAATATCGTTCCGCAACCTCTCTGGTTACAAAAGGCCCATGTGTCCTGGCGAATCGCCGCACCACATCCAGCATCGCGTCCGGCACACTGGTCAGAAAGGCTGTCGGCAGCCCCGGCGGCAGCGGCACGCCCACTGCATCCCGGAAGCGAGCCGCATCTTCGACCGCGATCAGCCGCCGCTCCCCCGCCATGCCGACCTCAAGCACCCGCCGCGCCTTGATCAGCCGATCGGCACTCTCCGCCACCTCGTCCGTCGTCGATCGCGCACGCAACTCCGCCCGTGTTAAATCACCCAGACGCAGCAGCAGGTCGTGTACGCCGTCCATCGACCGTGCTTTATACCCCTCCGCCAAACACTGCAGCTGCTCTTCCGTCTCCTCGATCGCGTGCAGGTCCAGCAGCTCGCGCAGATCCGCATCGCCCATCAGCTCCCGCAGCTGATCCTGATCGATTGACAGCGCCTGCGCCCGCCGCTCTGCCAGCGGTGCATCGCCGTCATAGATGTAGTTCGCCACATAGCTGAACAACAACGCGCTCGCAAACGGACTCGGCGTCCTAGAGTCCACCGTATGAACCCGCAACGATCGATTGCCAACCGCTCGCAGGGTTTCCATCAGTGCCGGCATGTCAAACACGTCGCGCAAACATTCTCGGTACGCCTCCAACAGAATCGGAAACGCGGGGAAGCGGCTTGCCACACTCAGCAGATCGTACGATCGCTTCCGCTGCTGCCACAGCGGTGTCCGTCCATCCGCTCGCCGGCGAGGCAGCAGAAGAGCTCGCGCCGCGCTTTCTCGAAACTTCGCCGCAAACAGCGCCGTGGACCCCAGCTGCCGCAGTACCAGCTCCGCTGCCTCTTCAGGCTCAAGCAGCAGCACCTCCACCTCAGGTGGCGCTTCTGACTCCGGAAAGCGAAGACAGAACCCATCCTCGCTCCACATCGTCTCCACCTCCTGCCCGCCATTCGCCCGCAGCTTCGCCGTCACCGCCATTGCCCACGGCGCATGGATCCGACTTCCAAACGGCGTCAGGCAACACACCCGCCAGTCCCCCAGCTCATCCCGCACTCGCTCGATCACAATGGTGCGGTCATCAGGCACATACCCGCTCGCCAGCTCCTGGTCTGCCAGGTATCGCAACGCATTCTCCGCCGCCCCTTGCTCCAGATCGTGCGCCTTCATCAGCGTCGTCAGCGCGACACTCCGCGGCGCCTCGCGCAACTCCCTCACCAGAGCACCGATCCTTCGTCCAAACTCGATCGGCCGCCCCGCCTGATCTCCATGCCAGAACGGCATCTTGCCCGCATCGCCCGGCGCAGGACTCACCAGCACGCGATCATGCGTGATCTCCTCCACCCGCCACGTCGACGCCCCCAGGATGAACGTGTCGCCCGTCCTCTGCTCGAACACCATCTCCTCATCCAGCTCGCCCACGCGGATCGGCTTCGCATGCTGCCCCGCCAGAAACACGCCATAGGTTCCACGATCCGGAATCGTCCCGCCGTTCA
>CAXTCB010000225.1:0-2500 GCA_964242875.1 uncultured Acidobacteriaceae bacterium
TTGCGGGCGAGGGCGATGGCGTTGCCGTGGGTCTCGGGGCGATAGCCCCAGCCGTCGAGGATGGTAAGGACGATGGGTTTGGGCATGCAGAGGTCAGGATAGCAAGGCTTGGAGAACACTGAAGTGGTTTGCAAGGGTGGTGGCTGATGGAGCGGGAGGGGGTGGGGTCTCTACAACCAGAGGGGGAGCGGAGTACGTCTGCGAGGGGTAACGTCACCCAATTTAGGGATTCAGCCGATCGGGAAAGGCAAGGAAGATTCAGGAAGTCCGATCCTATACGCGATGCGGCACAAAGAGGAGTCGAGCGCATGAAGCAGAAACTATTGATCGCAGTTTTCGTTGCCGTGGCACTCTGCCGCGCCGCTGGAGCTCAGGCGACGGCGACTTGGACCAAGGTGGTAAGTGAGAACTATGCAAGTCCCGCGACGGTGGCGGTGACGGTGCCGACAGGCGAGAGTGTCCTGGTCCGGTGGGGCTCGGGAAGTACGTTTGTCACGCGAACGTTTTCGGCGGGAACGACCACGTTTCTGGCAGGCAACAGCACGTTTGGTGATCCGACGCCCGGTGTCGCGAAGGAGCTTGATGTGCAGGGCGCGGACCTGAGTGACTTCAAGGTGGGCGGACAGCAGCTTGCGAATCCGGCTCCGACGATCGTGGACATGATTGTGACGCCGATGATGATTACGGCGACAACCGGAACGGTGGTGCAGACGAAGGCCACGTGCAAGTACAGCGACGGCACGGTGAACGACTGCACGAAGCAGGCGGCGTTCTCGTATGTGAAGGGCGGCGTGGCGGCGTATAGCGGAGCCGGCGCCATTGTGGGGACGCAGGCAGGGCCGGCAGAGGTGGATGTTTCGATCGGAGCGATTACGGTAAAGCTGAGCGTGCTGATCGTCGATCTGCCGATCTACTTCAATGGCGGCTTGATGCTGGGATCGAACTAGACCGGAGTCAGCGCTACTGTTTGTGAAGGGTTCGGGGAGGCTTCGTTGATGACGAAGCCTCCTTTTCGCGTTTGGAAGAGCTACTTGATCGAGGCGAGGACCTGGGGGAAGGTGGAAGTGGGGCGCTGGTCATCGGCGACGACGTTCCTTGCTTCTTCTGCCTTCGAAGTATGGCTGGGATGAGGGACGGTTTGTCTGGATTCGAGGTGCCGTGCCGGCTGAGCGTTGCTAGGATCTCCGCATGTCGACTGAGATGACGCAGGTAGCAGAGCTGATCAAGCAGATGGAAGCAGGATGGAAGGCGGGCAGCGGCGAGCGGTTTGCTGCGCCGTACGCGGAACGAGTGCACTTTGTGACGTTCGACGGAACGATGCTGGAGAGCAGGCAGGCGGTTGCGGCGTATCACCAGCAGGCGTTTGACACCCACCTGAAGGGTACGGCGATACGGATCGAGGTTCACGAGGTCCGGCAGGTGGCGGAGGAGGCGTGGCTGGTGTTTTCGACGAGCAGCGTGGGGCGGGCGGAGGGACCGCCGCCGGAGCGCACGGGCGACTCGGTGCAGCTGTTTCTATTCAAGCGCGAGGAGGGAGCGATGCGGGCGGAAGCGTTCCAGAATACGCGGGTGCGACCGATCACGGATGGGGCGACGGCGGGGGTGTGGCGGCAGTTTGATGAGCTGTGGGAGACGCGGTAAGCGCTCTTGTGGGGGTTTGATGGGCGGTGCGAGCCACCCTTCGCCGGTCAGCGGCGAGGGTGGCCTGGCAGACTAGCGCGGTGGGACGCCGGGGTCGGTGGCGGCGTTGTGATTGCGATTGTAGATGCGCTGGGAGGTGCGGTCCTGCTGGCGGGCGACCTTGTGGCGGTCGGCGGCGGTGAGGTGGCCGTTGTCGGCGGCACGCATGTTGGCCTGCTCCTGATTTAACCTGGCCTGATGCGCGTCGGCGGCGGCGGCGCCCTTCGGGGTGATCTGGCCATCGGCGACACCCTTGTTGATGCGGTTCTGCTGACGAGCATCGCGGGCGTTGATGGAGTGGCGCTGGTGGTAGGTGGTGCTCTGGGCTCCGGCAAAGGCGCCCGCGAGCGGCAGGGTACAGAGAGATGCGGCGAGAAGCAGAGGCTTGAGGTTCATCGTTGCCTTTCAATTTCAGTTCGTTTGCGTTTCGAGCGTTTGACGCCCTTTTGTCTGTCGCTTGTTCAGACCCGGGGCTGGCCAGGAGGTTGCGGTCGGATGCCCGAAAGGTTTCTTCCTCTTTGTGCCTGTTTGCTGCAGGAATGGAAATACAACTTCGGAGAGGAGTGATGAGGGGACGACGGTGCCAGGACGCGGTCGTGGGCGAGCAGTTCCGTGCCGGGGTGCGGTGGGCGCGATGCGGCCGCGCAGGTTGCTGGCGGCATGAGGGCGGGTTACGATGGCGGCACACGCTGGTCAGTCAGGAAGGATGAAGTATGCAAAGGCTGGTGACTCCGGTTTCGTTTGCGGCGGTGC
Organism: uncultured Acidobacteriaceae bacterium; assembly: GCA_964242875.1. Lineage (GTDB taxonomy): Bacteria > Acidobacteriota > Terriglobia > Terriglobales > Acidobacteriaceae > Edaphobacter. Next base: position 2,434 of record CAXTCB010000225.1, read on the forward strand.
TGCTGGTGGGGCTGATGGCGGGTCTGCTGCTGGGAACGGCGATGGAGCAGGGCACGCTGCGGGTGCT
>CAXTCB010000226.1:0-2493 GCA_964242875.1 uncultured Acidobacteriaceae bacterium
TAGCGGCCGGTGTTGAGGTCGATGGCGTTGAGGGTGCCCCAGGGTGGGGCGACGGCGGGGTAGCCGTCGGGGTCGAGGAACTTGCGGTAGCCGGTGAAGCGATAGGGGGAGGTGTCGGGGGCTCCGGAGGGGGCCTCGTGCTTGCTGGTGATCTCGGCGGCGACGCGTTTGACGGCGGGCTGGGATGGCGTGGCGGAGCGCGTGGGCGGAGGGGCGTCGGCGCTGGTTTTGAGGAAGTCGAGAAGAGCCGAGAGCTGCGGGCCGGCGACGTTAGGTAGCGCGGGCATGCGGCCCTTGCCGTTGTGGATGACGGCGGTGATCTCGTTGTCGGAGAGGCGGCGGTCGACTTCGACGAGCGAGGGGAAGGCGGCGGAGGCGCCGCGGCGATCGCTGCCGTGGCACCCGGCGCACTGGCTGAGATAGACGGTGGCGCCGGGGTTGCTGGAGGCCTGGTCGGGGGTGAGACTGCTGGTCAGGCCGCCGGTCCAGGCGATGTCGTTGGCGTTGACGTAGAGGACGCCGGTGCGGTGGTCGACGGCGGAGCCGCCCCACTCCGCGCCGCCATCGAAGCCGGGGAAGACGACGGTCTGGTGATCGAGGCTGAGCGGGATGAACTGGCCGGCGCTGTGGAAGGTGCGGAAGGCCTGCACGGCGAAGGCGTGGGCTTCCGGGGTGCGCTGGGTCAGCAGGTCTTCGGTGAGCTGCTGGCGGGCGAAGGGCTCCGGGCCCTCCGGGACGGGCTGGGTGGGGGAGGCGTGTTCGCCGGGGACGGTGGAGGCGGGGAAGGGCAGTTCCTTGACGGGGAAGATCGGTGCGCCGGAGGTGCGGTCGAAGAGGTAGAGGAAGCCCTGCTTGGTGGTCTGGGCGACGGCGTCGACAGGCTTGCCGGCGACGGTGACGGTGACGAGCGAGGGCGGGGAAGGGAAGTCGCGGTCCCAGATGTCGTGATGGACGCCCTGGAAGTCCCAGAGGCGTTTGCCGGTGTTGGCGTCGAGGGCGAGCAGGGTGTTGCTGAAGCGGTCGTCGCCGACGCGATCGCCGCCGTAGAAGTCGTCGACGGCGGAGCCGGTGGGGGCGTAGACGATGCCGCGGGCGGCGTCGACGGCCATGCCGGCCCAGTTGTTGGCGGCGCCGGTGTGCTTCCAGGCGTCTTTGGGCCAGGTGCTGTAGCCGTCTTCGCCGGGGTGGGGGATGGTGTGGAAGATCCAGCGGAGCTTGCCGGTGCGGACGTCGTAGGCGCGGATGTCGCCGTGGACGGCGGGCTTCACTTCGGGGGCGCGGAAGCCGACGATGATGGAGTCCTTGTAGAGGACGCCAGGGGTGGTCATGGCGGCGAAGCTTTGTTCCAGATTCGGGGCGTCGAGATCGGCGCGGAGATCGATGCGGCCATTCTGGCCGAAGGAGGAGATGGGCTTGCCGGTCGCGGGATCAAGGGCGTAGAGGAAGGTGGAGAGGCCGGCGAAGAGGGTGCCGTGCGTGCCGTTGGACCAATAGGTGAGGCCGCGGGTGGGCTGGCCGCCGGAGGTGCCGCTGGCGAAGCTCCAAAGGAGTTTGCCGGTGGCGGCGTCAAGCGCGATGACCTTCTGGGTGGGGGTAAAGCCGAAGAGGGTGCGGCCGACGATGAGGGGGTTGGTTTGGAGGCCGCCCGGCTCGCCGGGGTTGAAGGCCCAGACCTGCTTGAGCTGGCGGACGTTGTCGCGGGTGATCCCGGTGAGGGGCGAGAAGCGGTCGCCGGTGGGGCCACCATAGGCCGGCCAGTCCTGCTGCTGGTTTGCGGCGTGCGCAAGGCGGGTCTGGCGGATGTGTGTGACGAGGAGTAACGCGGCGATGGCGAGAAGGCAGACGGTGAGGAGGACCGCGATAGGTTTCGAGCGCACGGGAAACAGCTTATCTGAGAGGCGAGACGATTGGCGCGGCGTTCTGTCGCGTGAGTGTTGGCGCGAGCTTCGTTTCGAGCAGAGGGTGAGGGCGAGGCACGGCTGCGGGCTGTTACTGTACTCGAAGCTAAGTTGCAGGTTCTGTCTCGTATGCTGAAGCCGCGCTCACACATATTTCTTTTGCAGGCGATTGCTCTTCTGGCGAGCATGTCGACCGGGCTCGCTCTGCGGGCGCGGGCGCAGACGGCGCCCGTGGTGTGGGGTGGAACGCTGCTGGATGAGACGGGCAAGGCGGTTCGCGGGGCGACGGTGGAGCTGAACGCTGCGGGCGTTGATCGTGTGGCGACAACGGATGCGGACGGACGGTTTCAGTTTGCCGGAGTCACGCCGGCGAGCTATGCGGTGGCGGTGGCGGTGGAGATGGGCGGGCAGGTGCGGCACGCGGCGATGCGGGTGGAGCTGACGGCGCAGCCGGCGGCGGTGGTGCTGACGATCTCCGAGACGAACGGCTTGCTGCTGACACCGGTGAATGCGCAGATTGCGAAGAACGGCGGAGGCGAGCAGCTTTCGAGCAGCTCGGTGAGCGAGATTCCGCTGAACAAGCGGGACTTCAGCG
>CAXTCB010000227.1:0-2414 GCA_964242875.1 uncultured Acidobacteriaceae bacterium
GGCACCTTGTCCGACGTCGCCGGCTTCGTTCCCGTGCCGATGATGATGCTCTTGGCCTCGTAGCTCGTCGATCCGCGGGAGTTCGTCACCTTCACATGGGTGGCATCTTCAAATGAGGCGGTCCCAACCAGCATCTCAATGTTGTTCCGCGAAAGCTGGGCTTCGGTCACGTCGATCTCGGTCTTGATCACGTGCTGCACGCGAAACGCCAGATCCGCCATGGTGATGCGTTCCTTCACCCGGTAGTTCATGCCGTAGATTGATTTGTAGTTATAGCCGGAAAGGTGCAGCACGGCCTCGCGCATGGTCTTTGAGGGAATCGTGCCGGTATTGATGCAGGCACCGCCAACAACCTCGCGCATCTCTACCAGCGCAACCTTCTTGCCCAGCTTGGCACCATAGATAGCAGCCCGCTGGCCTGCCGGGCCGGAACCAATGACGATCAGATCGTAAACACTGCTCATGTGCGGGTACGTTCTTCCCTTTTCCGTTTAGGGCCGCGGTCTACTCCTCGCGCGGCAAGCCTGTTTGGGACCATTCATCTCTGCCATGCGGTGCGCCATGCAAAGAGTCTCTGGCAATGATACCGCTCATGACTTCGGCGTGGACGGACACTGACCACCCGTGATCCGGTACGCCATTACAGACCGCCGATTCTTTCCGGGCGATGAACGTCAAAGGCAGGCAGCCCTCCTCCTCCAGGCAAATCAGCTTGCCGTGTCTCAGGTGGATCTGCTCCAGCTTCGCGAGAAGGATCTCTCCGCGGACGACCTTCTCTCCCTGGCCCGCGCCCTTCGCGCCGATCTCCCCCGTGGGTCCAGACCTCGCCTTCTTCTGAATGCCACCCCCGAAACGGCGGCAGCGGCCAGTGCGGATGGCGTTCACCTGCCGGGTGGCTGGGTCGCCAACGATCTCTCCGTGGCCCGCTCCGCCTTTCAGCATGCCGGCCTTCCCCGACCCGTCCTCAGCGTCAGCGCCCATACCTTGCATGACGTTGAAGTCGCCCGCGACAGCGGTGCCGACCTGATCCTGTTTGGCCCTGTCTTCGAAAAACGCGTCTGCGGCCACCAGGTTCAGCCCGGCGTTGGCCTCGCTATCCTCGCAGAGGCCGCCGTCGTCGCCGGCGCGACACCCCTTCTCGCCCTCGGCGGCATTGACCCCGCAAACATCGCCACTTGCCTTGCCTCCGGAGCCGCCGGCATCGCCGGCATCCGACTCTTTCTTCCGCACCACCCAGCCTGAGACCACACCGCTACCTCCGCGCGCCCGCGTCAGGCGTGAGAAAATAAGAGTAGGGCCATGCTGATTACCCCGTTCGATCTCGCCAAAGAACCTCTCGACATCAACCAGACGCTGCCTCCCGGCGCGATGGACTACACCCCCGATGTGCTGCAGGCCGGACCACTCTCCGTCAACGGCCGCGCGGAACTCCTGCTTGAGCACCACGGTCATAAAGAAGTTGTTGAAGACATTCGACTTCGCGCCGGCTATGACGGTGACTTCACCCTCCTCTGCGCACGTTGCCTCGATCCCGTCTCACAGCGCCTGAACGGCGACTTCGACCTCATCTTCCGGCCTGAAGCCGCGGATAGTAACTCCGGCGAGCGATCCATCTCGGAAGAAGAGACCGAGATCGGGTATTATGAAGAGCGCGGGCTCGTGCTCGAGGATGTCGTGCGCGAGCAGGTGCTGCTCTCTTTGCCAAACCGAACGCTTTGTTCGCCGGATTGCAAAGGATTATGCCAGCACTGTGGCGCCAATCTCAACACGGCAACGTGTGACTGTAACAAGGCTCCGGCTGATCCACGATGGAGTGCGCTTGCTGATCTTGCAGGTAAGCTCAACTCCTGAGTCGCTTCCGTGCCATCCTGAAAGACCGCAGCACTGCTCTGGATTCGCTTCACCCTGATCTTCGATCCGCACGATCTGTTCTGCCGGTGCCTGCGCCCGCTGAACTCCGAAAGAGAGACCTGCAATGCCTAATCCAAAACGACGCCACTCCAAGCAGCGCACGGCCAAGCGCCGCAGCCATGACTTCCTTACCCCGACCGGCGTCTCTGAGTGCCCCAACTGCAAGGAGCGAAAGCTGCCTCATCGTGCCTGCCGTAACTGTGGCGAGTACAAGGGTCGCACCGTACTGGCCGCGAAGGAAGCAAGCTAACCTGCTCCGAAGGAACCTGGCCCGCAGCAGATGCCTCTAAACATCGTCGTCGATGGAATGGGTTCCGATCAGGCCCCCGAATCCGAGATTCGCGGGGCCATTGCCGCGTGTCGCACCCTTGATGTTCGCGTCCTGCTCGTCGGCCTGGAAGATCGTCTGCAACCCGCTCTCCGGCACGCACTCGAAGGGGAGCGTCTTCCCATCGAAGTCGTCCACGCCGCCGAGTGGATCAGCATGGACGATAAAGCGGCGT
>CAXTCB010000228.1:0-2295 GCA_964242875.1 uncultured Acidobacteriaceae bacterium
ATACAAACCCCAGCGTGCGCCCGCGAATCTGCGCCAGCTTATCCTCCGGCAGATAGCTGATCGACGTCCCATTCAGCCGCACCTCGCCCGTGGTCGGCGAATCAAGCCCGGCGAGCAGCCCCAGCAGCGTCGACTTCCCGCTGCCGCTCGATCCCATGATGGCGACGAACTCGCCCTTATTTACCGTGAACTCAATCCCCTTCAGGATCTCCAGCTCCCGCGTTCCCGTTCGCAGGCTCTTGTGCAGCTTCAACACTTCGATCATGGCCGCCGCTTGATCCCGTCCCGCCAATTGCTCGTTCACGCAAACTCCTTCGCCGCTCATCGATCGCTCTGGCGCCAGGTTTGCTACCGTGGAGAGATGGTCAGACTGTGGCTCTCCTTGATTCTAGCGGCTTCCCTCCCCTGCCTCACCGCCTGCCGTAAGCCCGCGAGCCCACCCGACTCCACACCCGTCCCTGCTTCTTCGACACCATCAACGAGCTCTGGCACCGATCAGGCCATGCCCTCGCAGGCCGCCAATCAGATGGCCTCGCGCGAAGCCAACAAAGGCGCCGTTCTGCCCGCCTCCTCTGACTCCGCCGCCGACGCGCCCGATACCTCCGTCGCCTCTGACCGCCGGCCCAAGCTCGTCTGCTTCGGCGACTCCCTCACCGCCGGCTACGGTACCGAGCCGGGCGAAAGCTACCCCGACGTCCTTCAGCGCAATCTGGACCAGTCCGGTTACAAATATCGTGTCATCAACGAGGGCATCAGCGGGAACACCACAAAAGACGGTCTCTCCCGCATTGGCCGCGTCCTCGATATGCATCCCGCCATCGTCGTCGTCGAGTTCGGCGGCAACGATGGCCTCCGTGGCCTGCCCATCGCCGACACCCGTGCCAATCTCGATTCCATCGTGCATCGTCTGAAGGACAGCGGCACCCTCGTGGCCATCGCTGGCATCACCATCCCACCCAGCTATGGTGGCGATTACGTCCGCGAGTTCAACAGCATCTACCCCCTGCTCGCCAGCCGCTACAAGGTTCCCATGATTCCCTTCATCCTCGAAGGCGCCTACGGCGTCACCGGCATGATGCAGGCCGACAACATTCACGCCACCGCGCGCGGCAACGTTATTGTCGCCGGAACCATTCAGAAGCTCATCCAGCCATTGCTCAAGAAGTAGCTGCGCAGAGTCTCTTACTTGAAGCAAGGTCCGTTCACACGAGTGTGGGTCCGTGCACTTTTGTTGTCATCCCGAGAAATCTGCTTCTCTACCGGGAACTCCTGATCGACTTGATCGCGCGCGTCCGACTCTGCCTCTCAGCCCAGCACCACCATCGGCTGCATCAGCGTCCCCGCAATCCGCTTCCCGATCGCAAACAACTGCGTCGGCCCGGTAAACACCCGCACCAGCGGCGCCGCAGAGAACTCGGGCAGATTCACCTGCATCCCGTTGCGCAGGCGGCCTGCCGTATTCTCATCCACCGTCACCGCGGGCATGCCCGCGAGCAGCATTCGGGGATGCACCATCCGCTCCGCAATCAGAGCCTCGTGTCCGCCAGCCAGCGCCTTCAACTCCTCCGCCGTCACGCAGTGCGCGAGCCCGAACTCCCCTGCATGCGTCCGCCGCAGACTCGAAAGATGCGCGCCACAGGTCGCCGCCTGTCCCATCTCATGCGCTACCGACCGCACGTAGCCGCCGGCTGACACACGCATGGTAAACGCCGCCTCGTCTCCCTCCAGCGAGTCCAGCGTGAAGCGATGAATGAAGATCCGTGCCGGCTTAACCTTCACCTCCGCTCCTGCGCGAGCCAGCTTGTGCGCCGGGACACCGCCGATCTTCTTGGCGGAGTACACCGGCGGCAGCTGGTCCATCGAGCCGAAAAACCGCGCCCCAAGTCGCCGCAGCTCCTCCAGCCCCAGCGCTAGCGGCCGCTCGTCGCCCACGCGCTCACCCTCCGCGTCATACGTGTCCGTCGCCCAGCCGAACCGGATCCGTCCCGTGTACTCCTTCTCCGCCTGCCCGAAAAATTGCGCCAGCCGGGTGTACCGCCCCAGTAGCAACGGAAGCACGCCCGTCGCCATCGGATCGAGCGTTCCCAGGTGTCCCACCGATCGCTCGCCCGTCGCCCGTCGCACCAGCGACACTACATCGTGCGACGTCATGCCCGCGGGCTTGTCCAGCACCAGAAGCCCGTTCATAGCCCAACCCATCTCTCTCCATTTGTTCCCACTACGTCGTCGACCCCGGCCGTCGTACCAGCGAGAGAAACTCGTTGCGCGTCTGGGTCTGCGTCTTGAACGCCCCCA
>CAXTCB010000229.1:0-2264 GCA_964242875.1 uncultured Acidobacteriaceae bacterium
ACCCAACCTGCCCGCACTCCACTACGCATTCCTCCGCCCAGCGCAGCCTGCCACCCTCGCTCCATCGCAAAAAAAACGCCTCCGCTGCCGCTTGCATCGCCGGGTAGCGCGGATCACCAGGCAACGGTGAGCAGGAGACGCTCTGCACCACGCCGCGAAACTCGTCCGCCCCAATCTCAAATCCTTCTTCGAACACCACGCGCCCATAGCTCGCCGGTCGTCCCAGCCCACGCAGAAAGTCTCCCCAGCCGGCCTCCCGCATGCGTCGCCGCCTGCCATACTCCGCATCCGTGCCATGCTCCATGAGCAACTGCTCAAACGCCCGCCCTCGCTCCGTCTCATCGCGCTTCCGTCCACTCGACACCAGCACCACCCACCCCATTGGCGCCAGGATTCGGCGAAACTCAGCCTCTGCCGCCGTCGGCTCCAACCAGTGAAACGCCCGGCCCACCGTCACCATCGCAGCCTTCCCTGCGTCGAGCCCCGTTGCCTCCGCGGTTCCGCCCGTCACCCGCAGCTTTGGCCATCGTCCTCGTAGCGACTCACACGCCGTCCGCATCTCTGCATTCGGTTCTACCGCCACCACCGGATTGCCGTGGCCGAGCCACACCTCCGTCAGCATTCCCGTTCCCGCCGCCACATCCACCACCGGCCACGCCGCCGTCATCCCCGTGTGCTCGCGCAGCCAGTCCAGGATCTTTGCCGCCGGGTAGCTTCGCCGGTACTGCGCATACTCTGTCACCCGCCCGGTAAATCGCTCTGTGTGTCCGCTCATGCTGCTTCAGACGCCGGCCACACCACGAAAGCCGCGCCCACCCATCGTGACCGGCCAGCGCGCAGGCGAACGTCCTAAAATAAAGCTGCAGCGCGGAGAGCCGATCGTATGACCACCATCCCCCAAGCCGATCTCATCCAGTCGATCGCGGACGCCCTTCAGTACATCTCCTACTTTCATCCCGAGGACTACATCACCAATCTCACGCGCGCCTACGAGCTCGAAGAAGGGCCGGCCGCCAAGGACGCCATCAAGCAAATTCTCGTCAACTCCCGCATGTGCGCCGAGGGCCATCGCCCCATCTGCCAGGACACCGGGATCGTCACCATCTTCCTCAAGCTCGGCATGGCCGTCCGCCTCTCCGGACCCGACGGCAACCCGCCCACCCTCAGCCTTCAGGAGATCTGCGACGAAGGCGTTCGCCGCGCCTGGCTCGACCCCGACAACAAGCTTCGCGGCTCCATCCTCCGCGATCCCGCCTTCTCTCGCAAGAACACCGGCGACAACACCCCCTGCGTCGTCGAGGTCTCGCTCGTCCCCGGGGACACCCTCGACGTCACTCTCGCGGCCAAGGGCGGCGGCTCCGAAGCCAAATCCAAGTTCGTCATGCTTAATCCCTCCGACTCCATCGTCGATTGGGTGCTCAAGACCATCCCCACCATGGGTGCCGGCTGGTGCCCGCCCGGCATGCTCGGGATCGGCATCGGCGGCACGGCAGAGAAAGCCATGCTGCTCGCCAAGCAGTCGCTCATGGACCCCATCGACATGCAGGAGCTCAAGACCCGTGGGGTAGAAGGTCAGGCGCTGAGCAATATCGAGAAACTTCGTATCGAGCTCTACGACAAGGTCAACGCCCTCGGCATCGGCGCGCAGGGCCTCGGCGGTCTCACCACCGTCCTCGACGTCAAGATCCTGGACTTCCCCACCCACGCCGCCAACCTCCCCGTGGCCATGATCCCTAACTGCGCCGCCACCCGCCACGCCCACTTCGTCCTCAATGGCCGCGGCCCCGTCGAGATCGCTCCGCCCCGCCTCGATCTCTGGCCGAAGCTCGAGTACCACGTCGACGACGCCCGCCGCATCGATCTCGCCACCGTGACTCGCGAAGACATCGCCACCTGGAAGCCAGGGGAGATTGTCCTTCTCACCGGCAAGCTCCTCACTGGCCGCGACGCCGCCCACAAGCGCATGACCGACATGCTCTCCCGCGGCGAGCCCCTCCCCGTCGACTTCCGCGGCCGTTTCATCTACTACGTCGGCCCCGTCGAAGCCGTGCGCGACGAAGCGGTCGGCCCGGCCGGTCCCACCACTGCTACCCGCATGGACAAGTTCACGCGCCAGATGCTCGCCGAGACCGGCCTGCTCGGCATGATCGGCAAAGCCGAGCGCGGCGTCGCCGCCATCGAAGCCATCCGCGACTTCGGCGCCGTCTATCTCATGGCCGTCGGCGGCGCCGCCTACCTCGTCTCGAAAGCCATCCGCCACTCCA
>CAXTCB010000230.1:0-2197 GCA_964242875.1 uncultured Acidobacteriaceae bacterium
TCACAAGTATCTTCGCGATGTCATTCCGACGCGGCATCGTTCTCTCTTCCTGAATATGCTTCTGGTTCTGTTACGTACCTGCAGCCGAGACGCCCAACAGCAAACGGCGCGAGTTCCGCTGCGTCACGCGTTATTTCTTGAACTCTTCCATCATCCGCCGGAAATCCCGGAACAGATAGTGCGAGTCATGCGGCCCGGGACTCGCCTCAGGGTGGTACTGCACGCTGAACATCGGATCGCTCGTATGCTTGAGCCCCGCACACGTCTGGTCGTTCAAATTCACATGTGTCACCGCGACACTCTTTGCATCGAGCGTCTCCGGATCAACCGCAAAATTATGGTTCTGCGACGTAATCTCGACCTTGTCTGTCTCCAGGTTTTTGATCGGATGATTCCCGCCATGGTGCCCGAACTTCAGCTTGTAGGTCTTGCCGCCAAGCGCCAGGCCAAACAGTTGATGGCCCAGGCAGATGCCAAACATCGGGGTCTTGCCCTGCAACTTCTGGATCGTCTCCACCGCATAGTCAAGCGGCTCCGGATCCCCAGGGCCGTTTGAGAAAAACACCCCATCCGGCTTCATCTCCAGCACATCCTCGGCCGAGGTCTTCGCCGGCACCACGGTCACGCGACAGTTCTCGCGCGTCAGCATCCGCAAGATGTTTTCCTTGATTCCGAAATCATAGGCCACCACATGCATCGGCTGCGTGCCTTCGAGTCCCACGCCCAGCAGCGCATCGCCAGTCTGATTCTTCGGCTCCTGCGCGTCCCAGGTATACGCCGCTTTTGTGCTGACCATGCTCGCCAAGTCCGCGCCCACCATATGCTGGATTGACTTCGCCCGGTCAATCAGCTCATCCGCCTTCAGGCCTTCACCTGACGCAATCACCCCGCGCATGACGCCGTTCGCCCGCAGATGTCGCACCACCGCCCGCGTGTCCACCTCCGCGATCACCGGGACGCCATACCGCTCCAGGTACTCGTCCGCCACCTGCGTCGATCGCCAGTTCGAACTCATGGGCGAGAACTCACGCGTAACCAGCCCCTCGATGTAAGGCCGGCTCGCCTCGGCATCCGCTGGCGTCGTTCCGTAATTTCCAATGTGGGGGTTCGTCAGAACGACAATCTGGCCCGCATACGAAGGATCGGTAAAGATCTCCTGGTAGCCGGTCAGCGAAGTATTGAACACCACCTCACCCAGAGCATCCTTCTGAGCGCCAAAACTCTTACCGCGGAAGATACGCCCGTCTTCGAGCGCAAGCATTGCCTGCATCGCCTCTCCTTCAAGGAGTGGATTTTATAGAGTCTAACAGCTTGGCCCCTCTCAGCTTGTGCATCTCCGCGCCAATCAGAGCGCAGCAGCGTCGACTCGTTCAGAGCTGCACCTCCGTGGCAGCGATCATCAAAATGTCCACCGTTGACGATCGCAGGCCCACGTGCTGTAATGGCGCGCCTCAGCGATCTAGTTCGTTCCGCATCCGCCAAAGGAGAATTCTTGCATGCAGGTAGCAGCAACCCTCGGTGTATTCCTTCAAGTGCAGCAGGCAGGCCTCCCTCTCTCCACGCCGCCCGGCGATAACGGCGCCGCCTGGCTTTGGGGAGCCATGGCCGTTGGTTTCCTTGCGCTCGTCGCTGCCGGTCTGCTCGTTCGCTCGGTCCTCTCCGCCGACACCGGCACCGCTGAGATGCGCCTCATCTCGGACGCTATCCGCGAGGGCGCCGAGGCCTTCCTTCGCCGGCAGTACCGCACCATCGCCCTTATCGCTGCCGTCCTTGCCGTCATCGTCTTCGGCGGGTACGAGCTCTCCCCACGCACCGCGCCCTATGCACTCAAAACCGTCATCGCCTTCCTCGTCGGCGCCATCTGCTCCGGTCTGGCCGGCTTTACCGGTATGTACTGCTCCATCCGTGCCAACATCCGCACCGCCTCCGCCGCCCGCCACAGCCTCAATCGCGCCCTGCAGATGGCGCTCCGCGGCGGCGCTGTCACAGGCCTCGTCGTCATCGCGCTCTCGCTGATCGGCGTCGGCATGCTCTTCCTTGCCTTCGGCGGCCTCGATCACCCGCAGCAGGTCCCCTATCAGCTCGTCGGCTTCGGCTTCGGCGCCTCCCTCGTTGCGCTCTTCGCCCAACTCGGTGGCGGCATCTACACCAAGGCCGCAGACGTCGGCGCCGATCTCGTCGGCAAGGTCGAAGCCGG
>CAXTCB010000231.1:0-2185 GCA_964242875.1 uncultured Acidobacteriaceae bacterium
TCGCGCAGGCTGAGCTCGGTTTCGAGGTTGGAGCCGGTGATGAACTGCTGGTAGTTGGCGTAGCCGCGGGCGGATTGCCTGACGTCGGTGATGCGGGTGACTTCGCGGTCGGCTTCGGCGTCGGAGTCACGGACGATGCAGTAGCCGGTGACGCCGAAGAGGAGCGGCGGGAGGTGGGGATGCTCAGCGCGGCGGCGGCGCATGTCGGCTACTTTGGCGGCGATAACGTCGGGATTGTCGCCGTGCATGAGATAGGCGTCGCACTTGGCGGCGATGAGGTTCTTGGCGGTCTCGGATTCACCGCCGGCGTAGAGGGTGGGGCGGGGTTTGGCGAGGGGTTTGGGTGAGAGCAGATTTTGATCGACGGTGTAGAGCCTGCCCTGGTGGGAGAAGTTTTGCTCGCGCCAGCAGCCGGAGACGACGTCGAGCCACTCGGAGGTGCGGGCGTAGCGATCGTCGTGCTCGTCGAAGGGGATGCCGTAGCGGGTGGCTTCGTCCTTCCACCAGGAGGAGACGACGTTGAGGGTGAGGCGGCCGTTGGCGATGCGGTCGATATTGGCGGCCTGCTTGGCGAGCAGGGCGGGGGAGTGAAAGGTGGGACGAACGGCGACCATGAGCTCGAGCTTCCTGGTGACGGCGGCGAGGGCGGCGGTGGTCGACCAGGCGTCGAGCGAGTCGGCCTCGGGGCCTTTGATGTCGTTGAGGTTGAGCTCTGCGATGAGGGTGAGATCGAAGCCGATCTGTTCGGCGCGGACGGCGAGGTCGCGCACGTAGGGCCAGGTGGCGGGCATGGATTCATCGTCGATGTTGCGAAGCCAGCCGCCGAAGACGGGGAGCCAGAAGCCGTAGCGCATAGAGACAGGGTATAGCGTTTGCGGCGGGATCGCTCCTGCACCCGCGGCGGCGAGGAGCGGCCAGCATGTTCCCGGAAGGGCTTGCCGACGCGCCGTCCCGGCCCACACCGGTCGCGGGTTCGATACACGAGTTCCTTCTGCAAGTGTTGCTGCTTTGTTTCCGGAAGGCGAGTTCCATATTGCCCGCTCCGCCGGGGTCACGTACACTCCGACTGCCCGGACGATCTTCTCCGGGCGGCTTCGCCTGACGGACAGGGTGCAACTGCCGATCTCGCGGAGGCTCTGTTTTCCCTTGCCTCGATGCCGTTCTGCTGACCGGGTTTGTGATCCTTTCGCTGCCGTCTTTGTTCTGGCAGCGGAGATCCATTAAACGCGCAGGCTGGCCCTGCGCAACCCTGAGCGGAGTTCCCCGATGAGCTTATCTCCGAAATTTTCTCTGTGCCTGCCTGTCTGGCGCGTGGTGCGGCGTTACCTTTCTTCCGCAGCCCTGTCTGTGCTCTTTCCGCTCTGCGCGATGGCGCAGGGTACAGGTTATTGGCACACGAGCGGAAACAAGATTCTGGACGCGAATGGTGTTCAGGTGCGTCTCGCGGGCATTAACTGGTATGGCTTCGAGACGACGCGAGGCGTTGCGGGCGGGCTGACCTCGCAGGACTACAAGACCATCCTCCAGACGATTAAGACGCAGGGGTTCAACACGGTGCGGATTCCGATGTCGAACCAGATGGTGGAGACGCCGCAGGTGCCATCAAGCCTCAGCTTCAGCAATAGCAGCGGCGCGATCAACACGGATCTGCAGGGACTGAACTCGTTACAGATCCTGGACAAGATCGTGGCGCAGGCGGGCGTGTTGGGGCTTCGCGTCGTCCTGGATAATCACCGGTCAGAGGCGGGGGATTCTGCAGAGTCGAACGGGCTGTGGTTCACGAGCAGCTACCCGGAGAGCGCGTGGATCAACGACTGGACCACGCTGGCGCAGCGGTATGCGAACAATCCGACGGTGATCGGGTTTGACCTGCGCAACGAGCCGCATAACGCGTTTTCCGGCGGTGCATGCTGGGACTGCGGTGGAGCGAATGACTGGCACCTGGCTGCCGAGCGCGCGGGCAACGCGGTGCTGGCGGTGAATTCCAAGCTGCTGATCTTTGTGGAAGGGACGGATGCGTACGCAAGCAACGACTACTACTGGTGGGGAGGCAACCTGGCGGGCGCGGCGAACTCACCGGTGGTGCTGAGTGTAGCGAACCAGCTGGTGTACTCGGCACATGACTACGGTCCGACGGAGTACGGGCAGCAGTGGTTCAACGGATCGACGACGGCGGCGTCTCTGG
>CAXTCB010000232.1:0-2127 GCA_964242875.1 uncultured Acidobacteriaceae bacterium
CGATTGCGGAGGCGGAGCGGACGTTTCGCTGGGAGCTGGGGAAGCGGCCGGAGGGACACCCGGGGCTGGGGGAGATGGGGCTGTAGGTGTGCCCGCACGGTGGGGCTGGTTCCTTGCGGCCTGCAAGGATTGCGGGAGAGAAGCAGATCCCTACGGGATGACAACAAAGGGAGGGCTGTCGTCAAGCGGATGGCCGGGACCGACGGTCCGCCCGCGGAGGTCAGGGGCGGGTGGCCCAGGCGAGGCCGTCGGGTTCGCCGCCGGCGTCGATGCGGCCGACGACGGTGAGGGTGGAGAGATCGATGACGGCGACGTAGTTGTCGGGTGAGCAGGAGACGAAGGCGCGGCGGCCGGTGGGCTCGATGAGGATGCCGGCGGCGCCCTTGCCGAGGTCGAGCTGCTTGACCGGCTTGCGCGTGGCGACGTCGAAGACGGTGAGGGCGGTGCCGCCAAGCGAGGAGACGAGGACGCGCTTGCCGTCGGGCGTGAACTTGAGGCGGTTGGCGTGCTCGATGGCGTCAGGGAGGGTGGCGATGACTTTCTTCCCGGAGACGTCGATGATGGAGAGCGTGCGGTCGCCGGCGTTGGCGACCCAGATCTCGCGATTGTCCGGCGAGATGTCGAAGCCTTCGGAGCCACGGCCGACGGGGATGACGGTGGCGCTCCAGTCTTCCTGGGGGGGACCGGGCGGTGGGCCGGGGGGTGGCGGTGTGGTCTCGTGGAAGGTCGACTCGGGCGTGGATCCCTGGGAGACGGTGAGGGCGGAGCTTTCGGGCACGGGCGGCGGGCCGCCGGAACCGAGCGGCGGCATCTGGGCCTTCTCGAAGAGCGAGATGGTAGCGGAGTTGACGTTGGCGGTGACGATGCGGCTGAGGTCGGGCGCGACGAAGAGCATGTGGGTGCGGTTCTGGCCGGTGCCGAGGATCCAATCGACGTGGTGGGTGGCGGGGTCGTAGCGGGCGATGCTCTTGCTCTGCTCGGCGGTGAACCAGACCTTGCCGTCGACGAAGGTGAGGCCATGCGGGCCGCGGAGCGCGCCGAGGTCGATGGCGGGAAGGGCGGCGTGGTGGAGGAGGTCAACGACGGCGAGGGTGTTGTAGGCGCCGAAGCCGTAGTTGGAGACGAACGCGGTAGAGCCGTCGGCAGAGGCGGTGACCTCGTGGGGATCGTTGCCGACGGGGACGGTGGCGAGGACCTTGAGGGTGGCGGGATCGACGATGGCGAGGGTGTGGGCTTTCTTCGAGAGGACGAGAAGGGTAGGTGCGACACCTGCGGGCGAGGTGGTCTGGGCGGCGGCGGGAAGAGCAGCAACGGCGGCGAGGGTGAGCGGCAGGAGAGTGCGGGAGCGCATGGCTGATTCGATGCGGGCTGTTCGAGAGACGGCAGTGTGGCTGTGCCGTCTGGGCTTAAGGCCGCGCCGTAGAATCGGGGTATGGACTTTCCAGTGACACGGCTGCGGCGAATGCGTCGCACAGAGGCATTACGGGGGCTGGTGCGGGAGACGCACCTGCGGCCGGGACAGATGATCTACCCGTTGTTTCTGGTACCGGGCGAGGGCGTGCGGAAGCCGATTGGGTCGATGCCGGGCGTGTTTAATCTGTCGCTCGATGAGGCGCTGAAGGAGGCGCGGGAGTGCGCGTCGCTGGGGGTGGGGGGTTTGCTGCTCTTTGGCTTGCCGGCGGAGAAGGATGACGAAGGCTCTGGCGCGTGGGCGGCGGATGGGATTGTGCAGCAGGGACTGCAGGCGATGAAGCGCGAGCGCGCGCTCGATGGGCTGGTGATGATCGCGGATGTGTGCCTGTGCGAGTACACCAGCCATGGGCATTGCGGCGTCGTGGCTCGCGATGGTGAGCACGCGCATGTGGAGAATGATGCGAGCCTGCCGCTGCTGGCGCGGACGGCGGCGTCGCTGGCCACGGCGGGGGCGGATATTGTGGCGCCGAGCGATATGATGGACGGCCGCGTGGCCGCGATGCGGACGGCGCTCGACGCGGCGGGAAAGACGGACACGCCGATCCTGAGTTATGCGGCGAAGTTTGCAAGTGCGTTCTATGGACCGTTTCGCGAGGCGGCGGACTCGGCACCGCAGTTTGGCGACCGGCGCAGCTACCAGATGGATGGGGCGAA